>CAIKLQ010000731.1 GCA_903828255.1 uncultured Verrucomicrobiota bacterium
GCCGCCGGGATTCGTGGTCGAATAAATCCGCGGTCGCCACGCGCTGTTCGACGTGCGGCAGCACGTCATGATGTCCTGGTATTTCCGCGCCGTCAGCGTCGTCGCTTCCTCGATCCCGATCACGTCGTATTCCAGCCCGAGGTAGGCATCAATGTCCTTTTCCGCCTGAAAATGACCGGCGATGATGCGCGAGCCGTTCTTGAAGGTTAAAATTCCCCGGAACGCCGCAAAATCGTGCGCCAAGCGCCCGAAAAGCTTCCGCCGCAGATCCTCGAAGTGTTCGAGGTTGGCCTTGCCCACCTTGCGCAGCAGCAGGCACTTCAACCCCGCCACGCGCTGGCAATCGTCCGCGCCCATTTGCGCCAGCAGCCAATGCGACTTGCCGCCACCCCGCGCCCCGCCGTACCCCACGGCCGTCGGACCGCCGGGCAGATCGCACAACCGCGCCGCCGCGCTCGCGGCCAGTTGCCGCTCCTGCAAAATCACGTCCGCCGCCTCGAACCGCTCCATTTGAGCCCGGGGACATCCCGCCCGCCGGCCCACCGCGAAATACCGTTCCCAAGGCGTCATGGCTTTTCCCCCCCCGGTAGTGCCGCAAGCGTCTCGCCTACCGCCGCCAAACTCTGGACTTCCACATCCACCACCTCCCCCGCCAGCGGGGCGCCGTAAATCTTGTCCAGCGCCACCCGGACCTCCACCCGCACCAGCCCCACATCGGCCCGGCGCTCGCCATCCGTGCCCAAGCCCGTCGCCAGCCGCCCCAGCTTGCTCGCAATTTCCAGCATCCGCGCAATGTCCGCCAAGTTCGCATACACCTTGTCGCGCTTCAGGTACTCATCCAGCCCCCGCTTCGCGGCGCCAATCGCCCGCTCGTGCATCGCCCACTCCGTTTCGCGCAGCGCGGTCTCCCGCTGCGCCCAATCCACCGCCTTGGCCCGCGCCACTACCGCCACCGCCAAACGCTCCACCGCCGCCACCTGGGCCGCCTGCGCCGCCACCCGCAGCGTCCACTCCCACCGCGCCGACCACCGCTTGAGCAGTGGTAGGCTTTTGGCGCACTTTTGGGACACCGCATCCAAAGACCGTTGCGGCCCCATCCCGAGATACGTCTGGAACGCCGCAAACGCCTTCGCGCTCTCCTTCGGTTGTTGTTCAAACGCCAGCGGCATATTTATTGAGGGCCGGCGGACGGATCCGGCTTTAGGATGCAAACCGATGGTAGTCATAGCCTTCTTATTTGAGTTGGAAACGGCGGGGTTCGGACTTGCGCAGTCCGCGCTCACTCGTCCCTCCGCTCATCCGCCCGGCGCTCATCCGCCTCAGCCTTGCGCTCGGCTTTGCGCTCGGACACGCAGTAGGTGATGACGCCTTTCCCGTTGCACTCAGGGCATTGCTCGCGCTCCGGGGCGTCCTCGGGTGAGGTGGTGACGATGATCGTGCCCTCGCCGGCGCACATCTCGCATTGTTCCTCGCCGCTGGCGCCGGCCAGGTGGCGGTCGAGGTCAGCGGCGGTTACGTTATCGGGTAGGTTTTGGTTCATATCTGTTCTCTCGTGGTGTGGCCATCTCCACGCATTTCACAATACTCCTCAGAGCCGCACACGAGACATTCGCCGTCCTGTATTTCTCGGTTGCCGCAAACGGCACATTTTAACTCCGTCGCCGAACCCGACGTGTTCGCAACCCTGTCCGCCCACTTCGTCAGCGCGGCCGCCAGCTTGGTCGCTTCCTCGCGCCATTCGTTTGCCCTCGCAGACTGGTGGAGCATCTCGTCGTGCATCTTGGTGGCCCACTCGGACAAGTGCTTAGCCTGGGTGATCGCGGCATCCCGTTCCGCTGTGATCGTGGCCAGCGGGCGGGATTTGCTTTTGTCAGCGACTTGAAGTATGTCCTCACACTCAGAGTCTAGCAGCGTAAGACCATGATTGTCGGACATGTGTTTCCAGAGTGGATAATAATCTTCACAATAGGGCTGCGGGGCGGGGGGACAGGGTTCGAGCGTTTTCATAGTTCAATCCGTTGCCAGCATCAACTGCGTCGGCGCCACTTTCGGCCACCAGACTGCCAGCGTGTAATGCGCTCCGCGAACGTCGCAGGTTTGCCAGACGCCACCGCGAAGTTTCAGATCCGCCAGGAGGGCAAATAATTGGTCGCCAACCGATTCCATTTGGGCCGGTTTCGTCGGGTCGCCCGTTCCGGTTTGGGCCCCAGGATTTCCCCCGGCTTTTTCGCCTGCTTTTGGGGCGAGTTTTTCACCAGTGTTGTCCGCTGTTTTTGCGGCGGGTTTCGGGCGCCATTGGCTCGTTAATTTCATCGGGTTAAAAATGGTGTCAGCCTAACGGCAGTGAGGGAAGCCAACCGACCCCAAAGAAGGTTGGTCTTCCCCTCTGCCTGCCTTGTTAC
>CAIKLQ010000732.1 GCA_903828255.1 uncultured Verrucomicrobiota bacterium
AGGCTCGCGGGCTGAGTTCGTGGTGGCCATCGGCGAACACGTAGTCCACGTCATGGCCGAAGGGGACGTTGCCGGTGAGTTGCAGCGCCACGAAGCGCGCCCGCAACTGCTTGGTCACGCGGTCGCGGATTTCCTCCACCTCCCACTGCGCCACCGCCAGCAGGATGGTCAGGATCAGGTGGCCCACATGCCCTTGGGTGCTGAGACTTTCCCCGCCCATGTCCGTGATGTGCAGGGTCACGCCTCGGGCTTTGAAGGCATCAATCACGCTCAGGGCATCCCGCACATTGCGCCCGAGCCGGTCGAGCTTGGCGATGATGACGTGCTGGACGTCGCCGTAAGCGAGGCGCTGCATCAGCGCCCGGCCGCCCTCCCGTTCGAGCATCGGGGTGCGGCCGCTGGTGTCGGGATCGGCAAAGGTCAGGTCCGGTTGCACGGTGAGGTCTTTGAACCGGGCATAGTCGAGGACCTTCTGCTCTTGCAGTGCCAGGCTGCCGTCCTGGTGGTCGGTGGAGACGCGGCGATAGATGGCGGTGTTCGGGTTGCGCTCCTTGTTTTGGTTTGTTTTCATAAGAGGAATTCAACGCCAAGACGCGAAGCCGCCAAGGCGCAAAGAGGGACGGGACGGGAACGGCACTCGCAGAGCGGACGCCATTCTCGAAGCACTGGGCACGGAAGCTTTTTTCGAGTTTCCTTTTCGCCGCATTTGCCTATCCTATCGTCATGAAGCCGAATAGGGCACTAATGGTGCGGATTGTGTTATACACCGTGGTGGTAATAGGATTGCTGGCGGTCATTTCGACCAACTTTGTGAGAGCGCGGGTGACGATGGCCGAAAATGCCTGTTTCGTGAACCAGCGGGTCATTTTGCAGGTGCGTGAAGCCTACCTGAAGCACTACCACCTGCAACCGACCGACTCCATTTATGTGACCAACCTGCTTAACGAATCATTCCTGAAGTTCATGCCGACCTGCCCGGCCACCGGTGCTTATGGACCAATGCTGACCGAACAAGGTTTACTGAACTGCAGTTACGCGGAGCATGATTTCGCCCATTTCACCAATGACCTGGCCGCGCGCCGATTTTACCCGAAATATGCGAAATATCTGAATCATCAGCGCACCCTGCCAACTCGCTGAGCAACCGTATGAGCAAAACCACCTTGAAAGTTGTGTGGGCTCTCGTGGGAGGCGGTTTTGCGTTTGGATTGCTGCCTACGATACGACAGTCGGAATACAAGGGCTGCGGCCCAAAGGGCAGCAAGAGCCACGCGCATTGGGTGAGCCACTCCTACCTCTCCGCGATTGTAACGGACAGTGGCAAGTTGAACCCGACCTTCGCCGAGCGCCTGATGGGGATGCCCGCTGGATGGACCGCGTTGCCTGCATCGGCAATGCCGGCGTCCCGCAGATCCCGGTCCACTTCTTCGACTGGATGCGCCAAGTAACGCACGCCGCCCCCTGGTCGTCGCCCCTTTGACTCGGAGAGCAGGAACATTCTCAAGGAGGAGAAGGGGTGGATTTCCGCGAAGGCGAGCGTCTCGATCCCCGCCCAGCGGGCGGCCAGCGAGAACATGCCGACTCCGGCAAAGAGGTCGAGGTGGGTCAGGTGCATAGGTGGGGTGGTTTTAGGGCGAACGGGCGGCAAAGGCATCCTCGCTGCGGATGAGGTCGGAGAGGGTTTCCTCGACGGCCGCCAGATCAGCCGCCGCGCCCAAGCCCCGCCGCTGCGTGGCTTGGCGCTGGAGCGCCTGCTTCCGGGCGTTCCCGATGGCGCTGCACAGGGCGTAGAGGGTGGTGAGGAAGTCGGGAGTCTCTTCCGTGGCGAAAGGGGAATCAGTCATACGGGGGAAGCTACACCCGGCGAGAGTGGGTGCAAGAATTATTGGCGTGGTGCAAGGGCGGCTGGTTAGGTATGGATGCCGTAGGTGTGGCCGTGCAGGATGACGCCGCCGTTGACCCCCAAACCCTGGGGCAGGTTGCGGCCATCGAAGTAGAACTCGTCCTTGCAGGCAAAGAGTTTCGCGCCATCCGCCAGCCAGGATAGATCGCGCAGCAGGTGCGCCCAGGTGCGCTCCGTCCCGCCCACCAGCGCGTCGCGGAAGCGTTTCAAAGTCTGGCCCAGCCACTCCGGGTTGCGCAGGTTGGGGTGGTGCGCCAACTGGCCCACGGTGTAGCTCGGGCGCACCCGCTCCCGGGCCGGCATCCGGGCGGTGTCCAGCACGGTGCGCGGGATCTTCCGTTCGAGCAGCGTGCGGAGCACGGCGAACAGTGCTGTGGGGCACAAATGTGTTTCTTTGGAACGAACTCTCCCCCAAGCCGACGACCAATGATCTCCAAGGCGTCTGCCACGACGGGACGCAATTCATCCTGGCAGGCGGCAACGGCACGATTCTCACCAGTCCGAATGGCACGAACTGGACGCGCCAGAGCACCCCGACGAGCGCCTTTCTGATGAGCGTGGCGGCGTTTCCGGGCGGCCTCGTGACCGTGGGCGAAGCCGGTGTGATTCTGACCAGCACCAACAACGGCGTGAGTTGGACCCCGCGCGTTTCCGGCACGACCAACTGGCTGAGTCAAGCGCGCTGGTTGAACGACCGGTTGGTTGCCGTGGGCCAGAACGGCTGTCTCCTGACCAGCAAGGACGGGGTGCAATGGCGCACCAATGCCAGTGGGAGCACCGCCTGGCTCAATGCGGCGGACTTCATCGAAGACACCTGGTTCGTCGTCGGCAATCAAGGCACGGTACTCGGCAGTCCCGACGCCACCAACTGGTTCAACTTCGGCACGCTCACCAAGAAATCCCTCTACGGCGTGACCACCCACAACGGCCAGCTTGTGACCGTCGGCAGCGAGGGAGCGATTCTGCGAAGCCAACTGGTCCCGGATCCGACGCCGATTCAGATCGCGAGCTTTAAACGCAAATCCGGCATGAACGTCTTTCTCTTCACCGGCGCAACCGACCAACAGTTCCGCCTGCAATCCAGCACCAACCTCACCGCCTGGACGGATGGCGCATTGCTCGAATTTCTTGACGGCTCGGGCACGTTGCTTTTCGTCGAAGACACCGGCACAAACGCTCCACCGGCGCAGTTTTATCGCGCCTGGCGGGTGTGGTAGTCGGAGCCTTCAGCCTGCCTCACCTCAGTCCGGTCTGGAGCACGAGTTTGTGGCCCGCAGCGCGCCGCGCTCCGTCAGCATCAAACCGGGGTCATTTCCGTCGGCAAGGTCACGGAAAAAACGGTCCAGCCCGGGCGGCTTTCCTGGAGCGACAATTCGCCACCGTGCGCCCGCACAATTTCTCGCGCCAGACTCAATCCCAGCCCCAGGCCGTCCACGGCGGGACTATTGCCCCGGTCCCCGCGAAAGAACCGGTCGAAGATTTTCGGCCGGTCGGCCTCGGGAATGCCGGGCCCAGTGTTGCCGATGGAGAACACCGTTTGGTTCGCCATCACATGCAGGCGGATGGAGATTTTTCCGTCCAGTTCGTTGTATTTGATCGCGTTACTGAGGAGGTTGAACAGCGCAGTTTGCAGCAGGGTTCGGTCGGCTTCGACGCGCAAGTGCGGCGGCAGGTCCACCTCAACTTGCAGGCGGGCGGCGGCGGCGAGCACGCGCGCGTCCTCGATCATGGCGTCCAGTTCCGCGCTCCAATCCACGGGTTCCAGCACGAGCTTGAGCTGGCCGGCGTCGGCCTGAGCCAGCAGCAGCAGGCTGCGGGTGATGGTTTTGAGGCGCTGGGTTTCTTCGATCAGATTGCTGAACAATTGCTGCTCCGGCGAGCCGGGCGCGGCCAATTGCAGCGCGTTTTCGAGTTCGCCCTGCATCACGGTGAGCGGGGTTTTCAATTCATGGGAAGCGTCGGCGCTGAAGCGGGTCGCTTGGCGGAAACTCGCTTCCAGCCGGTCCATCATGCGGTTCAGGACCTGGACCACGCGGCTGGCTTCCGGGCTTTCGCCGGAATCCGGAATCCGCTGATCCAAGCCCCGGGCCGTGATGCGCTCAGCGGTGGCGGCGATGGTTGTGAGTGGGTGCAGCGCGCGGCCCGCCACGACCCAGCCTCCCAACCCGACGAGCGCCAGCGCCAACGGCAGCGCGAGGAGGAACGCGTTGCGGATGCGGTTTAACTCGGCGCGCGGCGCGGCGTAATTCAAGCCGATGACGAGGGTGGTGTCCGCCGTGCCCAACATCCCCAGACGCCATTCGCCGCGAGATGTGATCACCGTTTGGAACTTGGGCACTTTGGTGAAGGTCACTTGTCCGCCGCCGCCGCCCGGGCCGAGTCCGCGGCCCATGCCGCCCCGGCCCCGGCCCAAACCCGCCCCCGCTCCCGCACTCACGCCCACCGTGACGGCATTGGTATCAGTCTCCAGTTGGCAATCCAGTTTGGCTGGTTCGAGCTCCTGGGGCCAGCCCGCCGAGGTATGCAACACCGCGGCGCCAGCGTCTTTGACCAGCAGGATTACTTGGTTCTGGTGCGCTTCGCCAAAGATGAATTCGAGTGCCTCGTCGAGCCGCTGGTAGTTCCCGCGATTCGCAATCCAACCCGGATGGCGCACGCCGAGCGAGCGGATTTCCGTGTCCACGCTTTCCAGTTTTTGCCGACTGATCAGCAGCCCCGCCACCCAGCCGAAGGCCACGAGCACCACCCCCGAAATGGCCGCCGAAAGCAGGGCGATCTTGAGCCGGGAGGTCATTCGTCACTTCCCCGCTTTGATGCAGTAGCCCACGCCACGGATCGTCTCAATGAGTTTTTCCGCGAAATCACCATCCACCTTCTTGCGAAGGCGCTGGACATACACGTCCACGAGGTTTGTGCCCGGGTCAAAATTGTAGTCCCAGACCCGCTCGCAAATCTCGACACGCGTCAGCACCCGGCCGGGCGAGCGCATCAAGTGTTCAAGCAGCGAAAACTCGCGCGCCGTCAACTCGATGGGCGGCCCGCCGCGCGTCACTTTGCGCGTGAGCAGATTCATTTTCAGATCGGCGACGGCGAGAATGCTTTGAGTCGTGCCCGCCGCGCGCCGCGTCACGGCGTGCATGCGGGCTATCAGTTCCTCGATGTGAAACGGCTTGGTGAGATAATCATCCGCGCCGAGGTTCAAGCCTTCGAGCCGCTCATTGAGTTCGCTGCGGGCGGTGAGCAGGATCACCGGCAGGGGATTCTTTCGCTCGCGCAGATTGCGCAAAATGCTCAAGCCATCGCGCCCCGGCAGCATGATGTCGAGGATCGCTACATCGTAGGGCTGGGTGCTGGCCAGCGTGAATCCCTCGTCGCCGTGATGGGAAACCTCGACCACGCAGCCGCGCGCCTCCAGCCCTTTGCGGACAAAGGAGGCAATCTTTTTCTCGTCTTCGATGACCAGTACTTTCACAACACCCTCATTCCCAAGCCGCCATTTCCGAAATAATTCCTCACTATTGACGCTTTTGTTATGTCGCAAAGCGGCGGTCCGACTCGACCGTGAAGCCCGGAACCGACGGACACTCAGATGTTCAGGGAGAATTGCTTTTGCGACGCGTTCATTGGTGGTGAGTCTAAGCCTCCAACGGCGGGTGGCAAGCGGCGTTTTCCCAGGTATTGCAGGCCGGCGTCGGGGTTGCCGGGTCTGATTCGCCGGCACCCCTTCTTGAAATGCGGTCCATCCCACGAACCTGGGCCGTGAGTCTATTTCCCAATCAAACTTCCATCGGCGGCGAATCGCAGCACTTCGAGTTTGTCCTGCCGGCGCAAGGTCACGGCGTAGGTTGCACTTGGCTCGCCGGGCAACATTTCGATTCGCACTATAAACCGACCTATGGCTTTGGCTTGGATGACGCTCGGCAACGGTTGCGGCAGTTCCCGCAGCGGTAGTTCCTCGCTTTGGATCCGCCCCTCCGCGTCCACTGTGCAAACGTGCCGGGCACCCTGATGCACGAACCACACTTCGTAGAGCGGGGAGCCGTTGTTTGGTAGGTTAAACACATACACAATCCGGCCGCCGGTGACTTGGCGGGTGAGCGCCGCGCGGGCCGGCGGTGGCACGGCGCTCAGCGCGACCGGTTCGGCGGCGACCGAACCGTCGGCATGAAAAATCCAGAGCCGTTCGCGGCCTTTAACCGTGTCGGTCACCTCGAAGGTTAGTTCGTCGCCTTCCACGGCCCGAGCGACGTCGGTGGGAATCCGGCCTTCGAGTTTTTCCCGGATGGCGGCTTGCACGGGTTTGGGCTGCGCTTCTAAATTCACCTGGCGCGAGGTCACCCAGCCATCGGGCGCGACCATTACCCATGACGCCTGCTGGCCTTTGGTGAACTCGACGTAGTAAGTGGGGTCGCCATCGGTGTTGAGCCAATAGAGCGACGCGACCTTGCCGGCTGCACTTTCGCGCTGGACCGTGGCGAGCACTGCGGGCGGGAGTTCTTTCAGGAAGACCTGCCGCGCTACCAGACTGCCGTCGGTGGCTACAGTGAACGAGCGGTCCATCCCCCGCATCCGCATCTCTACTTCATAAACGGGAACACCGTTTTCATTGGTCAAGACCAACTCGGATAAGCGGCCACTTCCCAGCACCGACTTGATCGTCTGGTAAACTGGAGGGGGCAGGGTGGACATCCGGCTGTCATCGAATAAATTCGCGGCGCGCGCGTCCTGACTGGCGCAAAGAAAGATCGTCAACCCCCAACATACAATCCAATCAGTAGTCTTCATGAGTAGTCACGGGGTACGGCGCGGCGGTTCA
>CAIKLQ010000733.1 GCA_903828255.1 uncultured Verrucomicrobiota bacterium
CGACGGGTGGCGGGTTGAACGGCGGTTGCTTTCCCTCGGTGACGGTGTCCGCCGCCGCGCCTTGCTGGAGCAGGCAGGCGGGACACAAGCCCGCGAGCGCGCCGGCGGGCAGCGGCGTGCCACATTCGGGGCAATTCCGGGCGTCAGCGGGCGTTGGCTTCACGGTGCGATCATTCATATACCAACCTCAGAAGCGGAACCGAGGATTTGTTACAGGAAATTTTGAACCGCAGCTGGTGACGGACCAATGCAGCACTGCCAAGTCGCCGCCACTGGCTTTGGAGTGCGGTGACTTGTCACCGCTTTTGGCAGGCGACTTGTCGCCGTCGAATGTTGTAGCGCGAACGATTCTCCAGAGAGCGTATGCCTAACCCCTTTCCCCGCGCCGCTCCACGCGGCGCTGCTTGGCCGACAAGTCGGCCAAGCGCCCAAAGCAGTGACAAGTCACCGCACTCCAAAACAAAACGGGCCGGAGTCGCCTCCAGCCCGCGTGTTAATCCAAAATCAGAAAGCCAAAATCCGAGATCAGAGCACCGGCTCGCTGCCGTCGAGCATCTTCACTTTGTTGTGGATGAAGTATTCCTTCGTCAGGGCTTTGAGCACTTTGTCGCGCTGATCGTAAAGGCGCTTCAGTTTGCGGGGCTTGTGTTTCGCCAGCGCGTAGTGCGTGAAGATCGGCATGGCGATGGTCGTGTCCGTGTAGCAAACCACGGCGTCGGGGAGTTTGGTCGGATCCACCTTGCCCCAGCTCACGGCTTCGCTGGGCGTCGCGCCGCTCAAGCCGCCGGTGTCGGGCCGGGCGTCGGTGACTTGGATGAAGAAGTCCTGGCCAACTTCCTTGATGCGGAGCACTTCCTGAATCTGCGGCTCGGTTTGCAGCGTGAAGTTCTTCGGACTGCCGCCACCCCACAGCACCACGCCGCTCTTGCCCCCGGCGCGCTTGGCGGCGAGGACGTAGGCGGTGGATTCGTTCACGTCAATGCTCGGGTTGACGCGGAGTTTGCTGCCGCGCAATTCCACGCCCGCCACGTTCATGCCGATGGTCGAGTCGCCGGGCGAACTGGTGAAGCACGGCACGCCCGCCCGATACGCGGCGGCCATCACGGAGACATCCTTGAGCTTGTTCTTGCGTTCCCATTCGGCGGCGTATTTGCCGATGAGATAATGCAGTTCGGTGCTGCCCATTTCCTTCTGAAACTCGGGCTGGCAGAACATCTCGCGGAGCAAATCGTCCGTGGCCATCAAGCCGTCGGAGTAGGGGATCACCACGTCGTAGATACGGACGAGGTCGTTGTCGCGCAGATCGGTGTCGTCGAACTTGAAGCTGCCGGAGTGAACCGGGTAGTTTAGCGCAAAGTGGAGATCGTGATAAAGATTCGCGCCGGTGGAGACGATCCAATCCACGAAACCGGACTTGATGAGCGGAATGATGCTGGAGCAACCGAGGCCCGCGGGCGTCAGCGCGCCGCTGATGCTCATGCCGATGGTCACGTCGGGTTCGAGCATCCGCTCCGTGAACAACTGGCAGGCTTCCTTGAGCCGCGCGGAGTTGTAGGCGAGGAAGCACTCATCCACGATGTAGGTGAGTTTTTCCTTGCCGGTCAGGTTTTTCGGCTGGATGCGTTTGCCCGCCATGTATTTCTTTTTGTGCGGGCAGTTTTTTTCCTTCAGCCACTCGGGCATGTCGGCAACGGCTTCGCGGTTTGCTATTTTGTGTCGTTCAGTTCTGGCCATAGTTTTTTTCCAAATGTTTTCGTGCGACAACGATACGCCGCCCGGCGCGGTTGCCAATAAAGAAATTGAGCTGGGAGCCTTTGCAAACCGTGGCCGCGGGCGTGAGTCCGCGCTGACTTTCCCTTGCTTTGCGCCGACTCATGTCGGCGGCTACAGAGGGTTAAAAGGGCCGCGATGGAGTCGGAAATTCTGCTTGAATCAATTTCTGGCGGTGGACGCTTCAGGATTGCCCTTCACGCCTTCAATCTTGCGGTCATCCAGTCCAGCGTCTTCGCCCATATTGCCGGCGTATAAACGTGGCCCTGCCCAGGATACACGAGGCTCTGCAATTCAGCGGACTTGCCGTAAAGGGCGTAAGCGCGGCGCACGACGGACTCAATGGCGTGAATGCCAGCCACCGGCGAACCGGCGTCCTGACCGCCGTTCATCATCAACACCGGCCGGCATCCACCGAGCCGCTTCAACGGATGAAGCCGTTGCCGGCCAGCGAAGAAGCCAAAAAACGCGCTTGACTCCCGCTTCCGCAGCCAGAAAATTTCCAGGAAATGAACCCGCTGCAGACGCAATTCTCCTTGAACGGCGTAGCGTCAAAACCAAAGTTTTGTTCCTTGAACAGGCGTTCTGGGTCAACCGCCAGCCCACCGCGGCTGCTGGCGCCGGTGCGGTCCCTGCGGAGGCTGGAAAGATGAGCCTGGGTACTATCACTTACAGACACTGATGCGGAGGCTGTGCATGCTTATTGAAGCGCAAGAGATTCAGAGCAGGCTCCACGGGATCGTGGGGCGATTGGCGCCTCTGCCATTGCGCGAAGATCTGATGCAAGAGGCGATGGTGCATCTGTGGCGTACGGAGGAGCGGCATCCCGGAAAGAGCGAGGCTTGGTATCTGCAGAGTTGCCGCTTCCACCTTCAAAACCTCTTGCGCCAGGGGCGGAGCGTGGATTCATCGAGGCACTTTCGGGCTCAAGTTCTAGATTTGGAACCAACGCAAGATGAGTCCAGTCTCTTTGAGCAGGCAGAATCGAATGGAGCGCTGTGGGACGAGGTGATTGTCAAAGACTACATGGCGGCGCTGGTGCGGGGGCTCACTCCGCAGGAGAAGGAGACGTTGCGCTGTTTGATGGAGGGCTTTACGGCTCGCGAGACTGCCCGACGACTGAATGTCTCGCACACGCTGATCAACCGGCACCGCTCCCAGATTGCAAATCTGGCTTTGAAACTGGGGATTGCGCCTTCGCGGAACAGGCCGAAGCGGGGTCATTAGCAGGCCCATGATAGCTTGGTGGTTGGAGAATCAGGCTCGATTCAGCCTGGTTTCCGAATTCTATTCCACAGAAGGCAACGGAGAGAACGCAGGAACATCGGGATGGATTTTCGTGGTTCGGACTTTTTTCGCAATACCCTTCCCCGCATAAAACCGCCTCCCCTCGTTGCCTTGGCTGGCTTCGGTCAATCTGCTTCGGGTTTTTGGGTTCCGTCTTCCCCGGATCCGTTTGGAGCGATGCTTCGGCAAAAAGAAACAAACTTTGTGGTTTCCATTTCTGCCGGCGAAACACTTATACAATTGATTAGACCTCCGTTCCAACTTGCGGAAGGAGTGTAAGTACCAACAGCAATGGGCAAGTAACGTATCAATGTAGCTGTACAGTTATGAAACTCAGGACATCTCTTAAACCTATGACAACCCAACGACTCAACTGTTTTCGGAGCCTGCACCCCGGCCGACTCCAAGCGTCACAGCCGAACAACCAGATTGAATCTATGAACGCCCCCGAATCTGCTTCCCGAAATCTACCTTCTCCCGCTTTCCACCTGCCGCTTACCGGGCGGTTGTCGCGATTTCTTTTCACACTCGTCCTGTTGCTGGGATCCTTCGTCCGTGTTTCCACTCTGGCGCAGCAACCGTCAGCAGCAGATCCCACGAAATCGGTTTCCACGCTGATAGAGCCAAAGGTGTGGACTAGCAAAAGTGATTATTCCCCCGGCAGTACAGCTTCAATCTCGGGAACCGGTTTTCAACCCGGGGAAACTGTCGGGCTGGTCGTAAACCATGCGGACGGCACTCCGTCCACGGGCGCGGAGCATCAGCCTTGGTCGGTAGTAGCCAACCAAGCGGGATCATTTCAGTCCCAGTGGCACGTGTGTGAGGATGACTGTGTGGGGTCCACGCTCCTTGTCACTGCGGTCGGCCAGACCTCCGGCTTCATCGCAAAGTTTCTTTTCACTGACAGCACTGGATTCATCGTTTTCTCGCAGTCCTTTCAGCAGGGCGTGACACCCACAACACAGGTAACTGCGTGGAATGGCTTCCGAGCCCAACTGACGCCTACCCATGACTATACGAAGGTCACTATGCTTGGAACCTTCGACACAATTGGTGTTTCCACATCGGATCCCAGCGTAGTCTCGCAAATCGCCGCCGCATTGCACACCTTGGGGGCAGGCACTTGGTTCTCCGATGGCCGGACTTGGAGAGTGAGTCCTGGCTGCGGCGGCAATGTGGAGCTTGATGCCGATGGTGCGTTTTGCAGTTGCCTTTTTCCAGGTTATAACGTTCGTCCAGGAATTGGAAACAGCAACTGGGGCGGAGTGAATACGGCAACCTGCGGCGGCCCGAGCCAGACCATTACGGTTATTTTCGAATACGAACCCGACGACTTGGATCAAGACGGCGTTCTCTCCGATGTGGACAACTGTCCCAACACCTATAACCCCGATCAGGCTGATGCCGATGGCGACGGCGTGGGCGATGCCTGCGACAACTGCGCCAACACACCCAACCCTGACCAGGCAGACTCCGACGGTGATGGCCTCGGCAACGCGTGTGATAATTGCCCGAACACACCCGGTACCGATCAGACCGACGGCGACGGCGACGGCGTGGGCGATGCCTGCGACAATTGCCCGACGGTCGCCAACCCCGATCAGGCTGATTCGGACGGCGGTGGTGTGGCGTACACCGTCACGCGCCTGACAGATACGGCGATCGTGGATCCCGACACACTCGACGGCGAGCGATTGCTGACCGTGTGTGACGACTGTTGGACCTACTTGAGCTTTGAAGGTCGCACATTCCCCTTCTACGGGAGCAGTCAAGACTCGGTTTATGTGTCAGCGAATGGTCATCTCCAGTTCCCTTCCGGCGCGACGGTGGGCATCCTCTTGGCGGACCTCTATCCCCCAAGCAACCCTGGCGGCTATCGTGCCAATCTGCTGGGGGATCGCTTTGTGGTGACTTGGAAGAACCTGCCTTATTACGGCGGTGGTGGGAATGTCACGTTCCAGCTTACGCTTCACTTCGGTTCTGGCGAGATCGAGATGAATTACGACGGGCTGGACGCGTCCTATGGGACTCTTGGCATCAGCACCGGAGGCATCTTCGACACGGGGTTCGATTTCGCTGGCATGTCGGTCGGCGACTCGACGACCTTTGGCCCGTTCGAGACGATTGGCCGCACTTACAACCCGTTCACCGTAATGACGGACTCCCGTTTCCGTTTCCACTCAGGTGACGGTCTCGGCGACGCCTGCGACCCCGATGACGACAACGACGGAATTCTCGACGCCCAGGACAACTGCCCGACGGTCGCCAACGCCAACCAACTGGACACGGACGGCGACGGTCAGGGCGACGCCTGCGACACCGACGATGACAACGACGGCGTGCCGGACGTCTCCGACAACTGCAAGCTTGTCGCCAACCCCAATCAGGAAGACGCCGACTCCGACGGCTTGGGTGATGCGTGCGACCCGTGTCCTAACGACTCAGAGAACGACGCTGATCATGACGGGGTCTGCGGAAATGTGGACAATTGCCGCTATACCCCGAATGGGGATCAGGTCGATGCCGATGGCGACGGCATTGGCGACGCCTGCGACAATTGCCCCAACACACCCAATCCCGATCAGGCAGATGCCGACGGCGACGGCCGAGGGAACCTGTGCGACAACTGCCCGTTCAGCTACAATCCTGGGCAGGAAGACACGGACGGTGATGGCGTAGCGGACGCGTGCGACAACTGCCCCGTGGTTGCAAACGCCGATCAAGCCGACTCCGAAGGCAGTGGCACCCCGGATTCGATCACCTTCGAGGTCTTGAACACCGTCTTCGAATATGCCAGCACGTTCGAGTTTGAGCTCAACGGCGTTGTGGTCGCCTCGTTCGTCTCGGATCCGGCGAACGCCTACAATTGCTATTCCTCAGCGCAGTCGTTCACTGTTTCAGACTCCACCTTGCTTGCCGCGTGGAACACGACGGGAGATAACGCGATCCGGTTCCGCAAAATCGGTTCCGGCACCTATTTCACCTGGGCGCGCGCTCGTATCCAGTGGGGAACGTTCTCAAGCACCCGCCTCATCGTGGATTTCTCCGGCAGTAACGGCACGTATCCCTATGCCTGCTACTATTATTACGACTACGAGACTATCGTCAGCATAGGACGTGGCGGCGACGGCGTCGGCGACGCCTGCGACCGCTGCCCGGGCCAGGACGATCGCCAGGACCGCGACGGCGACGGAGTTCCCGACGGCTGCGATAATTGTCCGAACGTCTTCAATCCCGATCAAGCAGACTCCGACCGCGACGGCATCGGCGATGCCTGCGACAATTGCCCCAACAAACCCAACCCCGATCAGGCAAATGCCGACGGCGACGGTTTGGGTGATGCTTGCGACGCGTGTCCCCACGACCCGGCCAACGACGCGGACGGTGACGGCCTCTGTGGAGACGTTGACCCGTGTCCGCACGATCCGGCCAATGACGCCGACGGTGACGGCGTCTGCGGCGATGTGGACAATTGCCCCACCGTTTCGAACCCCCCGGTTCTCGGTTACGGCACGTTCACCAAGCGGGACAGTGATCCGGATGATGGTTCGGTCGCCGACAGGATCTCGCAGAACCTTGCCATCACACGAAGTAACGCTAGGAGTGTTTACAACGCGGGCTCGGATGCGATCGAATGGGCGGCGGGGACCTGTGGAGCACCGACCAGTCCTTACTTGCCGGATTTGGTATCTCTGAGACGGAATGGATACCTGCCAGACTTGGCACAGCTTCCCGGTCGAGATACCTGCCTGCATGATATCACCACTGACAAGTATTACGACATCCACTGGGTAAGCTGGTCCTCACGCGGCGGTGGTGGGTTCGCCTACTCCCGAGACGGGATTGTTTCCCAACCCGATGCGGACCGCGACGGCGTGGGCGACGCCTGCGACCGCTGCCCGGGCAAGGACGACCGCCTCGACCGTGACGGCGACACCATCCCCGACGGCTGTGACAACTGTCCGAACTTACCCAAC
>CAIKLQ010000734.1 GCA_903828255.1 uncultured Verrucomicrobiota bacterium
ATGGTCGCGATGAGCGAGTCGGGATAGAGTGCGATTGGGGCCACCAGTTTTTCCAAGTCCGCCGCGCTGCGCTTGGGTGGGGCCGCGGGCGGCGGAGTCTGACTAACAGCGCCGGCGGCGAAAGCCAAGCTTAGGATCAAGCACAGATATTGCGTTTTCATAGTGTGGGGTAATGTAGTTAGGTGATGGGGGGAGGTCGTTTCAACGGGCAATCCGAACGTCCTGAAGCACCGCATCCACGGCCTCCTGGATATGCTCCGCCCGAACCGCAGCGGTCGGGTTGCGCAACAGGGGCCGCGTGACGTAAGACCGTTTCAGCAGCTTGTAGGTCTTGGCATCAACGATGTCCACCAAGAGCGTGCCAGCCTCAAAGAAATTGGGGTTCTTGCTGCTATTGTAGGCATCTTGCGCCTTGTCGTGCAGGCCGCTGGCGTCGCGGCCATAGCCAAAGTAAGTATTGATGAGTTCGGTGCTCGCATTGTTCCCCACGATCACAAGATATGCCACAACCACGTCGTTGCCCGACGCGACTTTGCGCAGACCTTTGCCCGCCAGGTTGCGGCTGATGGAACCTTGGATCAGCGCATGTATCTGTTCCCGGCCATCGGCGAACGCCGGGGCCGCCTTGGTGCCGCCGTCAATAAAGTTGAAGGTGGTCGCGCGAATGGGCCCGGAGTTCACCTTGGTGGGGGTGGAACTGCAACCGGCGACCAGTAGCGCCGCTAGGTTGAGGGTGAGGAAGAATGAGGCTTTCATGGAGGGGAGCTTTCGATTGGGTTTGGGGTGGTTGGTGGTTTGTATTCTGCGATCAGTAGTCAGTAGTCAGTAACCGGAGGGGGCTCAGTTCTTCTTCGTCTGCGCTGCCTTTTGCAGCGAGATGGCGAGGGCTTCGGTGTAGGTGACGATGACCGTATCGCCGAGGCGAAGTTGCTTGAGGTTCTCCACCTTCTCGGCGCGAATGGTGCCGGAATTCCCCAGCGGACCTTCCAACGTCACCGATTGCGTCGGGAGATCAAGCCCGATAACCGTGGCTACGACCTTGAACGCACGCAATGCGCCGCCCGCTGGCGCGGTGCCTTTCGGAGCCCGGGCCGCGCCCGCGAGGACCGTCAGGGGATTCTTCTTCTCTTCCTCCGTCGGCGCGCGCAACTCGCCCGCCAGAGAGATATAATAATCCGCCGTCACTTCATCACCGACGCTGACTTCTTTGAGCCGCTTGACGCGCTCGTCCACAACGAAGGAGACGACGTTGCCCAACGGACCTTTGAGCGTGACCTGGCGTTTGGCCTGGTCAATGGCCTGGACCTTCGCGGTCACGGTGACAAGGACGGTCCGTTCCGCGCTCAAGGGCGGGGCCACGGCCGGTTTGGTTTCTTGGGCGAACGCCTGCCTGCTGGCTAGGCAAGCCGTCACCGCCAAGGTGAGGCTCCACGCGGCTAGGAGGAGTTGGTTGGGGCGCATGGTCGGGTTAATAGTTCCATTTTCTTTCATCCTTTGATGGTGGTTGGCGAGCACTGCAAAGTAAAGCCGATTTGCAGGCTTTGGGTGAGCAGGTCTTATTTGAACTTCTTGGCCCTGCTGCCGGTTTCGTGATTCAGGCAACAGGTCGAAGCGGGTTTCCACCTGAACAAACCTGAGAGCCTTGGCGGCAGGCAGGATATTGCTGAACCGCTTGAAGTGGGAGGCTGCGTGGTCGCTTTCCACGCCCGGATTCACGAACGAAGTGGCGTTGACGCCGAACGAATCATACCCCGGCGGGCCGCCGACTTTCAACCGGGTGCAGAGCGCCTCCGGCAATTGGCAGATGTTCCCGCGCGATGACACGGCGGTCAGCGTGATCCAGGACGGGCGTTGGAAGCTGCCGCCGAATCCGGTGGACTGGGCGATCCGTCCGCGCTTCGCCCAACCGCTGGCCGTGCGGCGCGATCTCGGCAGCAACCCTTCCGCGCTGGTGCTGGCGCGGAGTGACGAGTGCTTCGCGCTGGCCATGCCGCACGAAACCGAAGCCCATTGCTCGCTTTACCTTTGCCAATTCGGTCGCGAACTCAAGTCCGGCGAAACCGCCCGCGCCCGCGCCCGGCTCGTGATTCTCGACATCACGGAGGAGCGCCGCTTCCTCCAGGAATCGGCGAAATTTTCCGGCAAGTAGGCCGGCAAACCACTCTGCAATCCCTGCGGCCTCATCCCGCTGATGCGGCCCCGCCGCCGATTCGCAGCGTCAGGATCGCGATGTCGTCGGATTGCGGCGCGCCGTTCGCGAACACGCGGACTTCTTGGAGCAAACCCGCCGTGAAGGCCGGCGCGGTTTGGCCGGACAACGATCCGGCGTCAGCCAGTAGCCGTTGATCGCCGTAACATTCCTCCTGCGGGTTGAAGGCTTCCGTCACGCCGTCGGTGTAGAGCACCAGCGTGTCGCCGGCGCGCAGGGTTAGCTCCGTGCGCTCGAATTCGAGGCCCGGCACGAACGCGAGCGCAGTGCCGAGTTGCTTCACGGCCCAGGCAGGCCGTTCACCAGCGCGGAGCAAAACCGGACGGCAATGGCCGGCGTTGGCCAGGGTGAGCCGTCCGGTACCGGGATCAAACACCGCGCACAGAAAGGTCACGAACATGCCGGAGGGATTGTCCGCCGCCAGTTCGTCGTTAAGGCGCGCGAGGATGCGTTCCGGCTCGGCGATTTCGCGCGCCAGCAACCGCGCCAGGCTGATTGCGCGCACCATGAACATCGAGGCCGGAATGCCCTTGCCCGAAACGTCGCCGAGGAAGATCACCAGGCGATCTTTGGCCGCCGCGCAGACGCCGTAGAGATCACCGCCCACTTCGCGCGCTGGTTCGAGCACTGCGCCGAACTCGACGCCATACGCCTGCTCCACCGCGGTGAAGTCCTGCGGTAACATCCCCATCTGGATTTCGCGGGCCACGCGCAGTTCGCTGGCCAGATGTTCCTTCACCGCGTCGCTGTAGGCCTTGGCCTTGAGCAGCGACCGCACCCGCGCCTTGACCTCCAGCATCTCGAAGGGCTTGGTGAGGTAATCGTTTGCCCCCACCTCGAAGCCGCGCGTCTTGTTCTGCACTTCTTCAAGCGAGGAAAGGAACATGATCGGCACCTCGGCGGTTTCCGGCATCAGGCGTAAGCGCCGGCAAACTTCATAGCCGTCGAGGCCGGGCATCATAATATCGAGCAACACCAGATCCGGAGGCGTGCGGGCGGCGATCTGCAAGGCCATTTCGCCATTGAGCGCGAGGCTGAGTTTGTGATCGCCCTTCAAGCCTTCGACGAGGATATCGAGGTTGGTCTTGGCGTCGTCCACAAGCAGGACGCGGCAGTCGGAGAGGTTTTTCATGCAAGGTGAAAGGAGTTCAGCGGTTTTTGCAGTGAGGTGATCTCCTGATAGTTCAGGGCTCGGTGGTGGCAACGCGCGACACCAACACCGTCGTCACGTTTCGGTCGCCTTGTCGCGCATACTCCAGGCCGGCCAACATCCGCCGCACCAGACTCAGCCCCCACCCCCCCGGCGTCCGCTCCTGCAAACTGAGGTTGGGATCGGGCTCCGGACTCAGGCAGGGATTGAACTCGTGGCCGTCATCCTCCAGGCAGATTCGGAAAACACTCGATTCGCAGACCGCGCTCAACCGGATCGTGTGTTCGCCCAGATCATCGTAGCCGTATTTGATGATGTTCGTGCCGAGTTCCTCGACGGCGAATTGCGCTTGGTAACGCGCCTCCGGGCCCGCGCCCCACTGCCCGAGGCAAAGCTCCAGAGCTTCAGTGGCGCGCATCATTTCGCCGAGCCGGTTGGGAATGTTGATCGCCCAAGTGGGTGCGTTTTGCATGGCTTAGCGCGTATCAGGTCCGCTGGTTGTGCTGGCACAAGCCACGGCCGGTCGGGTGGTTCGCCAACGCAAACCGCACCCGGTGGCCGCACCAATGCAGTTGACTCGCCTCATGGTCGGGCGATAATCCCAGCCATGAATGTGACGACTTCGATGACGGGCGACACCCAAACCTTCACCCTGAGCGGCCGGTTGGATTCGGACGCCGCCCCGGATTTTGAACGCCAGTGTTTCGAGGAAATCCGGAGCGAGACCAAGGCGTTGATCCTCGACCTGACCGGACTCGAATACCTGAGTTCGGTCGGCTTGCGAACCATTCTGGGCGCCGGCAAAAATGTCCAGGCCAAAGGCGGCAAACTGGTGTTGTGCGTGCAAAAGGGTTTGATCCTGCAAATCATCGAGGCCTCGGGATTTCACAAGATGTTCACGGTCGTCAACAGCCTCCAGGAAGCGGGCAAACACTCCAGCGGCACGTTCCGCATTCACACGCACAAGGAATGGGACGTGGATATCATGACGATCTTCGGTCGCGTGGACGCGGAGCGCGCTCCGGAAGTGGAGGCCGCCGGTCGCCGCGTTTTGGAAACGGCGTTTCAGAAACTGCTCATCAACCTGAGCGCGGTGGACTACTTGAGTTCCGCCGGCCTGTGCGCCTTGCTCAACCTCGGCAAGCTGGCTGACGCCAAGCACGGGCGACTGTTCCTGTGCGGCCCGTCCGCGCCGGTGCGTCAGATTCTCAAGATGAGCGGCTTCGACAAGATCTTCAAAATCCGCAGCACGGTGCAGGACGCGCTCGTGGAATAGCGGCGTCCGCTTCATTGTTTTCGCTTCAAAGCCAGCACGGCGATGTCGTCCGACTGCGGGTGCTCCCCGGCGTGAGCGCGGACGCTGCGCAACAAGGCCGCGGTGGATTCAGCGGCGGCGTAGCCGGAGTGGCCCGCGAGTTCCTCCAACAATTTGTCGTCTCCGTAAAGATCTCCCGCCGCGTTGAACGCCTCCGTCACGCCATCGGTGTAGAACACCACTAGGTCTCCTGGCTGAAGTTGCGCCGATTGGCTGGGGGCCGACAGTCCCGTCAGGATGCCCGCCGGCGGGTCCGGTTGCACCGGCAAGAATTGGGCGTTGCCCTCCCGAATCAACACCAGCGGCGGGTGACCTGCGCTGGCGTAATCCAGCCGGCCGCTTCGCGGGTCGTAGATCGCGCACAACATCGTCACAAACATGTTGCGCGGATTGTGCAGGACCAGCACATCGCTGACCCGGCGCAGGATGTCCTCGGGCCGATGCAAATCCGGAGCCAAGGCTCGCACCAGGGTCGTCGTCATCGCCATGAACAACGCGGCGGGAATGCCCTTGCCGGAAACATCGCCCATGACCGCGACCAAATTTCCGTCCGGCATCCGCAACACTTCGTAAAGATCGCCGCCCACTTCCTGCGCGGGATACAGAATCGCGTGCGCCTCCAGCCCCGTGCCTTCGGTGACCGCCGGCACATCGGACGGCAGGATGCCCATCTGGATTTCGCTCGCGATCCGCAGGTCGTAAGCAATCTTCTCCTTGACGGCATCCGCGTAGGCCTTGGCCTTGAGGAGCGATCGCACGCGCGCCTTCACCTCCAGCATCTCGAAGGGCTTGGTGAGGTAATCGTTCGCCCCGACCTCGAAGCCGCGCGTCTTGTTCTGCACTTCCTCCAGCGAGGACAGAAACATGATCGGTACCTCGGCGGTCTCCGGCATCAGACGCATGCGGCGGCAAACTTCATAGCCGTCCAAGCCGGGCATCATGATGTCGAGCAGCACCAAGTCGGGCGGCGTGCGCGCCGCGATTTGCAACGCCATTTCGCCATTGAGCGCGAGGCTGAGTTTGTGATCGCCCTTCAAGCCCTCGACTAGAATATCGAGGTTGGTTTTGGCGTCGTCCACGAGCAGGACGCGGCAGTCGGAGAGGTTTTTCATAATATGGGAGCGTTCAGAAAATAGGTCTGCATGGGGCCACGGCCCTTGAGTTCGATGACTCCGCGCGGTTCAAAAACAAAGCGTCCGTGCAACCGCTCGAACACCGTGTCACTGACGTGAATCCGTCCAGGCGTGCCGTGGGATTCGAGCCGGCTGGCGGTGTTCACGGTGTCGCCCCACACGTCGTAGGTGAACTTGCGGATGCCGATCACGCCGGCAATCACGCTCCCGACTTGCAGGCCGATGCGCAGATTCAAGCCGGCGAACTCGCGATTCATCTCGCGCACGTTTTCCAGCATTGCCAGCGCCATCGCCGCCATCGCGCCGAGATGATCCGGGTTCGGTTCGATCAAGCCGCCAGCCACCATGTAGGCGTCGCCGATGGTTTTGATCTTTTCCAACCCGTGTTTCATCGCGAGTTCGTCGAAGCTGGAGAAGACGCGATTGAGCAACTCGATCAAGTCGGTGGGCGACAACCGCGCCGACAGGGACGTGAACCCGACCAAATCCGCGAACAGCACGGAGACATCGTCCATGCGCTCCGCGATGATGCCGACCTGCTGCTTGAGTTTCTCCGCGACCGAGGCGGGCAGCACGTTGAGCAGCAGTCGCTGATTCTCGCGATGGAGATGGTCGAGGGTGAGATGCGTCTTCACGCGGGCGAGCAGTTCGTGGGAGCTAAACGGCTTGGCCACGTAATCCACCGCGCCCAACTCGAAGCCGCGCACGATGTCTGCCGTCTCCGTCTTGGCGGTGAGGAAGATGATCGGAATCTCCCGCCACGCGGACGAGGCCTTGATTTGGCGGCAGGTTTCAAAGCCATCCATCTCGGGCATCATGACGTCGAGCAGGATCAAGTCGGGCCGGATGCGTTCCAGGGCTTCGAGGGCCCGCCGCCCGTTGGTGGCGACGCTGATCTGGTAGCCTCGCTCCTGAAGAATGGCCGAGAGACTCTGGATGTTCGCTGGCGCGTCTTCGATGATGAGGATGCGGGCGGTCATACTGAAACGCCACGCGTCTGGGCCGCTTTTTCCAACTGGGCTTGGGCCTCGCCGAAGCCGTAGTTCTGCACCTCATGCTCGAATGCGCTGAACTCCTCCGCCGCAAAAAGCGAGGCGAACAAATCGCGATGAGCGGTGAGATAGTCCGCCGCGGCCGCATCGAACTCGGCCAAGTGTTTGGCCATTTGCTCGACCACCGGTTTCAAGCGTGCGGGGTCCACTGCGGCGACGTTCGGCGCGATTGGAGCCGTCGGCTCATCTCCCAACGCCGTCCGGAGCTGGGCGAGGAACGGAGTCAGCCCGTCACTGAACTCCTGGCGCAGGGTTTCCACGCGGGCCGGGGCGGCGTTTTCGCGGAGAGCTTTCTCCAACTCAGCCGCCGCTGCTTGCACGCTTTGCGCGCCGAGGTTTGCGGCCACGCCTTTGACCGTGTGGGCGGTGCGCTCGGCGGCGGCCCGGTCGCCGGTCTTGAGTTGCTCGGCAATTTGCGCCGGCGCTTCCGCTTGTTGGGCGGAAAACTGGCGCAGCAATTTCAAATACAATTTCCGATTGCCCGCCACGCGCAACAGGCCCTCGGCGGCGTTGAGGCCCGCGATGATCGGGAGGTCGGTTGCGGTTTGGGCGCCAGCGACCGGGCGATCCCCCTCGCCCTGACCCTCTCCCCCTCCGCGGGGGAGAGGGAACACCTGTTGGACGCCGCCACTGATTTCTACCGATACGGCGCGACCGACAGCGCCAGATTCGAGTTGCGACGGGGGACGATTCTCCCTCTCCCCTTCGGAAGGGGAGAGGGTCGGGGTGAGGGGCTTGTAGTAGCGCCCCACGGTTTCAAACAGCAACGCCGGATCAATGGGTTTGGAAATATGGTCGTTCATGCCAGCCGCCAGGCAACGCTGGCGTTCCTCCATCGTGGCGTGTGCGGTCATCGCGATGATGGGCAAGGTGGCGAACCGCGGGTCGCTGCGCAGCTTCTTCGTGGCTTGATAGCCATCCATCTCCGGCATTTGAAGGTCCATCAAAACCAAATCGTAAGGCGGTGGCTGCGGCCCGGTGGTCAGCGTCTCGACCGCTTCGCGTCCGTTGTTGGCGATTTGCACTTTGGCGCCGACGCCTTCGAGCAATTCAACCGCGATCTGCTGGTTGATCTCATTGTCTTCTGTGAGCAGGATGCGCGCTCCCTGCAATAGGTTGACCGCTTCCTTCTCCGGCGCGCTGGGGGCCGTACCGCCCGCATCCGGAACGGCAAACACATCCACCAACATGTCCACAAGCATGGACTTGGTGACGGGCTTGACTAGGAAGCCATCGAGGTTGAGGCGTTCGGCTTCCTCGCGAACCTCCTCGCGACCGAACGCGGTGACGAGCACGATGGCCGGTTGTTTCGTGAGCGTCTCGTCGCTCTTGATGAGGCGGCTGGCTTGCAAGCCGTCCATGCCGGGCATGCGCCAGTCCATAAAAACGATGTCAAACGGCGCGGCAGGATTCTGCGCCTTGATGGCGGCGATGGCTTCCGGCCCGGACGCCACGGTCATGACGTGGCTGGCGATGGCGCTGAGCGGTTCCGCTAAAATTTCCCGCGCCGCGGCGTTGTCATCCACGATCAACACCCGCAAGTGCGCGAGTTGTTCCGGGACAATTTTGCCCGAACCTTTCGCGGTCCCGACCTCGAGCCAGACGGTGAAGAAGAAGGTGCTGCCCACGCCCGGCTCGCTTTCGAGCCAGACGCGCCCGCCCATCAATTCCACCAACCGCCGGGAAATGGTCAGCCCCAGCCCGGTGCCGCCGTGCTTGCGGGTGGTGGACGAGTCGGCCTGCACGAACGGCTGGAAGAGTTTGGCCGATTGCTCCCGGGTCATGCCGATGCCGGTGTCGCGCACCGAGAACTTGAGTTGCACCTTCTCGCCGGTGCGTTCGAGCAGGCCAATGTTCAGTCGAATCTCGCCGCGCTCCGTGAACTTCACGGCGTTGTTGACGAAGTTCGTCAGGATCTGGCCGAGGCGGAGCGGATCGCCCAGCAGGTTCTCGGGAATCTCGGGCGAAACATGGGCCAGAAATTCCAAGCCTTTGTCGTGCGCCTTCTGCGCGGTGAGCGTCGTGACCGAGCTGATCACCTCGTCGAGCCGGAAATCCGTCGTCTCGATGTCGAGCTTGCCCGCCTCGATCTTGGAGAAATCCAGGATGTCATTGATGACGCCCAAGAGCGACGTGCCGGCGTTGTGGACTTTGCTCACGTAATCGCGCTGCTTGGCGTTGAGCGGCGTCTTGAG
>CAIKLQ010000735.1 GCA_903828255.1 uncultured Verrucomicrobiota bacterium
CGAGCTGCGCGAATGGGAATCGCGCCACACAAATCCCGAAGGCGAAGTCATTGAAGTCCTCGGCGCGCCCGATGAGGAGGGCGTGGACATGCTCTCGGTGCTGCGGCAATACGATCTGCCGCTCCATTTTCCCAAGCCTGTCCTGCACGAGGCCAACGCCACCGGCACGATGGTTCATGCGCGCGACATTGCCGGTCGCGTGGATTGCCGTCGGCACCAGGTCATCACAATTGATCCTGACGACGCGAAGGATTTTGACGACGCGATCTGCCTGGAGCACGTTTCGGCGGCGGAATGGCGACTGTGGGTTCACATCGCAGATGTGTCGCATTACGTGAAGCCCGGCACCGCGCTGGACACCGAGGCCCGCAAGCGCGGCAACTCCACCTATCTGGTGGACCGCGTCATCCCAATGTTGCCCGAGGCGTTGAGCAATGAACTCTGCTCGCTCAAACCAAACGTGGACCGCCTGACCAAGTGTGTGGAGTTTCTCATCGCGCAGGACGGGCGGGTGTTAAACGCCAAGTTTTATCCCGCCGTGATCCATTCGCAACGCCGCTTCAGCTACGGCGAAGTGCTGGCAATTCTTGAACGCAAACCCACGCCTGATCCCATCGAGCAAATGCTGCATCAGGCGAAGGAACTCACCCAGCGCATCCGCCGCCTGCGCTTCAAGGCCGGCTCCCTTGATCTCGATTTCCCTGAAACCAAGATCCGCCTCGACGAGCGCGGGCGCATTTTGCGCATCGAGAAAACGGTGAACGACGTGTCGCACCAGTTGATCGAGGAGTGCATGTTGCTGGCGAATGAAGCGGTAGCGACGCGCTTGATGAGCCAGGCCAAGCCGGCAGTCTATCGCGTTCACGAAGTGCCCGACGAGCGGCGCTTGCGGGAATATCGTGAGGACGTCCTGAGCCAGAACATTCCGTGCGGCAACCTCAGCCACCCGGCAGAGGTGCAGCGGCTCTTGCACCGGCTCAACGCCCTACCCATCGGCCCGGCGCTCAAAATCGGCTTTCTTAAATCGCTCATGCGCGCCCGTTACGCCGTCGAGCCGCTCGGCCACTACGGTCTGGCCAAGAAGAAATACACCCACTTCACCTCACCCATCCGCCGCTACGCCGATCTCATTGTGCATCGCGCCTTGTTCGACAAAACCGCCGCCACGAACTCGGCGCTCAAAGAAACCGCCGAGCACATTTCCGTCACGGAACGCAACTCCGCCGACGCCGAACGCGACAGCAAGGACCTGAAACTCTTCGCGTTCCTGAAAGCGCAACTCGCCTCCGGCCAGCCGGAGCGTTATCCCGCGCTCGTGACCGACGTGCGCAACTTCGGATTTTTCGTGGACGTGCCGGGCCTCGCGATGAGCGGCCTAGTGCCGTTGTCCACGGTGGAGGATGACTTCTACGTGTTCGACGTGGCGCGCAACAATCTCGTGGGCCGCCGCACCCGCCGCGTAATTCGCTTGGGCGACAAAATGACCGTGCAAGTCGCCAAGGTGGACAGCTTTAAGAAGCAGGTGGACTTCCGGCTGGCAGTCGAACCGAAAGCCGCCGGGGCGCAACGCCCGCCGCAACGGCAGGGAAGTTCCCGCCGCTCCACGCAACGCCGCCGATAGCCCGCGGCCAGCCGGTTGCCGCAATCTCAACGGGATTTTATCATTCAGCCCAGCGTGGGCGCAAAGCGACTCCGCTGGGTAACCAGTCGCGAAAAACCGCAACTCTGAAAGGATTGCATCAATCCCAAACATAACGTCCGTCGAATTCGATCTCCTAGCGCCGGAGAAGCGACCGCGGCGCGCGGGTAAAGCCAGCGCCCCGGTCCGTACCAAGAGCGCTTCCATTTCGGAGTTCGGCTTAAATTCGGCTTCCATCCCCGCCATGCCCGGTTGCTGACTTTGTTTGTCCGCCGACAAACCACGCCCGTGACGGTTCTGGGCACGCCGCCCTCAATTTGCCGCACCACCACGTAGCGATCCAAATGCACATCAATGCCGAGCTTGATCACCTGGTGCGCCTTGGGCTGGACCGCAGGAGCGCTGGCCGCCAACGCGGCGGCGGGGTTCCAGGCGCGAGGATCAAATCCACCAGCGCCTCGGTCTGGGGATCGGCGTTCGCCAGGCGGCCCCGACTCTCCTGTTGCCGGCGGTGCTCCGCGAGAAATTCCGCGGCGCTCAGGAGCTGGCTCCGGGAGGCCAGGCCCGCGGTGGCGCTGACGTCCCCAGCCGCTGTCGCCCGCACCGACGTTGGGGGCGCGGACTGGGTTGGCTGCGGTGTCGGGTTGTTCTTAGTCTTGGTTTGGTTGGTTTCTTTCATTCGTGGTCCGGTTGCCGAATTCTTCCCAGCCCGACCACCCCATGTTATCTTCTGGGGAGAACCGGCCAAAAAGTCGCGGGCGGGCGAAGGGCAGGAAAGCGCGCGACCCAGCCTTGTGAAAGTGGTAAAATGATATACTTTGCTCACCATGAAAGTTGTTGAGACGATCAATTCCACCTTTGTGCGCCACAATTGGAAGGATGTCGCGGCGGGAGTCGCGGCGGGAAAAACCTTCATTGTCGAAAATTACGGCGTGCCGGAAGCCGTGGTTTCCGCGCCTGAATTCGCTGCGCCCCAAGCCGACGTGGAAAGCCATTTTGCCCGAATTTTGGCCAAGCCACCGGTGGCCCTGGCAGCAGTGGAGATTAGCCGTTCCCCGGAAGTATGATTTATTTGGACGCCAACGTGGTCATTGCCGGCGTGGTCCATGTGGCGGCAGAGGAGCGCACGGCCCGGCTGCTCCGGTTGTTGCGGCAGACCCCGGATGCCAGGGTTTCCCCGCTGGCGGAATACGAAGCTCGCAAGCACCTTTACAGCTTGGCCGAGGATTGGGAAACGGATTTTGAACTACTCTTGAAGCACAGCGCCAGTCGGCTGCCCGATGAATGGAGCGGCCCCATTCTACAGGCGTTGAAAATTGCCCGCGATTTCAAGCACCGGCTCGCGGTGGATTCGGCCGATACGCTGCATGTGGCTTGGGCAGTCTCCATTGGGGCCGATTTGTTTGCCTCGTTTGACCGCAACAAGGGGCCGCGCGCCCTGGCTTTGTGTCTCGGCCTGAAAGTCTGGCCGGCCCCCACCGGAGACGACTTCGCGGCCATGAAACGGTTGAAAAGCTAGAACCGCTTCCCCGCCAGCGTGCCGCCGCTCAAGCCTCAAGCGATTGTAGCA
>CAIKLQ010000736.1 GCA_903828255.1 uncultured Verrucomicrobiota bacterium
GAAGCCACCGCTTTCCATGCGGCGAACGGCAAGATGGACCTGGTGGCGCAGGATGTCGGCGACGGATTGCGTCTGGCGGGCTCGCTGGAACAGGAGCCAATTCTCATCTCACAACTAATTCGCGTGGCTTCGCTGCAAATAACGGTTCATGCCTTGGCCGAGGCGTTGAGGCGCAACCCGCTTTCGGAACCGCAGTTGGCGGAACTCCAGTCGGCCCTGCAGCAAGCCGAACGACGCGGTGCGGAAGGATTCACCCGCTGCCTGGTTACGGAACGCTGCAGTGGGATTTCGATCTTCCAGTCGTCTCCGGCGGAACTCGCACAATTTCTCGCCCAAGCCACTGAGGTGAGTCAGGAAGCGGGCTTCAAGAAAGAGGCATCCGAACTGGCTGATTACCTGCGCCAGCCGAAGTACGCCGCTGATTTCGCCTTTTATCTGGATCAGATGGCGAGCCTGATTGCCTGCGCAAAATCGCCTCTGGCGTTCTCTTGCCTCGTGACCAACTCGTGGAGAACTCAAGTGGATGCAGGGATAGCGAAAGGCTACGTCCTGTCCGGAATCCTGTTGCCGGCCTTGTCCAAGGCGATTGAGCGATCCGCAACCGCGGTGGCGGAATTGCGCGCGGCCCAAGCCGGCCTTGCGGCGGAGCGATTTCGCCTAGCCAACGGCCAGCGGCTTCCTGATTCCTTGCAGCAACTTGTGCCGCAATATCTGGTTTCCGTCCCCGCTGATCCATTTGATGGCCAGCTCCTGCGATACAAAAAAGCTTCCCCCAAGGGTTTCGTGATTTATTCCGTCGGCCCAAATCTGCAGGATGATGGCGGCGCTGCCCGCGCACCCGCTGGTCAAGGCAGCACGCCGGACTTCGACTTGCCGTTCGCGATCCTGCGCTGACGCCCGCCATCTTCAACTTCAGGGGACTAAGATTTTCAAGGCCTGCGGTACGACTTCAAACTGCGCGGGCGTCTGGCCGATGAGTTCGCCGTCCGCGGCGACGGGGATCGGCGGATCAGCTTCCACCGTCACCGTGCGGGCGGTGAAATAGCGTAGCTTGGGATGAGTCGGGCGGTGACCTCGCGAGATTTTCCAGAGCAGCGCTGCGGCCGCCACGCGGCCCAGGGTTTCGCAAACATTTACGTCCACGAAACCGTCGTCCATCCGCGCGCCGGCGGCGAGCCTCATGCCGCCGCCCGAGAGTTCGCAGTTGCTCGCACAGACCAACAGGAAACGCTTCTCCCACGTCTGACCGTCACAGGTCACTCGTATCAGCGGGGCGACGTAACTCGCGAGCGCCCGCAGCGCTCCCACCGGATAGGACAACCGCCGTCCGAAAACGCGTTTGACCCGCGGCGTGGTTTGCTCCAGCGCTTCGCTCAGGATTCCCACGCCGGCGAAAAGTAGAGCGTGGCGTGAAAGCGTCGCCCCTTGCGTCTGACAGCCAATCCGGAGGGCGTCCACGTTGATCGTGTTCGCGCCCCTCAGGGCCAGTCGCGCCTGTGTGGGATCGCGGATGCCGAATTGCCGGGCGGCATCGTTGCCGGTACCCAAGGGCACCACGCCGAGCCGCGCATGGGCCGCGCCGCCGAGCAGGAGTCCGCTGGCCACCTCGAAAAGCGTTCCGTCGCCGCCGACCGCCACGACGACGTCACATTCGCGTCCCAACTCTTGCGCGAACCGCACGGCGTCTCCGGGGCGCGACGTGAACCGCGACTTGCCTGCGACGCCATCTTGACGGAAGTCATCCTGCAGTGCCGCCCACTGCGCCGAAGCGCGACCGGCGGCGGCGGCAGGGTTGATGATGAATCCGATTCGCTTGGGCATTGTGAGGGAGGGACGCGTTAAGGACGGTGGTCTTGCCGAAAATCTCGCCATCGCAATTCAGATGAGCGACCAGAATTGTCGGAAAGGTCGCGGAAATGCGGCGGCCAGGCCAATCGCCAAGAAAACCCTGCCCGCCGCCACCGCCAGCAACAGGTTCTGGGTGGCGCCGCCCAGGCCTTGCGCGGATAGGGGGTTGATCAACAACTCAAACGCCGCACCGTATTGGTGCGCCAGGAGTTGCTGTTGAATGTCGTCTTCCATCGCTCTCCCTTTATACTCCCCAAGACTGCGACAAGTTTCAAAAAGAATTCACCTGGGGATTTTCCGCTCCGCCAAAGATTTTGAAAAAAACCAGCCTCGGCGAAGTCGGAAGAATCGAACAGTGCCGGCGCAAGCGAATCGGCCGGCGAAACAAAAGCAAAAGCGCAGTCAATCACTGGAGCCACTTATGAAACCTGAAATCATCTCAGGATTTATCCCTGTCGTCGCCATCGCCATGGGCATCGGCATCGGCATGCGCGCCATCGTCGTGTATTACCGGAAGCGCAAGGAGATGTTTGCCCTGTTCCATCAAGAACCGATGGCGGCCATCGAGAAAGGCATCGAACTGCCACCCCTACCCGCAGAGTTTTTCGCCGAGGACGGCAAGGTGCGCTCCTCGCACGCGAGGCTGCTTTCCGGCCTGGTGTGGTTGTTCATCGGACTGTCCTTGATGATCGCGCTCTACTTCAAGCTTCGGACGCCGCGTTGTTCGCCCTGATTCCGACCGCAATCGGCCTGGCCTATCTGATCTATTACTTCGCGGTGGGCAAGCGGGAATCCGAAACCATCGAAGCCGAACGGAGGGCGCGAGCCACTGGCTCAGATCGCCCTCCGTCGCGTTGATCGAAATGGGGATGAAATTGAACCGACCGGCGGAGCGCGAAGGTGCGTCGCGCTCCGCCTCCTAGTTTAGAAGGACCAACTCAAACCGAGCGTCATGAATATGGATTTGCCCAGATCCAACGCGGCCGTCTGGCTCCCTACGGTTTGCCAGAAGTTGCCGACGTCTTGATACTGCACCCCGGCAAAGAGGTTGACTTGCTCGCAAACCGCGAAGGATATCAAACCGCTCGCGTAGTAGCCGAGCAGAACCTCATCGCGGCTGCCCGCACCACTGTGTAACTCTGTCCCGACGCCAGGGATCGTCACGTTCTCCGAAAAGCTGAAGTCGCTGGTTACATAGGCAACCGCCAGGCCTGCGCTGAACGACAAGGCCACGCGGCTGCACACCGGCACGTCCAGATACGGCCCCACCCGCCAGCCATACACGCTGGCCTCGAGTAGGCGTTCGCCAGTAATCCGCGCGCCGTTCGGAAGCACATGGATAGAGCGCTCCGGCACGTCGCTGATCAACGCGCCTAGCCCACTGAACGTCCCGCGATACGCGGGCGCGGGAGGCGCATCCAGCGGTGGCGTGATCCCGCCCACCGAATAGGCGTCGGAGATGCGGTTCACCGGCGCAGACGCGTTGTTGCGGTCGTGAATATCCACGTCCGTCCAGTTGAACGCCAACTCCAAGCCCCAAGCACTCTTACCCAGATGGCCGAGCCGGCGATTGTAGGTGACTTCAAATCCGAGTTGGGGATCGTTACCCCGATTCGGGGAAGTTCCAACCGCAGCGGAGACGGAACTGTTCATAATCACCACGTCACCGTCAATGGGAGTCTGATTAGCGAGGTCGCCGACCCCATGGTCATAACCCCAATACCCCGTCAGGCGACCGACGTTACCGCTGACATCCACCCGATTGTAGCCGTCGTCATAATTACGGTCCACGCTCGCGGATGTGTCGTTGGGTCCCGGCTCAGTGCGCCGGGCGAAGCCGCCCAATCCGGTGAAGTTGGCCTCAATGTTGAAGCCCGGTCGGAAGCTGGCACCGAACCGATTGAGCGAACCACTCTCGGCTAAGTTGAGAGGTTGAGCTGAGGCGACCGACGCACCAACGCAGCCGGTCAAGGTTGCAAACATAATTGATCGTTTCATTTTAATTATCTCCAGAGTTTAAGGGTTAGGGAGCCAGAAGGACGCGATAATACCGACTAGGTTGGGCACAAGGCAGACTCTCGGTCTTGGGGGGGCCGCTGTCGAGCCATTGTACCGCAGTGCCGTTACCAAGGACCCCAGGCACCGCAGTCTTCCAGACTCCATTGGTGCCAAGGTCGCTGGCGTACTGAACATAATACATGCGGTTGCTCAGCGTAGAGAATTCGACCAGCGCCGCGCAATTGGTGTACGCCTTAAATCTAAGGATACCACCCAAGGTGCCAGCGGGGGTGGGTGGGGCACTGGCTGCCCCGCCTTCACCGCGGAAGGTTGGATTGGGGATAGTCCGGCGGTCGGGCACGTAATACTCCACAGTGAACTCAATCCCCTGATGCGCTGGGATGGGCAGATGGTATTGCAGGTAAGGCACGCCGTTGGACACGCCCGAAGCATTATGCACGGTCACATTCGTGCCCAATCCATCGAGATAGAGTCGGCAACCGGCAATGTCGGTTTCACAGGTGTTGGTCACGCCCACCGTTTGGTAGAACAACCCGGTCTGGCGAACCCGGAGCGTGTTGGTCTCCACCACGCTGGCGCGGATCAGCAGTGAACAATCACTATAAACCGTGACGCCCGGGCGGCAGGTTGGGCAGTTTTTAGGGACGTCGTGCGTGATAACCGGCGGCAGGTTGCTGGAGAGGAGGGTTGCAAGATTGAGGACTCTTGATCCTGGCACGGCGTTGGTGTTCACCCTGACCGTGACGATGTTCGTGGGGCCGGCTGTGAGCGCGGGCCAATCGCCAATATCCCAGACCACGGTGTGCGTGGCAGCGTCATAGACCACACTGAGCGCGCCATTGGTGGTCGCGTCCAAGAAGACCTCTTGAATGGGGAGTTGATCCACGAGACGCAGGGCCACGGCCGCATTGGTGAGGGCCAAGGCGTCAAAACTTATTTCGTAACTGAAGACCTGCCCAACCGAAACATTCGTGCCAGTGATCAAGCTATACTTCACAAGGTTTGTCGAATCGCTCACACATCCGGCACAACCCGACACCGTCAGATCGTAGAGCACCGGGCTATTGGTGTCGGCAAGCGGGCGCGACAGGGTGGTGCGGACTTGAATCAACTGGCCGACGATTCCCGCTTCGCAGAAGCTCGTACTGTTGAACACCTGCTGGTAGTTCTGCCCTGCCAAGCCTACTTCCGTATCTGCGGCACGCACCTCCACCTTGATGGCGGTGCCCGGAGGAGTGCTGCCATTCCAAGAAGCTGTGCCCCAGATTGCGCCTAGCGAGCTACTGTCATGAATGACAGACCACGTACCGCTGGGCGCGGTGGTATTGAAGCGCCCGATGCCGGTGGCATCGGTATAGGTGTAGGGACTGTCGCCGGTTGGGAAGACCCCAAGCGCCGCGCCATCACTGCCCCGGTACTTGGAGATCTTATTTACGTTGAGGTGGATCAGCCAAACGTCGTTGTTTGAATCCACCACGCAGCCGCGCACCTCGCCTGTGCCAGCTTGGGCTGGGCTAGACCAGATGACCGACCCGTCAGGGCGGAACTTGGTGACTCCGCCACTGCTGGCATTGCCGACAAATATGTCCCCGTTCCCATCCACGGCAATCCCGAGGGCCGTAAACCGGCTGGCGGCCGGCGCGCTGAAGGTTTCGGTGACCGGGTCAAACTCGGTGTAAGTATTCCCACTGGAATTGGCTTGATAGACCCGATTGTTGCCGATCGCGATACCATAATCACTGCCAAAGCCATGATTGTAAACCGTGTGGGCGTAGGGAGCGCGGGTATCGAGTTTTAGGAGCGTACCATCCAGTGAAGCTCCCCAAAGAATCCCGTTGCCATCCACCAGCGCCCCGTAGGGAGTGTTGGGACTGACATCAATTGGGCCGGCCAGAATGCTGCCGTCCACCGCACTGAGCTTGTAATAGACTTGCGTGCTGAAAAGCCCAAGCCAGATATTCCCGTCAATATCAATCGCCAACGAACGGCCCAACGCACCCGCTGACCCAACCGAAACCGCCCAGGCAATCCGTTCGTCCCCGATTTCATTAGCGTCAAGCTGTCCATTGCCGTTCAAATCTCCCATGAGCAGGATTTCTCCAGGATCAATGACCCCGTTGTTGTCAAGATCCGCCGAGGTTTCGAGAGTGCTATTGCCGTTCCGATCAATGCCGCCTGTGGCCAAAATCTTAATGACATCGGCGGGACGATCATCGAAATGACGGTTCGCCACATAGCAATTCCCTTCCCGATCCACGGCCGTTCGTGAGGGGGCCGCACCGCTCCATGGGCTGCCGAGGTGGTTATAGTACCCTGGCTGGCCAGCCGGCCCGAACCAAGTGCGGTAGCGCGCCAGTTCTCTGCCCGTAGTCGTATCAACCTTTGATACGCTGTCTTCGCCGGCGTTGGCGATCCACATAATGGGGAAGGTGCTCAAGCTCCCACTGTTGATCTGCAACTGGTCTGGGACGTTGGTAACATTCAGGTTGAACAAAGATCCCACCGCAAAGTCCGCGTCCATTGTGTAAGTGCGGCTGCATTGACCGATTGGGGGAGGTGCATGAACGTCAACGGAGAAGGTGCAACTGGCGGTGTTGCCGCAGGAATCGGTAGCGACGCAAATCACCGTGGTAATGCCCAGCGGAAAAGTTGAGCCAGAGGGCGGGTTGCAAACCACCGTCACGGAGCCCGGGCAATTGTCCGTCGCCGTCACGAGGTAGGTGACATTGCTCCGGGAGGTCTCACCCAAATCGGAGCTCGTCACTAGGTTGATCGGACAAGTAATGATAGGGAGTGCGGCGTCGCTCACGGTAATAGTCTGCAAGCAAACCGCGAAGTCGCCGCAGCGGTTAGTAACACCGTAGGACCGGGTGATGATCAAAGGGTTGGCGGGGCAACCGGTGCCCTCGTTGGAAACATCGCCCAACCAGCCAACCAGGGTCGTCCCCTCGCCGCAACCGGCCAAAACACTGCCACCCTGCGCAATGAATTCGACGGCGTTCGTCGCCGGGAGCGGCACTTCGCCAACGCACGAGACGGTGGAGTTGGGCGGGCAACTAATAGCTGTGGGTGGGGTCACTTGCACCGGGATCGAGCCAAGGCCGGATCCGCTTCCCACGGTCACAAAGTTAAGATTGAAGCTACCATTCGTTGCTCCGGCCCCAGTGAAAACAGCCTCGAATGAGGCGCACTGCCCGGGCGCGACGTTCGTAACGACCGGCGGGGAGAAGGAGAAACTCAACCCGGCCGGCAGACTGGGGGCGGCTGCGAGCGTAATGTCAACGGCGTTGGTAGTGGTGGTCGAAATGGAATCCACGATCGAATCCACTAGGTTCGAGAGCGTAACCGAGGTGCTGAACACCAGCGGATTTCCGGAACTGTCCACCGCGCCAGTTAATCGAGCGATGGCCGAGAGCCAAGTGCTGGGAGCTGTTGAAGGGTCTGTGCTGATGGTGGGAACGGCGTCAGGCCCGATGCCGAGGACGCGCACTCCGAGCGCATTCAAGGCGTTGACGGTGCTTTGCACCGTCGCCGCACCGCTCGGGGCAACCGCGTTTATCACCGTGTTTTCGCTGGTGGATTTGGCGTCGCTCACAAATCCATCTCGGCTCACTAGACCTAGAGTAGTGGAACCCAAAAACGCGGTGCTTGGAATACTCGTCCCAAATTGATTCGTAATGACCGACGGCAGGGGCTGACCCGCCGGAAATGCGGCAACCGGATTGATGTCCGTCACCAGAATGATGAGCGGCAGTGCGCCGGAACGGAAGCCGGCTCCTCCCAGAGTCCCGGAAGCGGGGAGCACGTTGGAGGAATAGGGGGGAACATCGCCACTGTTGCTGGGATTTGTCTGCGTTGCCAAGGCTCCGGCCGGCCCGCTGTCCAAGGATGAACCATTGCCGTCGCCGTCGAAGCCCGCGCCGGTTGCGATTTGAAATAACCCCTCGAGGGAGGCTTCGGGAAAGTCGGCCCCACCTCCGGGCGCGATATGTGAAAGCGCGGCATTGATGAGGGTGTTCCGGGCGTTCGTTCCGCCAGCCGTCGCCGCAGTAATGATTGGCTGATTCAGAATAAATGGCCGGCCCCCATCTAAGGCAATGGCCCCATTTGCGGTGAACGTGCTGCCAACCCCGCCATAGTCTTCAAACCGGCCTACCCCAAAACCGAATTCGACTCCGGGCATCGCTTTTTCCAACTCGCCCGCCAGCTTGCTAAAGATGTTGGTCACCGTGGGCACTCCGTCTTGGAAGCTGACGGTGTCATCGAACAAGAGAAACACGTCAACCTTGTCGCTGGTGCTGCCAGCGGGGAGACAAATTTGCACCGGATTGGTCTGACTCCCCCCGCTAAATACCGGGGAACCAGCCCCGATCGTGATGCCTGGAGGGGTGATCGTCTGACCGCCGGCTGAAAGGCCAGCAAGTAGCGTAGCCGAAATCGCCAGCGTGCCCAACAGGCCAGCCGAACGGGTGCGGCCAATCGTCGCCTCGGCTATGCTTTGGAGATGCTTCCCACTTTTGATTGATTTCATATAGTTCATGCTGTGTTTTCTCCTGCGTTTGTTTTTTGTAGTTTATCCAGGAAAGTGCTCGCTTTGCGAGAGCCATTGCGCGCCCGCCGGGAAGCCAAAAGAACCAGGTAGCAGAGCGGAGTGGCGATCAACCAGCTTGTGGGCTAATTGGGCCGAAGTTGTGCGCGCAGCCAGCGCTCGACTCGCAGTGGCACAGCGAGCCAGCAACAAAACGATTACATGTTTGCCAGTGACCGTTCCCATACAAAATCATCCACCTGTTCTCGCAGAGAGCCGCCTGCCCACAAAGTGAAGTAACTTCAAGTTGGCCCTCGCAAATCCCCATCCGCTCCGTGACAAACCAATAGCAAACCCAAAAAAATTGTCAAATACTGTTTGTGAAAATTCTCCCCTTCACTACTTCACTGCGCGTCTTGCGCCCTTCCGATAACTCACCGGCTTTTCCGCATTGCCCCCCTTCACCGACGACGAGCCGGCAACCGCGCGCTTCAATTCCTTAATCTGGTCGCGACACAGCGCGGCTTTCTCGAACTCCAGATTGTTGGCGGCGGCGAGCATTTCCCCCTCGAGTTCCTTGATCGTCTCGGTGATGTCCACGTCCAGGCCCGCCTCGCGCAACACGCCAGCGGCCTCCTGGCGTGTCCCTTCGCGGACGACGAGGCTGTCTTCCACCGCCCGACTCACGCTCCGGGGCGTGATGCCGTGTTCCGTATTGTAGGCGATCTGCCGCTGGCGGCGATACTCGGTGACCGCCAAAAATTTCTTAATGCTGTCCGTCATCACGTCGGCGTAGAGGATGACTTCACCGTGGAGATGCCGCGCGGCGCGACCCGCCGTCTGAATCAAACTGGTTTCGCTGCGCAGGAAACCTTCCTTGTCCGCGTCGAGAATGGCCACGAGTGAAACTTCCGGCAGGTCGAGACCCTCGCGCAGGAGATTGATGCCGACCAACACATCGAATTCACCTTTGCGCAGGGCGCGCAAAATCTCGACGCGCTCAATGGCGCCAATCTCGCTGTGCAGGTAGCGCACGTTCACGCCGATGTCGCGCAGGTAATCCGTTAATTCCTCGGCGGTACGTTTGGTAAGCGTGGTGACGAGGATGCGCTCCTTCGCGTCCGCGCGCTGGCGACATTCCTCGATGAGATCGTCAATCTGGCCCCGGAGCGGCTTGAGCGTGACCTTGGGGTCAATCAGTCCTGTCGGTCGCACGACGAGTTGGACAACTCCCGGAACGCCGATCTCTGAACCGGCGCGAACCCGCGAATTCCCGGCACTCGCCCGCGCCCACTCGAATTCCCGCTTCGCCGGCGTGGCGCTCACGTAAATCGTCTGGTCCATCAGCGTCTGGAATTCCTCGAATCTCAGCGGGCGATTGTCCAGCGCGCTCGGCAGCCGGAAGCCGTAATCCACCAGCACCGTCTTGCGCGACTTGTCGCCCTCAAACATCCCGCCGATCTGCGGCACGCTGACGTGCGATTCGTCCATCACCAGCAGAAAATCCTTCGGGAAAAAATCAATCACCGTCGCCGGCCGCGAGCCAGCCGGACGTCCCGCGATGTGCCGCGAATAATTCTCGATGCCCGAGCAAAAACCCATTTCCTCCATCATTTCGAGGTCAAACTCGGTGCGCTGCTTAATGCGCTGGGCCTCTAGGAGCTTGCCCTGCTTCTCGAATTCTCGGATGCGTTCGCCCAATTCCTCGCGGATGGCGACGCCGGCGCGCTTCATCTTGTCGTTCGTCGTGACGAACTGCTTCCCCGGAAACACCGTCACGTTTTCAAGCGGCGCGATCTTGCCGCCCGTCAGCGGTTCAAAGCGCGTGATCCGTTCCACCGTGTCGCCAAAAAACTCGATGCGCAATCCGTCTTCCGTGTAAGCCGGGCAAAGCTCGACCGTGTCGCCCCGCACGCGAAACTGGCCGCGCATGAACTCGATGTCGTTGCGGTTGTATTGCAGGTCCACGAGCCGCGACAGCAGTTGCTCGCGTGAAAGCTCCATCCCGACATGAAGGTGGATGAGCATCGCCTCGTAATCCTCCTTGCTGCCGATGCCGTAGATGCACGACACGCTGGCCACGACAATCACGTCGCGCCGGGCGAAGAGCGAACTCATTGCCGAGAGCCGCATCCGCTCGATGTCGTCGTTGGTGGAGGAGTCCTTCTCGATGAAGGTGTCGGTGCGCGGGAGGTAAGCCTCCGGCTGGTAAAAATCGAAGTAACTGACGAAGTATTCGACGGCGTTGCGTGGGAAAAAGCTTTTGAACTCCGCGTAAAGCTGCGCCGCGAGCGTCTTGTTGTGCGAGATGACGAGCGTGGGGCGGTTGACGTTTCGGATGACGTTGGCAATCGTGAACGTCTTGCCCGAACCGGTGACGCCCAGCAGCACCTGATGCTTCGCGCCCGCCAACAAGCCCTCGGTCAGCTTCGCAATCGCTTGCGGCTGATCCCCGGCGGGCTGGTAGTCGGAAACGAGTTCGAACATGAGAGCAAAGGGCGACGCTCCACCGGCCGCTTACCACGCGTGCTCGATGCTCCGCCGCCGCCAGAGGAACTCGAACATGTTCCCCTCATGCGGCTGATCCCACGAAATCTTCATCGTCGAAACCGGGCCGATGTTCAACCGCTCGATGTGTGGGTAGGCCATTACTTGCTCGATAAACGCCGCGTCTTTCGTGATGACCGAGGCTGCGAGCGTGTATCCGATTTGCTTGAGCATCTCGGCTTGCGGGACTTGCACTACACTGGCGTAGGGGCAGAGGAACTCGCGGTTCGCCAGCGGATGCGCAAACGAATCGCACAGCACGATAGTCGGGCGGACAAACACACCGCCGTCAAAGGTTGCTTTGCGAGCTGCACTCCTCACCCCATCCCTCTCCCCATCCGGTGGAGAGAGGGTGGCCGAAGACCGGATGAGGGGCGCTCGATACTTCGCCGTCACGTCCGTCGCCCCCGGCGTTTTCAGCCCTTCCTCAATCGCGCCGTCAATGAAGTCCGCCATCTTCGGATTCGCGAAGCCGGAGAGCCGCGCGTCCGCGTCGTCAGCTCGCGTCGGCTGGATCGGGCCAAGCCGTTGGGCGAGCGCATCCGCGATTTCGGCGGCGTATTTGGGCACGACGATGGCGCTGGCATTGATGCACGAACGCCCGCCGTTGTCCCCAATGCTCGCCACCATCACGTCCAAGTAATCGCGCCACAACTCGATGCAATCTTCGCCGATGAGAATTTTGCTCCAGCCCGGTCCGTGAATCTGGATCGCGGGATTGCTGGCATATTGCTGGGTAGTGGACTTGTCACCGAAGATCAACGCGCGCCCGCACGATTTCAAAATCTCGCCCGCGCCTTCGTGATCGGTTGGATAAAAGCCAAACGCCTCAGCCGGTGCGCCCGCAGCGATGAACGCCTGAATCAGCCGATACGGCGTCCACGGCTCTTCCTTTCCCGGCTTGATGACGACCGGCGTCTTGAGCGCGATGGCCGGCAGCCACAGCGAATTCACCGCCGGCGAGTTGCTGGGCATCACCAGGCCCAGCGCCGCAGTCGTGGGGAAGAAACTCAACCGCGTGCCGAACTGCGCGCCGCTGCCGGTGTCGAGGATGGAGAGATCGAGGCC
>CAIKLQ010000737.1 GCA_903828255.1 uncultured Verrucomicrobiota bacterium
GGAATTGCCCCGAATGTGGCACGCCGCTGCCCGCCGGCGCGCTCGCGGGCTTGTGTCCCGCCTGCCTGCTCCAGCAAGGCGCGGCGGCGGACACCGTCACCGAGGGAAAGCAACCGCCGTTCAACCCGCCACCCGTCGCCGAACTCGCCCCGCTCTTTCCGCAACTGGAAATCCTGGAACTCATCGGCAAAGGCGGCATGGGCGCGGTTTACAAGGCGCGCCAGAAACAACTGGATCGCATCGTCGCGCTGAAAATCCTCCCGCCGGGCATCGGCGACGACCCGGCGTTTGCCGAACGCTTCGCCCGCGAAGCCAAGGCGCTGGCGAAGCTGAATCATCCCGGCATCGTGACCCTTTACGAGTTTGGGCAGGTCCAGAACGCCGGCGGAGCGCGGCTGTGGTCGCAGACCCAGCCGCAGCAGGCTGCAACCACTGAGAGCGGCGGAAATTTCGGGAGCGCTGCGGCTGGTGCTTCGCACACAGCCGCGCCCCTGTATTTCTTCCTCATGGAATTCGTGGATGGTGTGAACCTGCGCCAGCTTTTGCAGGCGGGCCGCATCTCGCCGCGCGAGGCGCTGGCCATCGTGCCGCAAATTTGCGACGCGCTGCAATTCGCCCACGACCAGGGCATCGTCCATCGCGACATCAAGCCGGAGAACATTTTGCTGGATCGCCGCGGCCGCGTGAAGGTGGCGGATTTTGGGCTGGCGAAGATTGTGTCGGCCGTAGGACAGGCGTCGCGCCTGTCTCAAACTTTTGAGCAGACTGCGGCTCAAGGCGGGCAGACGGAAAAAATGGAGACCGGCGCGACGCCTGTCCTACTCACCGACGCCGGCAAAGTCATGGGCACGCCCCACTACATGGCGCCCGAGCAAGTCTCGCATCCCGCTGACGTGGATCATCGCGCGGACATTTACGCGCTGGGTGTGGTGTTTTACCAGATGCTCACCGGCGAACTGCCCGGCAAGCCGCTCCAGCCGCCCTCGCGGAAAGTCCAGATTGACGTGCGCCTGGATGAAGTGGTGCTGCGCGCGTTGGAAAAGAAACCCGAACTTCGCTACCAGCAAGCCAGCGTGCTCCAGACGGAGGTGGAGACGATTGCGACCGGCTTGGGGAGCACAGGCGTTCCGCCTGCGGCATCGAACACGGCGAATCCGCTGCTCAAACCTGACGCCCTTGAGCTGGCCCGTGACATCAAAGTCACGTTCACCCGGCAAGGCTTGCGTTTGCTTGCCCGGAAGAGCGTTGTTTCGTTGGCCAGACAATGCCTGCTGTTGTTCGATTTCAGCGCGGCCGTGCCTGCCTTCGTCGAGCGCGCCGGGCGGCGCAGTTTCAACTTTTGGCCATTCTTGTTGCTGTTCTCCTCGACGATTGGCTTCCTGGTGAGTGGTCTCATTCTGGTCATTTCGCTAGCGCAACGGCTCGGCCACGCGGCAACTCCGTCTGGGCCGGGTTTCGCCCTCTCGGCTCAAGAGGCCAATTTTCTCATTTGGACGGTGCTCGGTGGCGTGGGACGGCTGGCGGCCTTGAACCTGGGCCAGGCCGCGAAGGAGATCACCGCACGGAGAGTCGTTCGAGTATGCCTCTGGATGAGCGGATTTGCAGTGTTGGTGTTCCTGCAGTTTCCCCTCGGCAATTGGCTAACTGCCGCGTCTCCAACCGAGCTAACCGGGGTCGCCGGGTTTGCCAAGTGGATCGGTCTGGGTGTGTTGGTGGCGGTCGGGTGCGCCTTTGTTGCCACAATCATCCGTACCTCTGTCCGCGTTCAGCATGAGGTGAAGAAGATCAAATCCGCCAGGGCCACACCAACCCCACTGCCCGCCGTGGACTGCCCACTGACCATGGAAGCTTGGCTGGCGCTGCTGGACACAGGCGATTATGCCCGCAGTTGGGAAACCGCCGCGCCGCATTTCCAGCGCCGCCAGGGCAAGGCCGAATGGGTGGCCCGGTTGGAAAAAATCCGGCGCCCGCTCGGCGAAGTCCTTTCCCGCAAGCTTGGCTCCATGACCCAAACCGTCGCTGGAACGCGCTGGGAAGCGAACTACGAAACCTCATTCGCGAATCAGCCGGCGGCGACGGAAATCGTGACCTACGCCAAACAGGCCGACGCTAAATGGCTGCCCACGGTTTACGACGTCCAGCCGGCGAAAAAGAAGCGCAGCCGTGCCAGGGTCTTCCTCGCTTTCCTGCCGGCGCTCATCGCTGTGGTTTGGGGACTCGTGTTCGGCACTTGGCCGCGCCGGGACCAGTCTGACCAGGCGGCGGGTTCCGCCGAGGCCGCCGGCTGGACCAACCTCATTCGCTTGAATCAAGTCCTCGGGCTGGGCACACACGGAAGCGGAGCGTTCGGCGACGCCGAGTTCCGGTATCAGATTGTGTTCGATGAAAAGTCCGTCGCGCTCACCGCCAGCTACCGGAAGCCAGATGACGCGCAGTACCGCGTCCAGCTCGAAGAGAAGAACGGGCGGAGGCGGGCGCTGGGAGCAGGCGGCTCGTCCTCAACCGCCCGCCGACAGGACGGCCACGAGATCGTCGAGGAAAAGCAGATGTTGAGCCGGGCGAAGTTCGACCGCATTGCCGCGTTGATTTTGCAGAAGCGGGTTTCTGGTCAGGGCGCTGAGCCGGCGAATTTCGGCCCGGTGATCGAGCTTACGCTGCCGTTGAACAACCTCGGGTATAGCGATTCACTGAACCTCGAGTCCGGCGAACTACAGCAAATGCCCGCCGGCTTGACGATGGCCGATTGGTCCACGGGGATCCAGTTGCCGGACGGCATCATCGTGATTTCGCCCGCAACGAATCGCGCCCTCACCGTGGCCGGCACGAGCACCCAGTTGCGCCCACTTCTCCATAGCGCCACCGCTTGGGACGAACCGCAGCGGGCGCAGGTGGAGATCCCCTGCGAGCTTGAATCGGGACAGACCGTCAGCGTGACGGGAGAGAGCAGTTCACCACCGGTTACTTTTGCGTTCCGAAGCGCCAAGGGCACTGCCGGCCTCCTGCAGATCACCGGCTTCCCGGAAAACCCGCGTGGCGTGAAAATTCGGTACAAGCTGGTCCGAAATGCCGCGGCACCATCCGCCACCGCTGTCCTCACTCCAAAGGTGGCGTTCGGCCCGGTGATTGAACGGGTGCTTTATGCCGGCGTCAGCGGACAAACCAACTGCATTGACTTCGACCGGGGAGAATTGGGCGTTCTTCCGAGCGCTTTGGAAGCCAACTATGCCCTCAAGTATGGTTGGATGGCAGAGCGGGGATTTGACGCACTGATGTGGCGGCAGGATGGATTGGAATGTCCCGGCGTCACGACAGCCGATGCCACGCTCGTGGACTGGGACGTCCTGCCCGCAAGCGCGGTCGCCGGTCGGTTGGAAAGCGCCAAGAGGCTGGATGCGCCTGCGCTTCAGACTGGGGGAAAACTGCCAGCCACCTGGGTTTTCCGCACTCGGGAAGGTGGACTGGGCCTGCTGCAAATCACCGGCTTCACCGAGAACCCGCGCGGCGTGAAGCTTCGCTACAAGTTGGTGCAAGACGCCAGGACAACCACCGCACCCGCCGAAGTGCGCGACGCGAATGCGCCAGCGAACCTCGTTAACCCGTCGCGCGATTCCCTCCCAACCGCCGCTACCGCTTATTCCTTTGGGCCGGCGATCTTACGCGTCATTCAGTCCAGTGAAACGGAGACCAATCTGTTCCTCA
>CAIKLQ010000738.1 GCA_903828255.1 uncultured Verrucomicrobiota bacterium
ACATAGTCCGGGCGCGGAGTCGCGCCTACAGCGTCTTCCGGCAGGCGGAAGGCAACCGGACTCCAGGTCGTCAGATCGGCGGAGCCGCGAAAGGAATAGCGCCGGCCAGGGATCGTGAGGAACTCCAACACCATGCGATTCTCATGCTTGCCGATCACTTCGAGCCGGAAGCCATCCGCCGGATCAAACGGGTAGGTGCCGGCGATATACTCGTTGTAGTTGCTAATGCCGTCGCCGTCGGAGTCGTCGTTGGGATTGATGGCCTCGATCCCCACATTCAGGCCGAGCATGGCGATGAGCGCGCGTTCCCAGGCATCCGGCAAGCCGTCGTGATCCAAGTCCTCCCCCAGGGTCAGGTCCATGGTGGTGGTTTGCGCGGGTTTGCCGAGGGTGGAATAGGTCAGGGTAGATTCTATCGGTAGATAAGTGACGTTACCGATTTTCACTCGCATGCGGAAACTGACGGCGGCGCGGAGCGCATTGGTTCGGTAATTGTCCGCCGTGATGCCGGCGTCCATCGGCACCTTGAGGCGATAGTTTTTGCCCGGAGTCAGGTTGGGCGCCACGGTGGTCTTGACTTGCGTCCCCGCGAGAGTTTCGAGAATGACGGTGGCATTCGTTACGTTGATCGGGTCGCCCATCTCGTTGCGCACCATGCCGGAGATCTCGTGGTGGGGTGAGGGCGGAAAGGCGTGCGCCGGCGTCAGCAGGGTCAACCCTACGCTGAACGCCACGAGTGGTAGGGCGCAACGGGCGAGGAAAGAGGCGGGGGAGCGGAGACTTGCAATTTGCGTTTTCATAGTTGGCGATCAGTTGCCCGAGTAGGAGTAAGTGACGAAATGCAGCTTCACGTCGGTCACGGTTTGGATGAAACGGTCCAAGCCCTCATTCGGGTTGTTCAGCAGCGTGCGGCCAGGGATGACTAGCTTCCACTGGCTGTTCCAAACCGAGCGCCCGACCAAACGGTTGTTGGTGAACTGCGAGCGCAACAGCGTGCCCGTGGAGCCATACAAGCTCGGGCTGAAGACCGAGGTGGTGGACACGGGGCGGAAGGCTTGATGTTTGCGGACGGTGTACATGGGTTCGGTGAGCGAATCACTGGATTGCCAGAGGTTCAGGTTCGAGAAGTCGGAGTTGCCGATGTTGAACGGCATGGGAATGGCCACGTCTTCGACGGACCAACTGCGAATCGTGCTGGCATCCCCCAGCGGCGGGCTGCGCATGGAATCCACGCCCACCGGGATCAGGTAAATGTAGGGCGTCGCGGAGAGCGCCAACGGGTCGAGGTAGGAGGTGTTGGGATCGGATGGCGAGGTGCCGCCGGAACCAGTCACTGTGCCGCTGTTCAGGGAAGGGTCATCCATGCCGCGGTAGCCGATCAACGCGGTGCCCACGCCGAAAATCTTCGTGGCGAAGGAACTGGGGCTGAAGGCGTGATCTCCGGCGGCCAGTTCGCGTCCGAACAAATTGTACCCGTTCGCGATGGTAGTACTGAAGGTCAACACAATGCCCGGCACCGGCAAGCCGCTGCCATCGTCCACCTGCATGCAGAAGCGGCGCACATCCGCGTCTTCGAGAATGTTCTTCACCCGCGCATTTTGGAGGGTGTCTTTCCAGTTTGAATCGCCATCGCTGCTCGGCAGGATACGGAGGGCCTCGGTGCGGAGCGAAACCGTGGTGCCATAGGCGTCGGGATTGTTGAACCCCAGACGGCCGCGCAGCACGTCCCAGTCAGCTTTCATCTCGGCAAGGGCGCTGGAGAGGCCGGGATCGCCGGTATTGCTGCCGGCGAACTGGGGTTCGCCGTTGCGGACCACGCCCAGAGCCCGCGCATTGATGATGCGCTTCTTGAAGTCGCGGCCCGCCGAGGTGCCCAGCAATCCCGTTTCGTAGTCATAGGCATTCGCGGAGAGCAAGGAGTAGCGCGCGGCCAGATCGAACAAGGTCTTGTAACGTTCCAATTTCTCGTTGCGGAAGAGGCGGAACGCCACGTCCCGCACGCGATAGCCCTGGACGACTGCGGCGGCACGCTGGCGATATACCAAGCGTTCCTCCTGGATGCGGTCCCCCTCGGCCCGCATCGCCTGGTAGGCGCGGAGGGTATCATCGTATTCCCGCAACCGGGCGTTGATGGTGTCGAAATGGCCGCTCAAATCTCCCACCATCGTTCCCAGCTCGATGAGACTCTGTCGCGTTTCCTGCTGACCTTCCAGGGCGGCGATGTTTTCTTCCGCCCAACGCCGGGCGGAGGTGGTGGCGCTTTCAAAGGCCTTGAGCACGCTGAACCGCACGAATTCCGCAATCTTGAGTTGTTCATTGATCGCAAAGCCCGAGCTTTCCAGCGCCGATTCCATGGCGGAGGTCAGATCGCCCCCGGCGGCCGTACCGGCGATGAAACTAGTGGGCAAGGCCTTTTGCGCGGCCGCGGTGGCGGCGGTGATGGTCTTCTCCGTTAACTCATCAAATTTCTCAAACACCTCGTTCACGTTTTGCGCATACATCAACACTTCGTCCGCCACGTTCAGTGAATGATTGATGCCGTCAATGGTGTCGCCGGTCTCCTGCGCGGAATTGAAAATCCGAATTGCCGCTGTGAGGTCCTCTTTGGCGCCCTGGGCGTCGGACAGGGCCGCCGTGACATTGTGGTGGGCCTTGATCAGGTCGGAGATGGCCTGCTGGATCTTGCCCGGCGATTGCCGGTTGCCCGTCCAACCCGCCGGTTTGCTGAAGAAGCCGTGTGCGCCCCACACGAAATTGATGGATTGGCTGTTGTTCACCCAATCCATGTCCGAATAAAATAAGTTATTGGTAAGGTCAACCCAGTCTCCCAAGACGCCCTCCACCCAGTTGTTGGTCAGGGGCTGGGTGTCAATGCGATACGTCCCTGCCGGGTCGAGCGTCACGTTTCCGCCAAAATCGGATTCGGGAACGTTCATGTAGGAGAAATGAATGAGGTCCGGGCCGGCGTAGCCCTGCGCCCACGTCTTCCCCGCTCCGATGTCCTCCGGATAGGGCGTGCCGTAGAGTCCGATGAGTGAGTTGCGGTAAGCCAGCTCCTGCTGGGCGATACCCGCGCGCATTTCCGCCAGCGAATCCTGCTCCGACCGCATGAGTTGCGTGACGTCCTTGGCGTCGTCAAACGAAGCCACGGCATTGTTCAACGCCACTTTGGCCCGCTGATAAACCTGCTCGAAATGCGTGCCGTTGTCCGTGCCCACCACCACATTGGGATTGAGATCGAAGGCCAGGCCGCCCTCGGGCACCCCCAGCGGACTCAACCCACCCTCGGCGCTGTCGAGCGAGGTCTGCACGGACTTCGCGATCGTGGTCAACTCCTGCAATTCAGGCACTCGGATGCGATCCACCTTTTGGATGCCCTCGTGGTTTTCGTTGCCATCCACCGCGGGCAAAATGGCGTTGCCCACCACCCAGTTCAGATAAGCGCCCTGGCCGGTGCGGCAAGCCCAATGATCCAAACCCCAGTAACGGGCCACTGGGTCCGTGCCGGTGACGGTGGTGTAAGTGTGCTGAGAGTTGGTGCGCGAACTAGCGAGGTGCGCCCACCCCACGGCATGCACCGGCTCGAAACTCTCCCGCCAGGTCAGGTCGCAAATCTGC
>CAIKLQ010000739.1 GCA_903828255.1 uncultured Verrucomicrobiota bacterium
CGTGGCGTCGCCACCGCCGGGCGGTGCCGTGCCAGCAGGGAAAACTCATTCCCGAGGGGGCTTTTGGCATTCAAAAACAGGCCCGGAAAAGGGCGCGGAAAAGGGCGACTAGGACGGGGTGGGACAGGCAATCGGGAAAAGTCGGAGAGTTTCCCACAATATAAGACTATGGTTCCTGACCGGAACAACCGGAACGACCGGAACAGTGAAATGCAACTTGTTGGTGGCAAGTGGCTTGCTGGTGACAATTCTTGTTCCGGTCTTGTTCCAGTGGGGTTTTCGACTGGAACAAGCAGGTCGCCTGCCAACCCCCTGCCCTGCCCGCTTACGGTTTCGCCGCCGCTTTTGGTTTTTTGGAGCGGGGGTGGGGGGCCGGGGGGTTGAGGGCGTGGTGGAGTTGTTCAAGCAGGGGCAGGCATTTGCGGACCTGGGGGCGGGACAAGGCGAGGATGATTTGCTGGCGCTCGGCGGCCGGAAGTTGGGCGCTCAACTCCTGAATGGTTTTGAGTTCGCGGCGGGCCTGGCCTTTGGCGGAGTCGTCCGCATGGACGAAGATTTCCAGGTGCTGGCTGTCCGGGCCGACCTCCGCCTTGATCCAGGCGGTGAGCAGCGCCAGCCATTGGGCGTGGGAGAGTTTGAGGTAGGTGGCGATGGCGCGGAGGGTGCTGAGTTTGATCTGGGTGCCGCGTTCGAGTTTGCGAAAGGTTTCGCGGGAGATGTCCGCGCCTTTGGCGATTGCCTGGGTCGAGTGGTGGCCCTTGAAGAGGGAGAGCAAAACCGTAACATCATTCATGCGGAGAGCGTAGTGGGTGGATGGGGGCAGGCCAAGTTCGTTTCTATCCCTTGTCCTCACCCTCCCGTTGCCACAGTTGCCATAAAGGCTTGATTTGGATCGGGTTTGGCCACGTTAGGACGCATTGCCATGATGACCGGCGAACAATCGTTTGGGCCGGTGTTTATAGGCTTTTTCTGAGGTTTTTGGCTTGAAACTGCTCGCACCTCACAACATTGAGATGGGCCTTAAACTGGCCCACTGCCATTGAAAAACGGCGGTGGGGAGTCCGCGAAGAGGACTTGGCCCGACGGCCCGCCTTGGGCACGCGCCAAGGAACCGCCGACTTGAAGCCGCCGCCGGTGGGCGGGGACGTATTTTCCCAGCCGCCCAGGTGGCTACCACCACTTTGCCTGGCGATTAGAGCCAAGTCCGACGGGCTGCTAGGGCTGACGCATTTGCTCCGGCTATGCGTCCTGTTCAAAAACCGGGATGATCCCCTCCTCTGGAACTGAGAACCACCGCCAACCTCTGGATGCACCGGACATTACCCTAAATCGGAATTTTCGTTTGACAGTCTCCGATCTTAAGGTAACAGTCCAGATCGTCACCACTGAAATAACCTTGGAATGGCCATGGCCAACCACTTAGCAATTAATGCTTTTGCACAATCGCTGCGAATGTTTTTGCAGCAGAAGCATAGTCTCTTCACGCCGGCGCTGCCCGCAGCCACTTTTGAAGTTTTCAGTTCGGGACATTTCAGTTCGCCCAACGAGGTCATCCCCGACGCCACCGTCACGCTGTTCCTTCATCGCATCACCATCAACAATCATCTGCGCAACACCCGCCAGGGACCGCCGGTGGGGCCGCTGGGATTGGACCTGCATTTTTTGCTAACAGTCTGGACGGATGTTGCCCAAACCGAACACACGCTGCTCGGCTGGGCCATGCGCGAGTTGCATTACCATGCGTTTCTTGATGTGAATTCGCTCGCGCCCGAAGCCAACTGGGAGACGGACGAAGTGGTCAGCCTTTTCCCGGAAGACGTCAGCGCGGAGGAGATGGCGCGCATCTGGGAGGCAACGAATCGCGGTTTTCGGCTGACTTATCCGTTCGTCGCGCGGATCGTGCGGCTCGGCCAGGAAGAAACTCCGACCGGCGCTCCGGTGGTGGCCTCGCGATTCACCTTCGCCGACAATTTGGAGGAAACCCAGCCGTGAGAGAGCTTTTGGAGCGACGGGTATTGGGCGCGATTCGCTGGCGGGACGCCGTCAGCGACAACGTGATCAATCTGCCGCTCGAAGTCAGTTCCGGCACGGCCACCTTCACGCGGAACTTGAGCGGACTGTTCGTTATCACTGCCGCCAACGGCCTGGAGAAATACACGGCGACTTTCGATCTCAACTCCCTAGCCGCGCCGGATGCCAAGCCGGACGAATCCATCGCCGTGACCGGCGTGGTGCGGGATCCCAGCGGACGGTACCTGCCGCGTTCGTTCACCGTGAAGTTGCCGCGACCCGCAACGAAGACCGTCGCCCAATCGGTCGCGCCGCTGCTCACGCCGCTGGATATTTCGCTATTGCCCGCGCCGCAGGCCCAAATGCGAATTGGCTGCGCGTCGGTACGGGTGACCGTGAGAACTGCTGTCGGCAGTGCGTTGCCGAACATGCTCGTGCAAATCCTGGCCTCAGGGGATAACCGCATCCTGGGCCGCGGCATGAGCGACCCGCGCGGCGAAGCGTTAGTGGCCATCCCTCGATTGCCCTTGGTCGCCGCCGGCCTCACGCCCGGCCAACTGGCCACAACCACCACAGAGGCCAAAGCGAAATTCATTTTCCCGCCCGCCGATGGCAAGACGCCGGTGGACTGGAATGCGCTCGAATTGAATCCGCCCGGCAAGGTCATCATGGACGGCACCGTGCTGGCTTTGAAAGCGGGCGAAACCCTTTCCCTGAATTTCTCCGCTCCACCTTGAACCCTCAACCGCAACCAACATAAC
>CAIKLQ010000740.1 GCA_903828255.1 uncultured Verrucomicrobiota bacterium
ATATTGAGCCTGCGCGATGGCGTGGACACGCCCGTGCCCATCGAAGAATACCGGCGCGAAATGATCCAGCGCGTGCAGAGCGAGGCGCATGGCCTGGCCGAATTCCGCAACCTGTGGATTGAATCCCGCAAACGGCACCAACTGATTGAGCACCTGCTGGGTGATCACTTGAATCCCGACATGCTGCGCAGCCACGAACAGATGTTCGATTACGACAATTACGATTTATTCGCTCACTTCGGTTACCGCGCCCGCGCCCTGAAACGGGCCGAACGCAGTCTTCTGTATCTGGATTCCAATCAGGCCTGGTTCCAAGGCATGAAAACCCCGGCCGCCACCGTCCTGCGCGGCCTCGGTCATCAATTCGAACGGGGCGGCACCGAAACCCTCGAAACCGCCGCCCTCTGGGACGTGCCCGAAATCCGTCGGGCCGGCGGCTTGGACGCCCTGAAATCCATCGGCATTCCCCAGATCGTCATGCGCGAGGCCAAACATAGATTGTTCGCGGCATGAATTCGTCGAGCACCTTGGGAGAAGTTTGTGAGCACATCGTTTATGGTGTGACGACATCTGCTGTTGCCACGATTAAAGGTCCGCGATTTCTCCGAATCACCGATATAACCGATGATGGTGTTGATTGGAAAAAAGTGCCGGGGTGCAAAATCTCCGCTCAAGAATACGAAAGTGCCAAACTGCTTTCCGGCGACATGGTCATAGCCCGGACCGGCGGAACCGTAGGTAAGAGCTTTTTAATTTCAGCACCACCAGACGCGGTCTGTGCTTCATACCTTCTTCGTTTGCGTCCAAACAAGGAGCTAATTTTACCAGAGTATCTAAACCTGTTTCTGCAAAGTGAAGCCTATTGGCAACAGCTTTTTGCCGCAGCCCAGGGTGCAGCACAGCCCAATGTTAATGGCACGACCTTGTCCAAGATCGCGCTCCCAGTTCCGACGATTGCAGTGCAAAAACGAATTATCAGCAACCTAAAAGCCAAACTCGAAATTGTGCGGGAAGCACACCGAGCGGCAATGGATCAAATCAGCGAACTGTCGAAGCTGGGGGTTTCACTTATATTCCATTCGCTGAAAAATTCGCAGCAAAGCAAAGCCCGGATTGGTGACGTATTGGATGAAGTAAAAATGGGGATTGGTAATAGATGGGCTGACTATCCAGTCTTGGGAGCGACACGTTCCGGTTTAGCGCCGGCTAAAGAGCGGCCAGGCAAGAATCCAGAGCGTTACAAACCGGCATTCCCCGGCACGGTCTTTTACAACCCGATGCGTATTCTCATCGGCTCAATTGCATTCGTTGATGAGGACGATCAGCCTGGAATCACCAGCCCCGACTACGTTGCCTTGACCGGCAAGCCCGGCGTGGTGGATTCCCGCTGGTTTTATCATTGGCTGAGATCCCCGCTGGGTGAACGGTGTATCAACTCACTCGCACGCGGAGCCGTCCGGGAACGTATGTTGTTCAACCGTCTCGCTGGGGGCGAAATTGAACTGCCCGACATCACCGCCCAGGAAAAAGCATCCAAGTCACTGACTCAGCTCAAACCCATGCGCGCCGCCGTTCAAAAACAAATTCAGGAACTCGAAATGTTGCCCAAGCGAATCCTTGCTCAATTTTTTGAATCCTAACCCCGTGAACCCATGAGCGATCTACCCGCCAAATCCCAATTCCTCATTTACCAGAGCGAAGACGGCCGCATCAAACTGGACGTGCGCTTTGCGGGCGAGACCGTCTGGCTGACGCAGCCGATGATTGCCGACCTGTTTGAGACGACGATTCCCAATGTCTCCATGCACTTGCGCAATGTCTTTGCCGAGGGCGAACTGCGGCCGGAGGCAACTGTTAAGAAATTCTTAACGGTTCGACAGGAAGGCGCGCGGCAGGTCAGCCGCAGCCTCGAATACTACAACCTCGACGCCATTATCTCCGTGGGCTACCGCGTCAAAAGCGGGGTCGCCACCCAGTTCCGCATCTGGGCCACGCAACGGCTGCGGGAATACATCGTGAAAGGCTTCGTGCTGGATGATGAACGGCTGAAAAACCCGGACCAACCGTTTGATTACTTCGAGGAACTGCTGCGCCGCATCCAGGACATCCGCACCTCGGAGCGGCGGTTTTACCAGAAAATCACGGACATTTACGCCACGAGCATTGACTACGATCCCACGCAGGAAGCCAGCCTCACCTTCTTCAAGACGGTGCAAAACAAGCTGCATTGGGCCATCACCGGGCAGACGGCGGCGGAGATCATTGTCAGCCGCGCGGATGGCACCAAGCCGCAGATGGGGCTGACGAGCTGGCGCGGGGCGAAGGTGCGTAAGGAAGACACCATCATCGCCAAGAACTATCTGACCGAGGCGGAACTGGCCGCGCTGAACAATCTGGTGGAGCAATATCTCGTCTTTGCCACCGGCCAGGCCATGCGCCGCATCCCGATGAAGATGGCGGACTGGATCCGCAAGCTGGACAGTTTTTTGACCATCAACGACCGCGAAATCCTGACCCACGCGGGGCGCATCTCCCACGAACTGGCCGAGGCTCATGCGGGGCGGCATTACGAAAGTTTCCACCACCAGCGCCTTGCGGCGGCGGCCGCGCAGCCGGATGATTTTGAGCAAGCCGTGAAGCAATTGCCGCCGCCCAAGACCAAAGGCACAAAACGGAAATCCTGACCCATGCCCAAAGCTAAAAAATCTCCGAAGCAAAAGCCGCCCAAAACCATTGGTGGCACCCGTTCGCTCACCGCCTTTGTAAAATCCATCTGCGATGTCATGCGGCGCTCCAATTGTCAGGGCGCGCTCCAGTATGTCCCGGAATTGACCTGGATCCTTTTTCTCCGCCTGCTCGACGCCCAGGACCGGCGCGATAAGGAAGCCGCCGAGGCCGTCGGCGAATCATTCTCGCCCGCTTTGGCCAGCCCGTTCCGCTGGCAGGATTGGGCCGCGCCGTTCAAGGACGATCTCACGCACCCCAAAACCGCCGAGGGCAGACCCTACGGCTGGAAACGGCAGGAATTGTTCGCCAAGGGCGACGGCAAGCTGTTTGATTTCATCAACGGCGAATTGTTGCCGCACCTTCACGGCCTCGACATTGATCTCAAAACGAAGTTGCCCAATCCTGCCGCCAGCCGCCGGCAGCGCGTCATCGGCCGCATCATGTCCGCCGTGGAGCGTGTGCGCGTGGACAGCGAAACCAATCTGCGCGACATCCTCGACAAGGTGGATGAGATCAGCATTGACCACATGGATGACACCCATTTCTTCACCTTGTCGCAGGTGTATGAAGGCTTGTTGCTGAAAATGGGCGAGAAAGGCGGCGACGGCGGCTCGTTTTTCACCCCGCGCGAAGTCATCCGCGCCATGGTGCATACCATCCAGCCCAAGCTGGGCGATAAAATTTACGATCCCTGTTGCGGCACCGGCGGGTTTCTGGCGGTCGCGTATGAGCATATCGCCCGGAATCTCGGTAGCGCGCCGGCCAGCACGGACATTGACACGTTGAAGCACGACACGTTTTTTGGCCGGGAGAAAGACAACGTCGCTTTCCCCATCGCCCTCGCCAATCTGGTATTGCACGGCATCGACCAGCCGAACCTCTGGCACGGCAACACGCTGACTAAAAAAGCCACCTACAGCGGGTTGTTTGACAATGCTCCCGCCGCGTTCAACGTGATCCTCACGAATCCGCCCTTCGGCGGCAAGGAAGGCCCGGACGCGCAGAGCAACTACGCCTTTGCCACCGGTTCAACGCAGGTGTTGTTCGTTCAGGAGATCCTCGAAACCCTGGCGGTGGAGGGTAATTGCGCGATTGTCTTGGACGACGGTTTTCTGTTTCGGAAGGATGAGGATGCGTTCGTCGAGACCAAGCGCAAGCTGGTGGATGAATGCAGCCTGTGGGCCATCGTTGCCTTGCCCGGCGGCGTGTTCTCCAGCGCGGGTGCCGCCGTCAAAACGAATCTGCTCTTTTTCACCAAGGGCACCAAGACCGGCAAAATTTGGTATTACGATTTGACCCATGTGAAGGTGGGCAAAAAGTCGCCGCTCACGCTCGCGCATTTCGGCTTCGGCAAAAATGGCGAAATCCTCGACGACAGCGAATTGCCCGTCAGCCTCACGGAAACCTGGCTCGCCGACGAAACCAAGGAGGAAAAGCATTTTCCCTCCTACGCCAAACTGCTCGCCAGTCGCGGCACCAAGAAAGGCGAGAGCCGCTATTCCTGGACGGTGGACTTCGCCGCGCGCCGCAAGCAGGCTCACGCCGACATGCAGCCACACCTTGCCGAGGCCGAGCGCATCAAAGCCGAGGTCGTCAGCCTCAAGGAAAAGCTGAAACTCGCGAAAAAATCCGATGCCAAGCCGGCCGCCAAGGACGCGGCCCTCGACAAACTCGAAACCGAAATCAGACACCAGGAAAAGCTGGCCCGCGAAGCCCAGGCCAAGGCCGCCGCCATCGGCGCGACGGTGTTCGACCTGAAAGCCGTCAATCCCAACGCCGTCGTGAAACTCGACACCCGCACGCCGGCCCAGGTCATCCAAAGCATCGAAACGCAAAGCCAAATCGTCACTAAGTCGCTGGCAACATTGCGTGGATTGCTCAAAGCATAGCTGCATGGCCGCCCGCCCCTACCCCGCATCCACCACCAAGGCCGCCGGGCGCTGGTCCGCCAGGCCCGCCGCCATCCGCGCATCGCACTCCGCGTGCAGTTCGTCTTGTTGCGCTTTGGTGATCAGCTTCGCGCCGAACGCCGCGTTGATCAGGTGCTTCGCGTCGGTGAAGACCGCAATGACGCCCGGG
>CAIKLQ010000741.1 GCA_903828255.1 uncultured Verrucomicrobiota bacterium
GCCGAGGGGGAGAGACGGCGTGCGCGTCAGCTACTTGGAGCAGAGCAGTCTCAGCCTTTGATCTTGCCCGAATTCGCATCGCCGCTATGCAGTGCGGAAATCCCCTCACCCCGACCCTCTCCCCTTCTGAAGGGGCGAGGGAGAATTGTCGTCAGCCTGTCGGCGAATCGGGCGGCGTCGGAATTTTCACGCGGCGTGCCTTGCTTTTCCCTCTCCCCCGCCGAGGGGGAGAGGGTCAGGGTGAGGGGGCTTCTCTCCCGGAGACTTTCGTATGAGCGGCGTTCCGGAAAATTACCGCTACGAACGGAAATTCGCCATCGCTGGCACGTCGCTCGCCGAGGTGGAGCATGGCGTCCGGCATCACCCGGCGTTGTTTTTTACGGAATACGCCCCGCGCATCGTCAATAACATCTACCTCGATTCGCCTGAGCTGCGGAACTATCACCAAAACGTGGACGGCCACAGCCATCGGGCCAAGCTGCGCGCCCGCTGGTATGGCCAACTCTTCGGCGCCGTGCCGAAGGCGGTCCTTGAGCAAAAGTGCAAGCACGGCCACCTCGGGACGAAACAATCCGCCCGACTCGCGCCGTTTGAATTCGGGCAACACGTAAGCGCCCGGGAGGTGCGGCGCTGGCTGGAGGCGAGTGCATTGCCGGAGAATCTGATTCACGAAGTTCGCCAAGCCGAGCCAACGCTCGTGAACCAATACCACCGCCAGTATTTTCGTTCCGCCGACCGCCAGGTGCGGTTGACAATTGATTCCGCTCTGGCCTTCTATCGCTTCCAGCGCCACACGAATTTTTTCCTGACCCCGGTCGCGGCTCCCGCCCTCGTGGTCTTGGAATTGAAATACGCGGACGCGGCGGGCGAAATCGCCACCGCGATCGCCAACGATCTCCCGTTCCGCATGACCCGAATGTCCAAGTATGTCTTCGGGCTCAACGCGGTTGGCGCGGGGTGATGCGCGCGCCCATGACCACCCGAAGCCCATCCCGCCGGAGCTTGCCCGAATGGGCTTTGGTTTCCGCGCTGGCATTGGTCGCGGTCGTGGGCTTTGCGGTCGCGGCCGGTCAGCGGCGCAACGCTACACCCCCTAGCGCCGTATTCATCACCGAGTTGGCCGCGTCGGATTTGTCCGGCCTGCCCGACGAGGACGGGGATCACGCGGATTGGATCGAGATCACGAACTTCGGCAACGCTCCCGCAGCCCTCGCCGACTGGTGCCTGACCGACAATTTCCGCAAGCCGACCCGCTGGCGTTTTCCCCGCCTCACCCTCGCGCCGGGGCAACGCCTCCTAGTTTTCGCCTCGGGCAAGAACCGCCGCGATCCCGCCCGCCCGCTGCACACGAATTTCAAACTCAACGACCGCGGCGAATATCTGGCGCTCGTGAAACCCGACGGCCAGACGATTGCCCAAGAGTTTCTGCCCAAGTATCCGCGCCAACGCGGCGCCGTGAGCTTCGGCCTCCGTGAAGGCTTCCAACTCAGTGACGGCCACGCGGGCGTTCCCGCCGGCGCTTACACCTATTTCGACCATCCGACCCCCGGCCTGCCGAACACCGGCGAAGTTCACAGCCTCGTCGCTGAACTCAAGGCCAGCACCGGCGGACGGGTTTCGGATTCGCCAGTTGCGCTTGCGCTGGTCACGCGAACGCCCGGCGCGCGGATTCTCTACACGACCAACGGATCGCCCCCTAGCGAGACCAGCGGATTGGTTTACCGCCAACCGCTGCGGATCGCCACGACCACCGGGTTGCGGGCGGCCGCCTTTCGGCCCGGCTTCGCGCCGACCGAGGTGCTCACCCGCACGTTCATCTTCCCGGAACAAGTGCCGCAGCAAACCGGCGCCACATTCCCGAAATCCTGGGGTTTCACGAACGGGCAGCCGGTCGCCGCTTTCTACGCGATGGACCGCCGCGTCACAGTCAGCCCCGACTACCACCGCGATTTGCTCAAAGGACTGCTCGTGTTGCCCAGCCTCTCCATCGTTACGGAACTGGACAATTTGTTCGATCCCGCGCGCGGCATTTACGCGCATCCGATGGAGTCGGGGCGCGATTGGGAGCGGGCGGCTTCGGCGGAAATGATTTTCCCGGACGGCCAGCCGGGGTTCCAAATCAACTGCGGCCTCCGCGTTCAAGGCGGCTGGAACCGCCGGCCCGAGGAGTGCCCGAAACATTCGCTTCGCTTGCTCTTCAAGAAGCAGTATGGCGCAGCGCACCTGGAGTTTCCGCTCTTTGGTGCTGCGGGAGTGCAGGAGTTTGAAACCGTCATCCTGCGCGGCGGCTGCAACAACAGTTGGCTGCATTGGAGTGGCGAGGAGCGCCACCGCGGCGATTACCTCCGCGATCAGTGGATGCGGGAAACTTCGGCGGCGATGGGCCAACCCGCGGCGCGCGGTCGGTTCGTGCATCTTTACCTCAACGGCCTTTACTGGGGAATCTACAACCTTGTCGAACGGCCCAGCGCCCCTTTCCTGGCGGGCCTCCAAGGCGGCAAAGCGTCCGATTACGATTCGCGCAACGCCGACAAATCGCTCCGCGGGGATACCAACACCTGGGATCGGCTGTTCACCATCGCCAACGCCGGCGTGACCAATCCCGCCGCCTGGCAACAAATCACCAACCTGCTTGATGTCCCTAATTTCGCGGACTACATGCTCCTGAATTACTACGGCGCGAATGCCGATTGGGATCGCGCTTCCAACTGGTATGCGGGCCGGCGGCGCGACCCGCCGGGCCGGTATCAGTTTCTAGTCTGGGATGGCGAACGGACCTTGGAGCAGGTCGCCGACGACCGGATGGATTTCGACGATGACCAAAGTCCCCCCCGGCTGTTTCACAAGCTCCAGGAGAGTCCGGAATTCCGGGCCGTGTTTGCGGGTCGAGTCCGGCGGCATTGCCTTGGCGACGGAGCGTTGACGCCCCTGCGGGCGGCTGATCGTTTCCGCAAATTGGCTGACACCCTCGACCTCGCCATTGTGGCGGAGTCCGCCCGCTGGGGAAGCTATCGCAACGATTGCCATCGCTACAAGGAAGGTCCGTACGAATGCTACACGCGCAATGCGCATTGGCGCCCGGAAATCCAACGCCTGCTCACCGAGTATTTCCCGCAGCGTACCGGGGCTTTTCTGAAGACCTTGGAGCGCCGCGGGCTTTGGTCGCCGGCAGAGGATTCAACCGGGCGTTGAATCGCTCAACGCGACTGCCAAGCCCCCGCAACTGCGGATTTTGGGCGGAACGATTTCTCGGCCGGACTTCCGCTGCGTGTCAGGTGTTTACCTGACACTCGTGTCAGGTAAACACCTGACGCCCGTGTAGGGAATTTGCCACTTCACAGAACCTCCGGCGGCGGTTAGACTCCGCGACGAAGGGGCCGTCACCAGCGGCCCCCAAGCTGAAACGTATCAGAAATTATGAATTCGAAATCGAAGCCGTCTGCAAAACCTGCGGCCCGCCGCCGCGCCCAAGCGCCGCGCCTGGCCCCGGCGCCCGGTCCGGAGTCCGCGGCGGAATGTCTCCGGCTGAAAC
>CAIKLQ010000742.1 GCA_903828255.1 uncultured Verrucomicrobiota bacterium
CGACCGCAGTGGTGTGGGCGGCTTTGGTGGCCTTTTCTGGTGATGCCTTCATGGGGAGGAAAAGAAACGTAGGATGGAAGCCCATGAATTTGGATCAAGCCGGGACAAAGAGGCCGAGGCCGAAGTGGCAGGAATGGCCAAAGGCCGGAACTGGGAGCGAGACGGGTTCGACGAACTCGATCTCGAAGAATAAGCCGACACGGCGTTCTTTTCCCCGCGCGCCGCGGCCACCAGGCCGATGCACAGGAACGGTTGCGGTGTCATTGAGGACTGGGTCTTCGCTCTCGGGTGTCCTCAGAATATCCCACTGCGCTTGGCCGTCATGCGGATTGCGGCCCGGTGGAGAGAGACGTCGAATTTCCCCGGCTGTCGTGATTCCTGCGGCTTTGAGGCATTCGATCAATTGATCCTCCGGCTGGTCCTTCACTTTGAGCGTGAGCTTGCCGCTGCTGCCTCGGTAAAAATAACGCGGTGGCACGAATGGACTGGCGCTCCGCCAAACACGCGACGCCGTCTTGCCGGTGGAAAAGGGCGCATCGGATGGCGGCTCCTTCGACATCGCGGTCAATACCGGGCGCACAGGGTATTTCCCGCCACCCCAATCGAGCCGGTTGATGCGGAGGAGGATTTCGACCTCTGCCTGTGTGAAGCCGTAAGGGCACCACACATGCAATTCGCTCAAAAAGCCCTCGGCGTCGGTTCGCGCACTCATTGGGAGGTAAAAGGCGTGTTGATGGTCGCCTTTGGCATCGTCGGGGCGGTCTTTCGCATGGCCCAATAGGGCGAAGCTGGAAGTGCCATCTCCATGAACCCTGCAAAGATGGTGATTGGCTGCGTCGCGGAATTTCTCGCTGAGAGGCACGATGAATTTCGGCAGCAATGGCACTCGGCATTGCAGCGAAAAGCGGAGGTAGTGGGCTACCTTCGGGCCTTGTGATGGCACGGGTTTGTTCGTTGGCCTTGCTGTGCGGGGAGTTCTGACCACCCATTTTTCCGGCCAACCGGCGGGCATCTGATAGGACACCAGGAGCGCACCGTCAGCCTTCATGTCACTCGAAAGAAGCGCATCCACAAGATGAGGCGGCGCGTCGGGTGCAGTCGGGGCGAGTCCCGCCTCCCGGCGCGACCATAGGTCTGTGAAGCGAAAGTCGCGCGGGTTGGGGCAAAACACATCGCGGCACGAGGCCGAGATTTTGCGGACAGTATTGACCCCATCGCTGGAGAAAGATGGGCGGCACCAACCGACATCCCCTGGACGCGGTTCATCGGAGCAAACTTCGGCATAGCACAGGGATTCCGCGCGCCCGAAGTAGGTCAACTCGCCCAGCAGCGTTTCGAGCATCTGGCGATTGATGGATTGCAGTTCCAAATCCGCCCAGCGGAAAAGCACGGCACCGTGAACAGCGACGAAGTGGTTTTCGTGGCGGGTGTTTTTGTATGAAGCGTCGGCTCTCTCCTCGGTGCCTGCCGCTCCGAAGTTTGGCTGCCAATGAACGGTGTGCCCGAAACTGATCTTCCCAACTCCGATTTCCGGCAACTCATTGCCGAGGGCCTCAATGAGAGCGATGCAGTCAGCGTCCGGGACTTGGCCTGGATGCGCTCGAAACCATGCGGAAACGAGCGCACGAAGCAATCGCCACGGGCTAGGAGGCCACTCACCTTCCCTCAACCTGGTGGGATTGACGCCCCACGGATGCGCGTAGTAGCGCCCCCACGGGAAAGAGAGTTTGATCGTGAGCATAGCGGGGTGACCTAAAACTGAAGAACTCGTGGTGAGCGCTCAGTGACGGCTCCCGGTAAATTCGCGGCGGTAATTTCGCTGGCTAAACTCAAGGCAGCGATGGTCGCATACGGAAGGTCGTGCTTTGCGGGAGTGGCACCACCTTCGAATTTGATTTGCGGTTGAGTTCCTTTTTTGATGCGAAGTTTACACTCGGTCCTCAGACTCAATTCCACACTCAGGAGGTCGAGGAAAGCGGCCACCTTCCACAATGCGATGGCGAGCAGCAGTTGAGTGCGTGCCGTTTGATGCGCTCCCGGTTGCCCGTTCGCTGTCGGAGCATCAAGCCGTAGCGAGGTCAACAGGCCGACATCAATAGAAAAGCGGGCTTCGATCTTCTTCGCGGTGATTCGCGCCTTTTGGAAGATCGCCTGCCCTGACTCGCTCTCTACTTGGCCGACGTTGAACTTGATTCCCGGGACGCTGATGCGCTCGCAGCCCAGCCCGATAACGGATGCACTGAGAGCACGAGGGAGGCGAAGTCCGACAAAGGAAATCAACTCGTTGGAGACTTGGAAGCCGTGGATGAGCGACATCGTGTCGAGGCCGAGAACGAGCGGAAAAATATTAGGGACGTTGGCGATGGGCATGGTCTTGCCATCGGCAGCCATGCCGAGCGTGGTTTTGATATGCTCAGCGAGCGTCTGGTCACCGGTGCCGAAATTCGCTTTTCCCTTTGCCAAGAAATCCGAGGCAAAACGGTGTCCATCCAGCGTTGAGGTGGTCTTGAGAACCGCTGCTGCGCCCGTGCCGGTCTGCGCCTTGAGATAGGGCAAACCGGCAAACGTGCCGTTGAGGGTCCCTTCATACTTGTTCGAGAAGCAGACCTCCTCCAACCGGTTCGCCATTGAGGGTTCGGATTCGATCAGGCAGATAAGACCGTCTTTCTCCGCTGGGTCTGGATAGAGCACAGGGCCCACATCCGGGAAGCCAGTCGGCTGGATGCGTGGGTCGCCGCTGGATGGCTCCAATTCAGCAGTGATGAAGATTCGGCGGCAGCCCGCCGGAATGGTGAGGCCGCCGAAAGTGAGAGGCGCAGGTTGAGGTGTAGTGGTAGTTGGCATGATGATGGTGTCTGGTTTGTGGGTTTCGATTGTGTTGAGAGATTTAGTCGGCTTGCGGGAGAGAGACGGCGCGGAAGATCGCTTTGCGGTCGCGCCAATGCAGCGGTATACAGACGGCGGCAGCGAGTCGCGTGGCATTGGTCGAGAAGGAAAGCGCTGCCGACGGGAGGCTGATGATGTCGCGCCCGGAAAGCCGTTTCTTCTCCGTCGCAGCCTTCTTACCGTAAGGATTCGGGACACTCCAGATGCCAATCCAACGGAGGGCTTCCGTCACTGCGAGCGGCAGCGTGGATGCTGAACGTTGGCAAAGCAGGGAAATCGGTTGCTGGCTCCGGCGCTTCTTCCGGTCACCCTCTTCCCTGAGTTCACACTCCAGTTCGAGCACCGTCCGGAGTGCCGCATACTCGGGAGGAATCGCGAGCGGTTCCCATTCCCCGTCTTGCTCCTCGACTTTGATGAGTCGCCATCCGATAAGACTTAGCGCCTCAGTCCATCGGGCAATAAGGTGGTCGTCCAACTCTCTGCGTAGGAAAGCGAGCACGTCGCCCAACGGCGCACCAAAAGCAGAAACAAGTGAGGGCCGGTCTTCTGTTAGGGAATCCATGTAGCGCCGCCCAAGCACCGCCGCGAGGTCGTGGCACAAGTCCGTGCCGGACCAGACGGCTTGGTGAGAACGGTCGCCTTTTGTCGCTAGATACCAGCCTGTCGGCCCCAGCTTGAGCGGAAGGATCGAACCGAACGTAGGAAGCGTTTTTGAATACTTCCCATCTTGCTGCCGCTGGAGGCCGACCATTGATGCAACGGCGCGTGCGATGCGGAACTCCGCTAGATCAAATCCAGCGAAGAGTGCGTTCCAATCCTCCATCGGCAGTGGGCGGAAGAAATGGGCACTCTCGCCGGGCAGAGTATCACGGAACGACTTTGAAATCGCCATCTGGCGGCAGGCGCGGAAGACTGCAGCGAGGAGGTCGAGGCAATGGTGAGGTATTGTCTCCTGAACCGCAGACTCCATTGCGGCGTTGATTTCCGCGCGAACGGGATGAGGGCTTCGGGCCGCTGCTTTGTTGCCTTTCCACTTGATTTCAAACTGATCGAGAAAGTGACTCTCATCGAGCGGATGGAGCGCCCGGTTGAGCCGCGTAGCATCTTCGCGGAAAGCAGACTCGACATAGCTCCCGGTCGTCACCCAGGGAACACGGCTAATCATCATCTTGAATCGGAACTCCTGCCATCCAGCGAAACCCGCATCCACGCCTTGACTGTGAAGCGCACGCATAAACTCCGCACTGAATCGGGCATCCTTTCCGGGGAGTCGCGCCTGAGCATCGCTGATGAAACTGGAAAGCTCGGCGAAGGTGACCGGTCTATTCCAAAGTGGAAACCAAAGGGCGCGAGCCGTGCCTTTCACCTCGTTTCCGTCATCGACCATTTCATCACCTGCATCGAAGACGAAAGGAAACGCAGCAAACCTCTTTGAGTTGGCCGCAAGTGTCCGGCCTACACTGCCGCGCATGGCAAATCCGCCCTCGACCGCCAAAACGTAGTCCAGCGCGTTGAAGGGATAATTCTCGGTGACCCAGCCTGAGCCGATGTTGTAGGCCTTGATCGCATCGGGGAAGAATGGAGTTCCTTTGCCGTCTTTCGTAGGGGCTTGAGGTGAAGAGTGTCCAATCAGGCCATGTTCGACGGACTCCTCCATGTTGTCCTTTGTTTCGAGTAAGTTGACCCAAAATGTTCGGAACACTTCGGCTTGTCCGGCGTCACCTCGATTCAAGAACAGTGGACTGTCTTGAGTTCGTTTCGTGACTCGGGTTGTGAACACTGAGTCAAATGCTTCGGCAGCGAGTGTTGGTGATTTGTCTCTCAGTTCTTCAAGGAGGTGTCTCTCATCCGCCCCATCCTCCTGAAAATGGTTGAAATATTCTCTCCCAACATTGAGCGCGGAGTTCAGGTCGGGGCTATTCGCAGGATTGTTGGCGAGGACCGCCATAATTGCCTTCTTGCCGCTTATCTTGATGCGAACATCTCGGTTGATGCCTGAGATTTGTGGAAGCGATACAACTTCAGCCTCGTTTTGAACGTCGAAGCAATAACTCGCTTTTCCACCATCGAACTTCTTTTTGACCTGTTCGGTGAATTTGACGATCTTCTCAAGAATGGGACGTTGGGCAGCCATCTGCGCGAAGAACTTGGCTTTTGCGGTATCTGACCACGACAGTTCAATGAACGGTTTCGGTTTCTTGCCCTTCGATGCCCCTAACGCCACGGAAATGTCTGGATGAGGCGTTAGTTCTGGCATGGCGCCCGACAGCGTGAATTTGAGTGCCTCGGAGCCTAAGATCAGGCCAACGACCGCCGCTTCGCGTTTCGCCGCATCGGCAATTAGCGGAACAATAATGTCTCGATTGCTTGCCCAGAATTCATTCCACGAGGTTTGTGCAATGGAAAACTCAATCTCCTTTTTTTCGTTGAGTCCGCCTCCTGTGTTCCAAGGCGAGAAAAACGGGGTGGGCTGGTAATAGTTTGCAAAAAACTCCACCAACTTCTCCGTCGTCGGATACTTGGGCGATCGGAGGCAGAAACAGGCGCGGTCCAAATCCCACCAGCCTTCGGCGGCGGGGTCGCGGTTTGCTTCATCGGCGCAAAGGGAGAGCACTCGCAGCAGGCCGATGGCTTTCAGGTAGTGACCGAGAATGTCGTGGCGGCAGCCGTAGAGGCAGAGTGGTTCCATGACGTTTAAGCGTTTGGCTTTTTCGAGGCAGCGATCGAAGCGCGGACATCCGCAGCGCGGAACAAGGCTTCGAAGAATGCGAGCCGGAAGGGGCCGTAGTGTTCGAGGAGGCGCAGGACGCCTCGAGTGTAGCTTTCATTGCCCGCCGCATCGCGCCCCATGCGGCGGCAATCCGTGGAGAGTGACGCGCAACCGAGGCTTTTCCCATCAATGATTACTGCAGGGATGTCGCTGCCATGCACGACTCCGCGAACGGTGTCGTTGTCTTTGGCGTCCTTCGGGAATCGCGGGATTTCGTCCCGCAGAACCTTTCGGACCCGCCCGTGGTGCATCATGATCAGATACTCAGCGAGCAAGCTGGAAAGTGGACGATCTGTTCCAAAACGAGCTTGCTCACTCTGACGGAACGCAAGGGCGGAAGCGACTTCATGTGCGATCCCGGGCCGGAACAAGCGACGCAAACGGTTCACCTCGCGCTTGAGTTCCTTGCCAGAGAAACGCCGCGATCCGTCCGCGTTGCGAAGAGTAGGGCTGTCCGAGAGGGAGAATTTTGCAAATGGAATGTGTTCTTCTTTGCCCTTGATGCCCGCTGCTTTCAGAGCCTCCACGACGGATTGCTGCCAATCCGGGTGGTTTTTGCCGAGATCGTGCCAAGGCACCGCTGCGGTGAATGCTTCGTGTTCGGCAGCGTATGATCCTTCCGTAATCGTCGCGTTCCATAGCATCGCCACTTCCGCCGCAACCTCAGCAGTATGAACGGCGATGCTCTGCCATCCATTCGCAAGGCAGGAGAGCAATTCTTCATCGGAGGGTTCATCTACGGCTTGGTAATGGGATATGTGTTTGTTGTCTTTCTCCTCGCCCGTCCAACCCGCATCCGCGTCGTAGCCGCCTTCGGATAGCGGTAGGAGAATGGTCATGCCCGGAGCGATCCCAGAGTCGCGAACGCTAATCCAGCCGCTTTCTTTCCCACGCCAAAGCCAGCCGTGATCAAGAATGCTACGTGCCTTGCGCGCTTTACCGATCGGAACAGAGCAAAGTTCATCGCGTTGGAAGTCGGGAACGAAATCCGGCTTGCCGTCGTTTTCCGGCCAGCCGTCGCGCCAGAGGACTTGAAGGTCGGTGTCTTCGTCGATGCCGCGAACGAAAGGCGACACGTCGGTGAATCCAAGGGAGAGGTTTGCGTCGGTGTCGAAGAAGTTGAGCAACTCATGGCGCTGAAGCGAATACGGGCACCGGGCGATGGATGCTGCGATGTCGCTTTGAATCTGTTCAAGGTTTTCAGGTGATGCGGTTCCGTTCAGCCTCCCCAACGACTCCCACGCTGCTTCGCACACTGGTAGCTCGTAAGGAAGGCAACGCTTGGTGTTGTCATCTCGAATTTTCTGCTTTGCCGCCTCGTTCTTGCCGCCTAATTCGGGTTCGACCCCGACTCCGATGATGATGGCAGCCGGCTTCCATCCGCCGTGTGAAAATTCGCCGTGCCGGTTAAGTCGTCCGAGCCGTTGGGCGAGCGAGGCGAGAGGTGCGACCTCGGACCAGAGGATGGCACTGGATAGATCCACGCCGGCCTCAATGACCTGCGTTGCGACCACGATTTGCCCTTTCGGAAAAGCGGCGAGATCGGTGGATTTGAGCCGCTTCATCTGTTCCTCACGCTCTGGCGGGCGGAAGCGGGAATGTAAGAGCAACAAATCACAGCCCATCGGCTTCCCGTTCGCGAGGGCAGCATGGACGCTTACAGCCCTACCCACCGTGTTGCAAATGATGAGGGTTCGGGCGGGGAGTTTCGGCTCACTCGCGAGGGGGCTAACCATTTTTTCGTGGCGCGTAAGAATCGCGGCGATGATCGATGCGGAAGGCTTCGATTCGCCAAAGTTTGAAAACGGGTCGAGTTCCAGGACTTTTGTCGCAAAACGCCGCTGATGGACTGGACCAGAGGTCGCAGCCTTCTCCGCATGGCTGAGTTCGATGGAGAACTCGGGTGGCCGAGTTGCGTCGCGCCACTCCCGAGTTTTGAGATGGTCCACGTTGGTCGTCGCAGACATATACCAGGTCACGGAGCCAGCTTCGGCAATTGAACCGTACCCTTGCGGAACGGATTCCGCCGCATTCGACATTCTAAACGCCTCAAGCTGGCAGGCTGTGCTCAGTCCCGGACCCATCAACTGAGTTTCGTCCATGACCCACAACGCATCGTTGTTGAGCAACCCGAAGTGCATCGGCCAGCGGTAGCGGCTCATGCCGTAACCGCGATTCAACGCTCGACTGAGAAGCATGTCTTGCGTGCCAATGAGGATTGCCGGTTTTTCAGGATGAACGTCCCATTCTCCGGCGTCTTCGCCGCCCATGAGGATTACTGGGGAATTCTCCGCGAGCCATTTCAACTCCGCTAGCGGTGGTCCTGCAATGCCAAGTTCGGCGGATTTGTCCAACAGGTTTTTCAGCCAATCCGCCACATTATCCCGCGTCTGCTCGACCAGCGTCCGCATGGGCAGGCAATAAACGAGTCGGCGAGGCCACTCTGAATTTCGGATTGCGGATTGCGGATTGCGGATTTGTGGCAGCAAGCGATTCCAAAGCCAGGCTTGGACGACGGCGGCGGTTTTGCCCAGCCCGGTGGGGACGTTGATGAGTTGCGATTTGCAGTGGCGGTCGGCGTCGTCAGAAGCCAGCCGGCGTTGGTAGTCGTAAGGCGCGTGGCCGGTGGCCGCGCGGAAAAACTCTTCAAAGGTCATCATGGGCCTCCGGAATTGCCAAACCGCGCCGGAGCATGGCGGGGCCGCGGCTAAGGGGTTTTCCAGCCCAATAAACCACTGGGAAGTCGTCGGGCGGAAATGTGGGGCTCCACACCATGTGGCAGTTAGGCGGGAGAACGGTGTGGGTGGCAAGGGAATTCGTTGGAAAAAGTGATGAAACCCGGACGGGTAAATGGCGGTAGATGGCAGTGGCAGATGGCGGATCGGTGGGGGCGACTCGAGAAAAGCCGAGGCTCTGAAAGCTGCAACGCTGGAATGCGGCCCAGTAGAGCAGGCGGCGCCCCGCACGGGCCACGCGCGAAAGCAGAGGATTTTTCACATTCACGAGCCCATTCTGGCAGAGGGGGGTTGACATCCGCTGTCACCGGGGCAAAGAATTTTGAAAAATCTTTTAGGGCATCATGGCAAAAGTTACCGAGCAGATTCATTCCCGGCCGCCGTTGGAGCGGATGTTGGCGATTCACGAGCGATTGCAGAGTGGCTCGTTGCCGAACTGCCGCTCGCTGGCGGCGCAATTGGAGGTGTGCAAGCGGACCGTCAAGCGGGACGTGGATTTCATGAAGTGCCGCTTGAACCTGCCGATCGAGTTCGATGCGCAGCGCCACGGCTTTTTTTACACGGAACCGGTGGGCGCGTTCCCTCCGGTGCCGGTAACGGAGGCGGACTTGTTTGCGCTGATGGTGGCGCACAAGGCGATGCTGCAATACCGGGGGACGCCGTTTGAACATTTGCTGGAGGGGTCGTTTCGAAAGCTGACGGGGCAACTGGACCGGAGTTCGGCGTTCAGTTGCGGCGGGCTGGACCAGGCGTTTTCATTCCGGCCGTTCGCGCCGGAGGAGACGGATCTGGAGATTTTCCAGGGGCTGCTGCGAGCCGTACGCCAGCGGCGGGTGGTGCGGTTCGATTACCGGAAGTTGGGGGCGAAGAAGCTGGAGCGGCGGACGGTGCGCCCGTACCACGTCGCTTGCGTGGACAATCGGTGGTACTTGTACGCGCAGGATTTGGCACGGGAAGCCATTCGGGCCTTTGTGCTGACGCGGATGAGCAAGCTGGAGGTCACGAACGAGAAGTTCCCTGCGCCGAAGGATTTCAGTCTGGACCAACATTTGCGCGGGTCGTTTGGGGCGTTTGCCGGGAAGCCGGAGGATGATTTCGAGGTGGTGATCGAGTTTGACTCCTGGGCGACGGATGTGTTGCGCGGCCGGCGCTGGCATTGGAGTCAGACGGTGGACGAATTGCCGGGCGGCCAAACGCGGATGCGGCTGCGGTTGAACAACGTCGAGGAGGTTGAGCGGTGGGTGTTGAGCTGGGGGACGCACGCGACGGTGCTGAAGCCGCAGGCGCTGGCGGACCGAATGGCGCGGACGGGGCTGGAACTGGCGCAGCGGTATGGGGGGCGAATGAAAAATGAAGAATGAAAAATGAAAAATGCAGAATGGGGGGTGAAGGACGGAGGGCAGAAGTGGGGCACTTCGACACCTCACCCTCAATCCCTCTCCCCGGTCGAGGCGGAGAGGGAGGAAACAGGTGAGACGTTGGCCGACTACTGCAAGGAATCGGTTTTGACC
>CAIKLQ010000743.1 GCA_903828255.1 uncultured Verrucomicrobiota bacterium
TCCGCGCGCTCCTGTTAACCTCGCCTGATGAAATCACTACTCAAGACATTTCCAAAGAGCGTGCGTTTGATCGTGGCGCTCGCTTGGACGGGGGCCGGCTTGGCGCGGGCTGGTGAACCGACGGCGTTTGATTTGATCAAGGAAGGCAACCGCTACGTCGGTGAGCAGAGCAAGGACAAGGTCGTCCAGATTCGCTCGGAGAAATCGGTCGGCACGCTCGTGCCCAACATCTGGTACGTGGTGTTCTACGATCCCGACGCCACGTTCAAGTCCACCGAGGTGAAGTTTGGCGCAGGGCAAAAGCAGAAAGTTACCCGCCCGATGCGGGTGTTGGAACTGGCGGGCGACAACCAGTCTCTCGATCGCGCCAAGCTCAAGGTGGATTCGGACGAGGCGATCAAGATCGCGACGGCCGAGCCGTTGCTCAAAGCGCTGACCATCAAAGCCACCAAGTTGATCCTTCAGCAGAGCGACGCGGGCGTGGTCTGGAAGGTCACCCTCTGGGCCGCCAAGTTGAAGAAGCCGACCGCCAACGTGGACATCGGCGATGTTTTCATCTCCGGCGACACCGGTAAAGTGGTGCGCTCGGATCTCAAGATCAGCAAGGTTGACTGACGGGAATTCGGGATTCGGATTTGAATGCTGTGGATTCCGCCCAACACTGCGCCGCCGTCATTCCTTGCTGGGACGAAGCCGCGACCATCGCGTCGGTCGTGCGCGGCGTGCGGTTGCATCTCCCTACGGTGGTCGTCGTAGATGACGGCTCGACGGACGACACCGCCACGCGAGCGCGGGAAGCCGGAGCGGAGGTTATCCGGCTGGCTACGAACCGAGGCAAGGGAGCGGCGTTGCGGGTTGGCTTTCAACATCTCCGCGACCGGGGTGTGGTCTGGGCGATGATGCTGGACGGCGACGGGCAGCACGCGCCGGCGGACATTCCGAGTTTTTTCCGCTGCGTTGAGCACACGAGCGCCGCACTGGTGGTTGGCAATCGGCTGAAGCAACCCGCGGCGATGCCGTGGCTGCGCCGCCAGGTGAACCGTTGGATGACGCGCCGGCTCGTCCGGCTAACGGGCCGTCCGCTGGCTGATTCGCAATGCGGTTTCCGGCTGCTCCGCTTGGATGCGCTCGCAGGCGTTACCTTGAGCACCGAGCATTTTGAAATTGAGTCCGAACTCCTGACGGCACTGGCAGCGGACGGAGCGCGGATTGAATTCATTCCCGTGCAGACAATTTACAAAACCAATGCGAGCAAGATTCACCCAATGGTGGACACCTGGCGGTGGTTGCGCTGGTGGCGGACGCGGCGGTGCGAAAAAAATCTGACCGACGGTCTCCCCCAAAATCTCCTGCTCCCGGACCCTCATGTCTGACGCCAGCCAATCCGGCCTTTGCTGTGGCCTCACTCTCGGTCAGTGGGTCAAAAAGATCGTCGTGTTCGCCGTGACGATTCTGCTGTTGAGCTGGCTCTACGGTTGGGCTTCGCCGCGCGCCTATCCGACGGATCGCCCGCTCGGCTTCGGCCACGGCGCGTTGCACGGCGCGCTGATGCCGATGGCCCTGCCGAGTCTGGTGCTGGGCGGGGACGTGCCGATCTTCGCCGCGAATAACACTGGCCGGCCTTACAAGATCGGCTACATCTTCGGGATCAATGCGTGCGGATTGCTCGTGTTCGGCTCGGCGTTTTGGAAGCCGGGGAAACAGGCTGGCCCGGCATCGCCGCCACCGAAGTGAGGTTGTGGCGTGTTCCGTGTTGCGTGTTGCGTCAAGTAAATGGCGGCGTCCCGGTGCCACTTGACGCAATACGCAACACGCTCGCCCTACATCCACCAACTCCGATAAATTTCGATCACATCCAGCACGCCGCCGGCCCAGTAGAGATTCGTTGGCAAAGAAAAAGTCTGCGATTCGCGGGCGAAGGAAACCTCCGTTGGTACGGTGGGTTGATTGGGATCGTAAGCCTGGAAAGTCACGCCGGCCGGAGTTTCGCTGGCATCGAAGAGGATCATGCCGTGATTGATGGTGAGTTGGGGGAACCGCACTAGGTGGATGATCGGCGATGCGCCGCGCTGGATCTCTGCGAGCAAGCTTTTTGCTGTCCGTTCTTGATGGGCGCGCGAAATCGGGAACACCATCCGCCAGTGACTCCGCAGAACGTAAGACTGCCACGCCCCGCCACAGTTGGATTTTAGCAGCGCTTCCCTGGCCCGGCTGAAATCGCGCAGGCCCGTGTAGCCTGGAAACACGACTCGTCCATCCGGCGCGCAAGGTTTGCGGGGATTGCGCGAGACGATTTCCCGAATCAGACTTTGATAACTGTGGTCATCCCGGAGTGGAGCGAGGTTCGGATCGAAGCGCGCGTGGTAATGGAATTGCCGCGCCGTCCGTGTCAGCACAAAGCAACGGAGCGCGTAGTCCGGCTTCGGTTTGCGCTGAGTGAAGGTCGTGCGGCCGGTGGTCGGGTCGAAGCGGTATTCCCAATGCAGTTCATTCGCGAACGCGAAGGTGTCGCGCTCGAACTCGAACCGCCGGGGCGACGGCGGCGCGGTGGCGCGGTGGATTTCCTTTTGTTGGGCGGCGGTCGTCGGCATGATCAATTCACTTGCGCTCAAAACTACGGGCGCACCCACAACCTGACAATGCTTTACGAACGCTGGCGACAGATTGCTTCCGAGCGGCGCGACCAACTCGCGCTGCGTGATGCTGCCTCCGGTCGCCGCTGGACGTTCGGCGAATTGTTTGCCGCAGCGGACGGAGCGCCGGTCTCCGACCCGGCGCGGTTACATTCGGCTAAGGTGCCGAGGCGGTGCGCGGGGCTTCCGTCCAAGCTGGCGTTCCCGCAAGGTCACTCCTCGGATTTCATTCTCGCGCTGCTGGCCGCCTGGCGCGAAGGCGCGGTGGTTTGCCCGCTCGAACCCGGCCAACCCCCACCGCAAGTCCCCGAGCCGCCGGGGTCGTGCATCCATCTCAAATCCACCTCGGCTACCACCGGTGCCGCGCGCATGGCAGCCTTCACTACGGAGCAACTCACGGCGGACGCGGAGAACATCGTCGCCACCATGGGCCTGCGAGCCGACTGGCCGAATCTCGCGGTGATTTCCATGGCGCACTCCTACGGCTTTTCGAATCTGGTGCTGCCTTTGGTGCTGCACGGCATTCCGTTGATTCTCGCACCCTCGCCGCTGCCCGAAGCCCTGCGTCGTGCGGCGGAGGGCGAATCCGCACTCACGCTGCCGGCCGTGCCCGCGATGTGGCGCGCGTGGCAAGAAGCCGACGCCATTCCGGCGAAGGTGCGGCTCGCAATTTCCGCCGGCGCCCCTTTATCGGTGGAATTGGAAACGAAGGTGTTCCAGTCGTGCGGGCTGAAACTGCACAATTTCTACGGCTCAACCGAGTGCGGCGGCATTGCCTATGACGGGAGCGAGACGCCTCGAACCGATCCAGCGTGCGCCGGGTCGCCGCTGCGCAATGTTTCTCTCGGAGTCAGTGCCGCGGGTTGCCTGGTCGTGAAGAGTCACGCCGTGGGCGAAACCTACTGGCCCGAGCCGCAACCGACTTTGGGTTTGGGTCAGTTTCAAACCAGCGACCTGGCAGAGTTGAATGACGGGCTGGTTTTCCTGCGCGGGCGGTCGAGCGATCAAATCAACGTGGCGGGCCGGAAAGTTCTACCCTTCACGATCGAGCAGGTGTTGGTACAACATCCATCGGTTACTGCCTGTCTGGTTTTTGGCGTGCCCGATCACGATGCTGGCCGCACGGATTTACCGGTGGCTTGTGTGGTGGCGGCGACGCAAGTCAAAGCGGAGGACCTGCGGCAATTCCTGCTGGCCCGACTGCCAGCGTGGCAAGTGCCGCGCGATTGGTGGTTCGTGCCTTCGCTGTCGGCCAATCACGTCGGAAAAGTTTCCCGGGCGGAATGGCGGCGGCGATATTCGAAAAAGCGACAGGCAGTTTGAGCGGGACACCGAGCCCCGCCTCGGCGCTCCGATTATTATCCGCCGCTAAGCGTCAATTCCGCCGTGAGCACGACCGCGCCGGACACTGACGCGTTGGCCTGCGCCTGAATCAGATTTCCCAACCGTCCCAGGATGCGTGCTTGGAGATGAACGAGTTCTCCGGGACGGGCCGTGCCGAGGATCTTCACGGCGCGGAGCGCAGTGAGCTTCAAGCCGGGCAGGGGTGCTATTACTGGAGCACTTTGCGCCACAACACCGGCGAGTTGCGCCGCCGCCTCCACGAGCAACACGCCGGGCATCAGCGGCGCGCCGGGAAAGTGGCCGCGCAAAAACGGTTCATCGCCGCGCACGCGATACTCCCCCACGCCGGTTTTACCGGGATCCAGTGCCAGCAAGCGATCCAAGAAGCGAAACTCCGGGCCGTGCGGCAGGAGATTGAGAGCGGCTTGAAGTTGATCGGCGTTCATTCTTGGGGAGCTTCCAAGATTTCAAAACCGAGCAGTAGGGCAACGAACCTGCCATCGGCAGGAGCGCGGACGCCCACGTCCGCGCGAACCTCCGGGGCAGGAACGCGCGGACGAAGGCGTCCGCGCTCCGACTGCCGGTTCAGGGCAGGCCCAAGCGTGATGCAAAAATTCCTTCGAGAAACGCGTTTTCATTTCGCCAACGGTTCGGTCACTTTGAAATCGGCCTCGGGTTTCCACATGAAAGCGTTCTCATCTAGGCGCGGGTTCATGACGGGGGTGGTGAAGTCATTTCGCATCCGCGACCCGTCTATGAAAACCAGCTCGCTGCTTGTCAGGGAGAAGTTGTTCGTCGCCAGGCCGACGCGGATCTCCGTCATCATCTTGCGCGCAAAGGCGCTGACTGGTTGCAAGCCCAGCAGCCACGAGCCGTTTGTTTCCGTGAGCGACAGAATGCGAAACTGCCGGTCGAACCCGGCCCGGTCGTGCGGGAAACCGGCGTCGAGCAGCGATAGCATGTCGCGCCATTCGCCCGGCGCGGCTTTCCCTATCGGGTAATGCTCGGCGCGTTTCAGGCGCGGATAGATGACGAACATTTCGTCGCCGTTCCGGAGCGCGATGGTTTTGGCCGGTTGGCCCAGTTCCCAGCGAAAATTGTTGGGGGTGGCGAACGCGATGTGGCCCGTCGCGACCAGTGGTTGCGTGAGCGCCTTGAGCATCCGCGTCTGCGTGAAGTCGGCGGACCAGGTGTGAAGATCGGCTTGGGCGGCGAGCCAGCCGGTGAGGACGGCGTTGGTGTCGGCGGCGGGGGAGCGGGAGACAAGAACCAGAAAAAGGAAAACACCCACCACCCACCACCGAACCTCGCACATCGAACAAACCGGCCGCCCGCAGCGAGTTCGATGTTGGATGTTCGATATTGGATGTTCGATGTTCATCTTCATTTCACCCAGACCGGCACGAAGTGGTACCATTGCTCGGCATGTTGTCGGATCGCTGGCTCGAAGGCACGCAGGATTTCCTCCGTCAAGCGGATGCGGGTCGCGCGGTCGCCGATGGCGGCGCGGTCGTAAGCGATCTCTGGCAGGATCTCCGCATCGTAGCCATCACCGCTGCGCACGACCATCGCGGGCACGATGGCGCAGCCCGAGGCGCGCGCGAGTTCCGCGGCGGCAATCGAGGCACGGAAAGGGCGTCCGAATAACTGGACCGGCACCGCCGTCGCGGTCGGCGGACGATCCACGAGCAGCGCCACCGTCGCGCCGGCCTGGAGGCGCTTGATGATCTCCACGAACGCAAACGCATCTTCACCCACGACCAGCGTTTCTACGCCCCGCAACGAGCGCGAGGCCTGACGCATCCGGGTCAATTCCGCGTCGGGTTCGGCCTGCGTCAACACCAGCAGCGGAATGTCGTGCCGGACGAAGAAGGCCGCGCCCAGCTCCCAGTTGCCCAAGTGCGGTGTGACGATCAGCACGCCCTTGCCTTTGGCGTGCGCGTGGGTGAAATAGTCCCAACCGCGCCAGTCCCCGTTGCTCGCCGTCAACTCAATGCCCGCTTCGTAGCGCCACAAGCTGACCAGTTTTAGCGTGAACTCACTCAGCAGATTGCGCGACGCGCGAATCGCGGCGGTCCGGTCGCCGTTGAACACGGGTAGAAGATTTTGGATCACCACTTCGCGGCGCTGGGCGGCGCATTGCCAATAGAGTCTGCCGGCGACCCTGGCGAGCGTTTGGGAAACGCCGAGCGGCAACACCCGGGCGAGCCACAGGCCAGCGCTCCAGAGTTTTGCTGAGTAGAGCGAGGATGGTTTCTTTGAGTGGGAATCGGCGGAAATCGGGAGTCCCAAGTTCCCGAACCGGCCCGCAGTGGCTTTCCACCACACCGGGAGCAGATAGATCGAGAGCAGCATGTTGGCCGCGATCCCGACGGCGCAAACCTGTCCGAGACCCGCCATCCCGGCGTTGCTCGAGAGTCCCAACATGCCAAACCCCGCGATGGCGGTGCCGCCGCATAGCAGCAGCGCGCGACCGACCGAGCGATGCGCAAGGGCGAGATCGCCGCCGTGCCGTCGCAAGGCCAGTTGCATGAAAAGGCTGTAGTCCACGCCCGTGCCGAGAATGAGCGGCAGCGCCATCAGGTTGAGCAGATTCCACGACCAGCCCAGCGTGCGCATGACTGTGAGCAAACACAGTCCGCTCAACAGCAACACGCCGAGGCTCAACACGATCTCCGCGCTCCGCCGGAACGCGAGCCACAGCGCGAGCAGCACCAGCCCGATCATCGGCAGCACGAGCTTCCAAAGATTGTGGCGCACGACTTCCAGCATCGCCCCGCCGAGCAAATCCCAGCCCGCGAGCCAAACACCGTCGCGCGGAAGATGGTTCTCAAGCTCGTGGAGCGCGGCGAGGTTCACGCCGTTCGTTGGGGGAAAAAGAAAACCGACGGCGAAGAAGTTCGTGGCTTCGCGCACGGCGAACTTTTCGAGAATCCAGGAACAGAGCGGATTCGTTGGCCAATACGTGTTCGTTGCGGCGGCGGCGATTTGCCAGTCGTCCAGCAAACTGCGCGTCAAACCCAGCGCGTCTTCGGAAAAACCTCCGGCGAGCGCGGCGCTGCGGAAGGCGTCGCGCTGCGCCACAAGGCGAGCGACGGTCGCGCGGTTGGTGGATTGGAACTCCGGTCGTGGCCAAAGCGCGGCGGGCAGGGCGAACCCGGAGAGCGTGCGAGTCGTCACGGCCTGGTGCAGCGCTGGCGTGACGGCGTCAAGTCTGCGGGCCACTTCACTTTCGTCGCGCCCTGAGATCACGAGCCAGAGCGGATCGCGCTTTTGGTTCAGATGTTCCTTGATGGCTTCAATGGCGGCGTAGGCCGGACTGCCGCGGGGTTGCAGCGCATTTGAACTGGCGTCCAGTTTCGGCAGCCCGGTGAGGAGAACGGCAGCGCAGCCGAGGATCAAGAGGCCAGTTACGCGGAAGATGAGCTTCTTGTGCGTGCGGGAAACCGTTGAAACGGTTTCCTTGTCGCTCGGTGCGGCTGCCACCCGGCTGAAGCCGGGTGCTAAGGAGAAGGGTTTGGGATTTGTTTCCATCCGGCTCGGAAACAACGGTGGCAGAAACGCGAAAATCATCACGAACGCGGAGATCGTCACGCCGATGGCTACCAGTGAGCCGAGTTGGGCCAGGCCCGGAAGCCCGCCAAAGTTTAGCACGATGAAGGCCATGATGGTCGTCACCGCCGCCCAGAAGATGCTGGGCGCGATGGCGCGGCGGATTTGCGGGATGCTCAGGTCCGGGTGCGCGAGCGCTTCTTGGTAATGCACCACGGCGTAGTCCACCGCGAGGCCGAGCAGGATGGCCGCGAAGCCCATGCTGACGACGTTGATCGCGCCAAACACCAGGCCGCCGAGCGCGAGCGTGCTGGCGAGGATCAACGCCAGCAGCGTGAGCAACCAGAGCATCGGTTTCCAGCGGCGGTGCGCGAGCCAGAACAAAATCGCGATGATCACCGCCGTGCCGAGGACGGAGATCGTGATGTCGTGTTTCATGCTGGCGGAAAGCTCCGCGACGAACGCCGGGCGGCCCGTGAAACCCAGCGAGACACCTGCGGGAGAGGCTGAAGTTGCCCTGGCCTTCACCGCCGCCAGCCAGTCGGTACATTCGCGATAGCCGCTGAGGTCACTCCGAGATTTGACGAACAGGATGCGGAAAGTCCCGTCAGGCGAGGCGAACATTTCATCGCCCTGACTGAAGCCCGGCGCGGCATTGGCCACGTTTTCCGGCAGGCGGGTGAGCCCGAAAGGGTCGTATCCAAGCCGCGCGATCTCGGGCGGCGAAAGCGTGGTGGTGAGCTCCTCGCGCGTGGCGGCCAGCACGGCGGCGAGATTCGTCTCCGCGAGACGGTCGGCCAGGGCGGCGAATTCGTGCGGCGGTTGGTTGAACCAGAGATGTGCGATGAGTCCGGCGGTCTGCTCGGGATGTTCCAGCCACGGCGGTTGCCAAATTACCTCGGCGATGCGGCTGGTGTCGGTGCGAAGTTTTTCGGCGATGGCTTGGGCCGCGGCGGTGGCGGCTTCGCGGTCGGGCGCGTGAATCGTGACAATGAGTTCGCGCGAGTTGGAAAACTTTTGCTGGTAGAGTTTCACGCCAGCGACGGAGGGAACATCGCCGGGCAGAAGATCGAGCACCTCGACGTTGAAACGCAGTCGCGCCAAGCCAAGCGCCAGCGGAATGAGCAGCAGCAACCACCACGGGCGAAACCAGCGCGGCTTCACTGGAAGAACCGGCCCTCCAGCCATTGGCCGCTATGGGGGTCTTCCAATCGCCACGAGTCGGCGGCCCGGGAAAACTTCCAGGGCTGGGGCAAGGCTTCATCGCGCAGCGCGGGCGGAAGCTGAAACCACATGAACAAATTCGGCGGCCGCCCGTATCCCTGCCACGAATGCCGGCCGGCGGCAAAGCTGATTTGCCAGCTCCCGGCGGTCGTTTGCGCGGTAGCGAGCGGGAAAGGGTCCTTGGTGAACTGAACGAAGAGGCCACCGCTGGCGTTCGTGGCGACGAGCAGTTCCCCGGTCAGTTCGGGACGGCGGGCGTTGGGTTTCCACACCGCCTGGCCTTGTTGCACGGACCAGCCGGGCGCAGCGAAATCGGCGGGCGCCAGCGGCGGTCCAGTGCGACAGCCCGTGACGCACAATGCGAAAAGCAGCAAAGCGCAGAGCTGGAGCGCTGCGTTCCGGGCGCAAGGCTTTAACCTTCGTGCGAGCATTGGGCTGGGCCGTTGGTGACCACGCGAACCGGGCGGAAAGACAAGCGGGGAACGATCGTACCCCAGCGGGCCTGGAGTTTGACGAGCCAGTAAAAATAGTGGAGCCGCCAGAACAACCGCCAGCCGCCTTCGAGTTCGCCAGCGAGCACCGCGTTTACGGCGGCAGGCAGGTCGGCGTGATTGCGCGGCTGGAGAAACAACTCCATGAACGGCTGCGTGTAGTAATGCTCGACCATTGTCCAGTAGAAACTCATGCCGCGCTTGATGCGCTTCTCATAGCGGGCGGCGCGGCGCGCTCCGTCATCGTTGCTCGCGAGTGACTCTTGAATCACTTCCGCCGCCAGCTTGCCCGACCACATCGCCAGAAAAACGCCGGCCGAAAAAATCGGGTCCATGAAGCCCGCTGCGTCCCCCACACGCAACAACCGCTGGCCAACGAGGCTGCGGTTGGAGTAGCTGAAGTCCGAGGTGGTTTGCAGGTCGCCGACGGGGCGGGCGTTCGTCATGCGGTCCTTAAGAGGCGCGGTGGCGTCCAGCCAGCGTTGGAATACCTCCGCGGGCTTGCCGCCGTTTTGGGCAAACTCATCCTTGTCCAGGACCAGTCCGACGCTGGTTTTCTCCGCCGAAACCGGGATGAGCCAGAACCATTTGTTTTCGAGCCGAAAGATGACCGTGTCGCCGCCGCTGTCGCCGGGGTCGCGCTGCACGCCGGTGAAGTGACCGAAGACCGCCAGCTTCTTGAGGCGCGGATGCATGACGCGCATGCCTTCCTGGTTGCCGGTGAGATTGGCGCGTCCGCTGGCGTCCACGATAAACTTTCCAGTGAACTGGTGCTTCGCTCCCTGCGGATCCGTGGCATGGAGCGTGACACTGTCCGTGTCGGAGGAGGTCCTCTGCACCGTCCAGCCCTCGCGCACGTCCGCACCGGAGGAGCGGGCGTGCTTGAGCAGAATATGGTCAAACTTCGCGCGCTCCACCTGAAACACCTCCGGCTCGCGGGTGAATTTGCCTTCGCCAAAAATAAAGCGGGTGGAAAGCGTGCCGTTGCTGAGATGAAACTGCGCGCCGACTTTTCGTGGAAATCCCGCGGCTTGGAGTGTTTCCCAAACGCCTAGTTCGCGGAACAGGGCGGCATTGTAGGGCAGCAGGGACTCGCCGATGTGAAAGCGTGGGAAGTTTTCCTTTTCGAGGGCGAGCACGCGCTTCCCCGCCCGGGCCAGATAGCACGCAGTGCTGCTGCCGCCCGGTCCGCCACCAATGATGATTGCGTCGTAAACTGTGGAAGCCACGCGCGGAGTGTTCCGTAGCCGGAGGATTCGCGCAAGTTTGGCGTGAGGGGACGGGTTGCGTATTGCGTGTTGGGTGTTGCGTGTTTTGTCAAGTGGCCGCATTCGCCTGCTGCTTGACGGAACACGCAACACGCAACACACCGTCTCGGGCGCAAGACACCCTCCAGCGAGTTTAGGTTTCCGGCTTTTTTTGTGGCATAGTATATGTGTAACGAATATACCACCCGCACATGAATACTCAAACCACCCCCGAATCCATCCTCCAAGCCTTGGCGCAAATCCAGAGA
>CAIKLQ010000744.1 GCA_903828255.1 uncultured Verrucomicrobiota bacterium
ATGGCGGGATGGGTGGCGTGGATGACATCGCAGTTGCGGAAAACAATCCGGCGCAGGTGCTCGGCGCTGGTTTCGGCTCCGATCTCGAGCGCTTTCCCCCAATCGTTCCAGACGACGCAGCGCTCAAAGCGAATGTCCTCGCAGGTGTCGTAGCGATAGCCGGGGTGGCCTTTCGCGCAGAGCGAATCGTCGTACGTGCGCACGAAGCAGTCGGCGACGCGCGCGTTGCGGCAGTTGTGCAGGTCGATCCCATCGGAGTTGTAACGCCAGCAGCCGATGGTCTTGCAGTTCTGGATCGCGATCTTGCTGCAACCGAAGCAAGCGATGTTGTAGAGCAAGGAGTCGCGGATGGTGATGCCCTCGATCTCGATGTCGCTGGAATTAATGAGATGAATCGTGTGCTCCCGACGGCTATTACGGACATCAACAGAACCGTCTCCGAGTTGGTCAACTTTGCGGAGGATCTCCTCGACGTTTTCGCTGTTGTCGAGGATCCCGCGGCCGAGAATCCGAACGCGATGAACGCCGTCCCCGTGAATGCAGCCGTGGACGACGGCCCCCTCATCAATATAGACCGTCTCATCGTCCTTTAAGTGCAGGATGCCGATGCGATGGACCCCCGCGCCGAAATAGTGAACCCCTTTCGCGCCGGGCGAGACGCGGTAGTTCATGGGCGGGTCGAGAAAGAGATGCAGCGCGTTGTGGAGACCGTCAAGCTCGACCGAGTAACCGCCGGCACGGGGAAGGGTAAAGGTGATGGTGCCGTCCTTCACCGTCGGAATGACCTTTGCCGACAGGGGCCGGATGGTGCAAACCGAAAAGGCCCGGGCGGGGGTATAGCGAAAGGCAATCGGTCCCTTCCCCGCCAGACGCGCAAAGTAGGCGACCTCGCGCTGGTCAGTCGGGCGCTGATGACCGGGCCAACGCCGGTTATAGGGATAGGCGGAGACGTAGCACAGCGAGACCGGCAGCGGCCGCCCGCCCGCGGTGATGGCGATGGGAGCGGCAACCTCGCCCGGAGGAAGCTGATAGATCCTCATAGCCGAGGCGCTATGGCTTGCGACCGGGAGGACTGGTTCCGAGACGGGTTGAGCGTGGAGGGAACAGCAGGTAACGAACAGACCCCAGACCGCGATCTTATTCCCGGCCCACCCACTGGTGAGTGACTTCCCAAGTGCAGGGTGCGATTGCTCCACACTCCCTCGGCTAGAATCGGCGGCATCTTGTTTCATTCAATGTTTCGGCTTTCATTGCTGAGGAATTGCTTCGGTCGCGGTCGCATTGGTTTGAACCCTACCCCGAAGGAGGCCTGGGGGAAAGAAGTAAACTACAGTTCTGGAAATCGCGCCTGCTTGGCTCGCCCCGCGCCAGGGCTTTTCAGTTTTGTGGTCTCGTCGAATTGGCGGCCCCTTTTCCCCTGCCGCAAGGCGTGCCGGACCTTTGACTGTGGCCTCGATTTTTCGTGGGGCCAGAAAATGTTATGTTACCTATGGCCTAACCGAAAGCCGGACCGACTATCGAGGCTCGTGCAATTGGGTGACGGAGCGCGGCGGGAACGCCGCGCTCCGCTCGCGCCTATTCCCTGGCACCCTATTTGGCGAGCCTCAATAAGTGCCCGTGGGCACGGACACTAACGATGAGGACCACTGCCGACCTGTTGCTGGGAGGCCCGTCCTTAATGGGCGGCGTGGCAATGTCGCACTATGATCTAAATGGCTAAGAGCCTGCTTGAAAAGTAGCCGACGACGTAAGGAGGCTCTGACTTTTGAGCGTGCAGGCCCAAAACAACCACGCGATTGGAGTTTTCAAACCGGCTCTAACAAGGATGCCGGGTTATCGGGACGTTTCAATCCACAACCAGCGAGTGGTCTCGGGTTCCAGTTGGAGCCGCCAGCCCGCTTCGACAGGTCTGACCGCCGTTCCGGCCAGCGGGTCGCGGATATGATCGGGCGTGACTGCGAATCCCAGGGCGGCTTGATCGAAGGTAAGGGTCGCTTGCACCGGGGCGGCAGAGATGTTGCCGATGGCCAGCAGGGCTTTTCGTCCTATCTGGCAGAAGCCTGAGACGCGGACCTCAGGTTTGTCGGCGGTAGCCAGACCGCCGGGTTGCCAGTATGGATACCAGCGGGCTTGGTCCACGTCGAACTGGCGATAGAGTCGCAACATATCCCAGCCGCCCAAGCACCACGGGCTGGGAGCGTTGTGCAAGGCCGTCATCGTCTGCGCCCAGGGCCCGCTCAACGGCGGGTAGCCGATGAAGTCGGTGGGCAGTCCGTGCGGATGGCCCATGGCCTCGGCGCGAAAAAATTCGAGCGGCGGGCGAAAGGTGTCCGGTGATTTCCAGTATTGTTCGCCGGTCAGCAGGAGGTCCGCGAAACTCAGGGTCGGCAGAGTCACCATGCCAGACATGTGGGCGACGATCAGGGTTGGTTTGCCTTGGGCCTGGCAGATGCGGGTCAGTCGCTTCATCTGCTCGCGCGCCGCGAAGATCGTGAAGGTCGGACGCCGTTGCCCGTCGGCCCCGACGTAGCCGCAACCGTGTTTGGTGTTGGCGCAATAGTTCGGCGAGGCCGCCCCGTCCAGATAGACGCCGTCAATGCCATACTCCTTGAACAGCCGTTCAATCCCGGCGGTGAACTTGGCCGAATAGCGGCTGCGATAGCAGATCGGGTAATCGCGCTGTTTGGGTTCGCGCGCGTGAATGTAATAGGCGCTCTGCGGTTCACAGAGAGAGTCGGTGGCCAGATCGGCGTACTCCGGAGCGATGTCCGGCAGAAGCATGGAGTGATAGAGAACCAGCCCCATCTTCCGAGCGTGGACCTGTTCGACCAGATGCCTGAGCTTCTCGGGCTGACTGACGCGGGACATGCCCTCGAAATCGGTCCAGTCTTCGTGCATCCCCACGAAACGCGCGCCCAGATCGCGGCGGTAGTCGAGTTCGGTGGCCTGCGGGTTAGTTCCCGCGCGAATCGTATCGCCCATCGCATAACCGGCCCAGTGACAATAACCAAAGTGCCCCTGCTCAAAGGTTGCCGGAGTGGGGCGTACCGGGCCGGCCATCAGGCCGAAGGTCAGACGGAACGGCCGCTCGATCTTGGCGCCTAAGTCGAGGAGGTGAATCCGCAGGACCACATCATTGTCCGTGGTGGTGATCTCCAATGCGGTGTTCGGATCCTTTGGTCGCCAATTCTGATCGGACTCGCAGAACCATTGGAGGCCACGTTGCTCGTTGCCAAGCCACACGAAAGGCGAAAAACATGAACGCCAATAAGCCGGGCGGGCAATGCTGTTGAGACGTTCGGGTTTCGGCCAGGTCATGGCCGGGAACTCGTAAGGTGGCGGATAGAAATGAAGCAGGCTGGCCTGGGTCGGTCGCAGGGGAATTTCCAAACGAAGTTCCGTCAGCGGCGCGTTCGAGCTGGCAGTCCATTCGACGTCGAATCGCATCATGCCGTCGAACTCAGCCGTCCCGCGACAGCGATAGGGAATGCCGGCCAGCGTGCCGGAGGATTCCCAGGTGGTCGCCTCCTGATTCGTCGTGGTGAAATGGCAACGAGCGTCGCTTGCTTCAGAGCCGTTGACCCGGAACGTGACCGGGCGGGCGAGCAACTGCTCGCCCCGCGACCGGATCGCACGCGGCAGGCCGGTCGGTGCGAACTCGTAGCTTCTGCCCCAGACGCGGAGGGTCGAACCTTGGACCTGAACCGCCGGCCAGAGACCGACATTGGTTTGCGCGGGGCCGGGCAGACCGGTCACCGTCAGGCCCAAGACGGCGATCAGCGAAAAGCGCCGCCTAGTTTCGCGGACATAGCTCACGGGCAGGCATTTGCGGGTTCGCATCGTGGTAGTATGTGCGAACCGGATACGGTCGTTCAATGGTAAACCCGGGTGGAATTGACGCCGCAAGGTCAACTTTTCGGGATTCTTGTAGGGTAAACACCCGACAAGGCACTTCCCATTATCCCTACGTCCCGACGAGGGATTTCCCCATAGCCGACTGGGACCGGGCGGACTATGCTACGGCAATGAATAGTGGTAACCGGCAAACCAATCCAGCGGAAGCGCCCGATTTCACAGCTGAGAAATCGTGCCGGGAGTCCAACCGACGCCCCCAGGCGCTTGGGGCAACGGGCGGATACCACTATACGGGCCCTGCAAGTGAGGGCCGGGTCAGTTCAAACCGCTCGCAAATGACGGTGGGCGTCGAAACGGAGGACCGGTGAACCCGGCCCGCAATTTTCTTCATGGAACGGATAACGCACGAGAGTCCGATACGCCACAAGGGGGAGTTCTGCTCCCCTCTTTCACCGTGTTCCTTTGCAGGAGCCGGGGCACCATCCGTGCGCTGCAAGAGCGGCTCGGCTTGTCCAACTTGGCAAGCCGGGCCGCCAATTTCAAGGTGGGGTAGAACGCCCGAAGCCTGGGGTTTCCGGTTCGCGTTCAAAGCCTCACGGCAAGGTCTGAGAGCCGGTTTGAAAACCCCAACCGCGGTCGTAGCCGCCGCCGTAAGGCGGCCCAAAGCTCTGGGGGGGTTTTGGACCTGCCCGCTCAACAGTCAGAGCTTTCTTAGGTCGCCGGCTACTTTTCCAACCCGCTCTGCAAGCTCAACTTCATGAAGCCGGCAAAGCCTACAATTGAAACCCTCGTCGGGGGCATTCCGCGCAGTCTCGGCTCGTACGGGCCGATCATCTTGGAACTCGAAGCGGTCACCAGCGATCCGCAGAGCAGTCTGCTCGAAATGGGGGCGGTGGTGGAAAAGGATACGGACCTGACGTTACGGTTGCTGAAGTTGGGGAATAGTTCGTTCTATGGTTTTCCCACCCGCTTGGAGACGGTGGCCGAGGCCATCGGCCTCATCGGCTTCGTGGAAGTGCAAGACTTACTGGTGGCGGCGAGTGTCATTGAGGCGTTTGCCGGGGTGCCGCAGGAGTTCGTGAACATGGAATCCTTCTGGCGGCATAGTTTGGCGTGTGGCGTGGGCGCGCGGGTGCTGGCGATTGCGCGGCGCTTGCCCAAGCCGGAAAAGTATTTTGTCGCGGGCTTGGTGCATGACCTGGGCCGGTTGGTTTTGTATTCGCAAGCGCCCGAATGTGCGCGGGAGGTTTTTGATTGTTACCACTCCGAGCCCCAGTTGCTGCGCCAAGCCGAGCTTAAGGTGCTGACGTTTGACCACGCCCAGATTGCGGAGGCGTTGTTGCGCAAGTGGCAGTATCCGGCCCGCTTGGTCGAAGCCGTGGCGTGGCATCATCAACCGCTGGCGGCAGGGTCGCAAAATCCCGGGGCCGCCGTCGTGCATCTGGCCGACCATCTGGTCAACGCGCTCCAGTTGGGCAGTTCGGGCGAACGGTTCGTGCCGCCGTTGCAGCTCAAAGCGTGGCAGCACCTGGGCCTTCCCAGCTACATCTTGGAGTCGGTCATGGAGGCGATTGAGGATCAGATTGAAGCGGTGCAGGCGGTGTTTTTGGCGCTCCGGCCAGGGGTGTCGCAGCGCTGAGCCGGGCGGATGGTTTCATTTCTGATTGACCGACTCCGGAGAGCCCCCACTCCAAGCCATACGCCACCAGGCTGCGGTCGTTGTGTACCCCCAATTTCTTCCGCACCGCTTTTCGGTGACATGCGACCGTTTCCGGGGAAATGCCCAACTGGGTGCCGATGGCGACATCGCTGTGCCCGGCTGCCACCCCGGAAAGTACCGTCAGTTCCCGTTTGGTGAGCACGTTCTGAAAGGACTCCGGCTTCGTCAACCAATCATCCCGAATCTGCTGGAAGGACGGGCTGACGAATTCGCCGCCGCCCGCCACGATCCGGATCACGGCGGTCAAATCCTCCAATTTGATCGCTTTATCAATCAGCCCCGCCACGCCGATTTGTCCCGCCCGCCAGGCGGCATAGGGCGTCAACTGCCCGGTCATGATGATCAACTTCACCCCGGGCAGTTCGGCCCGCAACCGCTTCGCCAGCGACAAACCATCCCCGTCATCCATGACGCAATCCACCAGCGCCACCTCCGGCCGCGTGGCCAGGCACAGTTCCCAGCCCAGACGACCGCCTTCGGCACAGCCCACGACACAGAAGCCGGGCGTCTCTCTCAGCCACCACGCCAGAGGTCCCGAAAAAAGCGTCTCGTCGTCAATGATCGCGAGCCGAATTGGCCCGCCGGCAGTTACTTTCATGATTTGGTTTCCTCCTGCAAGGCAGTCTGCAACCTCGCGAACTGGGCGGCCACTTCCGGCAGCCGGGCCGTGATCGTGGCCAGATCTCCGGCTTTGCCGGCGGCTTCCAGCGTCGCCGCGAGGGCGCGCAAGGCTTCGCCGCTCACCACCGCGCACGCACCTTTGATCTGGTGGGCTTGCTCGCGAACATGCTCCATCTCCCCGGCCGCTGCAAACGCCTGCAATTGCCGAATCTGGCCCGGCAAATCTTCCAGGAACTGCGCGACCAACCGCCGGGCCAGGCCCTCGTCCTGCATCACGCGATTCAACAAACCCGCGCGGTCAAAGATCGGGATTTCCGCTGGTGACTCCGGCACGCCGTCGGAGCGCCGGTCTGTGACCGGCTTTGCGCCTTCCGACCTGTCCAAGCCTCCCGCCCCTCCAAAGCCGGTCACAGACCGGCGCTGCGATGTCTCCGATGTCTCCGACGGCTCCGGCGGAGGCGTGGTGGCCACCTGCGGCGCGCGGGCTTCCTTTTTTGGCTCCGGCTTCAACCATTTCTTCAGCGCCGCGACCAACGACGCGACTTCAATCGGCTTGGCGACGTAATCATCCATGCCCGCCGCCAGACATTCTTCCCGGTCGCCGCGCATAGCGTTGGCGGTCATGGCCACCACGGGCACGCGGTGGTCCAGCACCCGCGATTGCGGATCGCGAATTTGCCGGGTCGCCCCCAACCCGTCCAGCTCCGGCATTTGCATGTCCATCAGCACCAAATCGTAGGGCAAAGTCGCCAGCGCCTCGATGGCTTCCAGCCCGTTGGCCGCCACGTCCGCGCTCATACCCAGTTTCGTCAGGATGCCCACCGCTACTAGCTGGTTAACAGTGTTGTCTTCCACCACCAGGATGCGGGCGGGCCGCAACGCGCTTTCCGCAGCGAAACCCGCCGTGGGGTCCGCCGGGGCGGGCGCCAGCTTCCGGCCGCTCATGACCGCCGCCAGCACTTCTTGCAGTTCCACCCGCCGCACCGGCTTGCTCAAGGTGGCGACAAAACCGTTGGCTTCCCAATCGGGGTCGCGATCCGATTGGCCCAAGTTGGTCAGCCGCACCAACCGCGTGGCGCCCAGGTCCGGATGGGCCTTGATAGCGCGGCCCAAGACGTTGCCATCCATGATGGGCAATTGCAGATCCAGCATCGCGATCCCGAACGGGTCTTGCGCGGCGTGGGCTTCGGCCAGGGCGTGCAGCGCAGCCGGACCGTCGGGGACGTGCGCCGCCCGCAGTCCCCAGCCATCCAGCAAACCCGTGAGAATCTCCTGATTGACGGGGCGTGGATCCACAATCAGCACGCGCACGCCGCGCAGTTCGGCGGGGCCGCGGGCCGCGGTGCGTTTGCGGCCAACGGGTTTGCCCAGGCGCACCGTGAACCAAAATTCCGACCCCTGCCCCACCACGCTCTCCACGCCCACTTCGCCGCCCATGAGTTCCGCGAGTTGCTTGGAAATCGCCAGCCCCAACCCGGTGCCGCCATAGAGCCGCGTCGTCGAGGAATCCACTTGCGAAAATTTCTGGAAGAGCTTGGCCCGCTTGTCCTCCGGGATGCCAATGCCCGTATCGCAAACCGCAAAGCGCAGTTGCACCTCCGCCGCCGTTTCCTCGATCACGCGCACGCGCACGACGACCGCGCCTTTCTCGGTGAACTTGAGCGCGTTGCCGGTGAGGTTCGTGAGGATCTGGCGCAGCCGGCCCGGATCGCCCAGCAGATGCGTCGGCACTTCCGGGGCCAGGACGCAGCCGAAGGCCAGCCCTTTCACATGCGCCCGCAGCGCCAACATTCCAGCGAAATCTTCCAGCACGTCGGGCAGGCTGAACTTCAGGGTTTCCAATTCCAACTGGCCCGCCTCGATCTTGGAGAAGTCCAGAATGTCGTTGAGCAGGGTGAGCAGCGTCTCGCCGCTGGCGCGGATGGTTTGGGCGTAGCGGCGCTGTTCGGCGTTGAGTTCCGTTCCGAGCAGCAACCCATTCATCCCGAGAACGCCGTTTAACGGCGTGCGAATCTCGTGGCTCATGTTGGCCAGAAACTCGCTCTTCGCGACGGTGGCTTTCTCGGCCTGGCGCGTCATCGCGTTGGCGTTGTCCTTGGCGACTTCGAGTTCC
>CAIKLQ010000745.1 GCA_903828255.1 uncultured Verrucomicrobiota bacterium
CGCCCCGGTTTGAAGAGGAGCGCGTAGCGGCCGGAGCCGAATTGCGCCCGCTCCTGTTCCTTAAACACCGCCTGAATCCTCGCCTGGGTGTCGGCATGACCGGGCTCAAAGATCAACACCCGCGGGCCGAAGTCAGGCTCGGCGGCAACGGTGCCGCCGCGCGCGGCGACGGTGAACGCCAGGCAGAGACCGAAGACCATTGAGTTCAGCGGGTTCAACGCGGGGAGCAGCAAGCTCATCCTGACACCCGCTCTCAGGACGGTGCCGCAAACCCTTCCTCCCGCCGCCGAAGCGGTGGAGGCGGAATCGTGGATCGGGCGGACGGTCGGGCGGTTCATGGGGGCTAGAGAAGACGCGAATGTGTGCGAAGACAAGCGTGAAATCCTCCGGCGGGTTATCCTTTCGGACAATAGCGCAATCGAACCGACCCGCTAAGATGACGCCGAGATCATGCACCACGCAAACCTGCAAACGACGCGCGCAACGAACGAACCCCGGACCCGCATCCTCGGTTTTACCCTGATCGAACTGTTGGTGGTGATCGCCATCATCGCGATTCTCGCGGCCATGCTCCTGCCGGCGTTGAGCAAAGCCAAGGACCGGGCCAAGAAGATTGGCTGCCTCAACAACGTGAAACAAATTGGTTTGAGCACGATGCTGTATGCCGATGATTCGAACGGCGATGTGGTCGGGGACACGATCGGGACGCCAGACCAGCGCAGTGGCGACGATGACGACGTGAATTTCCTGTTTCCTTCGTATGCGGCGAACCTGAACAGCTTCGTATGCCCGAGCACGCAGAACACGATCACCAACGAGCTGATCGTTTACCCCACCGGACGCAAGTACGTGAAGGACTTGCTGGACAACTGCCCGAACGGACGCCTGGCGGGCCGGGGCATCAGCTATGAAGTGGACGGGGCAATGATTGTGTCCGGTATCCCCAAGAAAAAATCGGAGAAGTTGGTCAACAGTTTTACCCTTGCGGTCAATACGGCAAATCGCGGCATGAAACCCGGTCCCACGCGCATCCAGTTGATTCACGACGCGGATGACCAGTTCGCCGCGCTGCCCGGCAGCCTCAATAATTACCCGGACAAGACGGACAACCACGGAGCCTTCGGGGAGAACGTCATCTATTGCGACGGTCATGCCGCCTGGGTTCCCGCCAAGAATTTCCTGATCGAGTACAACATTTCCAACGATGACAACCGCACCGGGCCTTAGCACCGAGGCGGCGGCCTAGCTTTCCCACAATCAACTCCAACAAATCAACTCCAATGAAAATCAAACCAATAAAAACAAAAACCATGCTCGTAACCGGCGCAGCAGTTCTGCTCGCCGCTCTCCCCCTCCTGGCCGCCGACATTCGCAATGGTCTGGTGGCCTACTGGCCGATGAACACGGCCCCGGGCTCCGGCTCGATGACCACGCCCGACGTTGTGGCGGGAAACGACCTCCAAGGCCCGCTCAAGGACGGCAGCACGGCGCTGGTCGCCGGACGCTTCGGCAATGCTGTGACGTTCGCCGGCAACAGCAGCGATTATCTTTACCTCCTCCCGGTGGGGGATACCGGTCTGCCTGTGGCCAAGCAGGGCAGTTGGACCTATTGCGTGTGGGTGAATGGTGCCAGCGGTCAGGCGAATCAATCCACCTTTTTCGCGGAGACGACCTCTGGCACGGCGACTCAATGGCGGTTTGGGATGGAGTCGGACGGAACAAACAGGACTCGAACCATCATCCGTGATACCGCCGGCACTTTGAAGGTCAATGCCGTGCTCGGCAACACGAACACGCTGGACAGCACCTGGCATCACCTCGCTTACACTTACGACATCGGCACCAGCAAGTTCGTGGTTTATGTGGATGGCCAGTCAATCTATACGAACACCTTCACCTATGCGCAGAATGCCGCCTCGTTTAATCAAATCAGCGTCGGCGCGCTGGTGCGGGCCACGGTGGCCGTGCCCTTCACCGGTGCCGTGGACGATTTGGCGCTCTGGGCAAGGGCGCTGAGTCAGGGAGAAATTCAGGACGTGATGACCAACAGCATCGCCACGCCGATTCCGGCCTTCGCGCCCACCGTGACCGTCAACCCGACTGGTGCGACCAACCTGTTGGAGGGCGACAGCTTCACCTTGTCGGGACTCTGCACCGGCACGCGCCCGTTTTCCTACCAATGGATGAAGGACGGCACCAATTATCCCGGCCCCGACGCAAATGCGTTGCCGTTGTCGAACCTGACCACCAACGACAACGGGCTGTATCAACTCGTGTTTAACAATGCCGGCGGCAGTGCCACCAGTCTCGTGGCGCGAATCACGGTGAAAGCCTTTGGCAGTCCAAATCTCACCAACGGCATCATCGCCTACTTTCCGTGTGATGCCATTGTCGCGGGCAAAACGCCCGAACTCGTCGCCGCCTATGACCTGCCGCTTTTCGGCGGCATGAACGCCACCAACATCATTGATGGCAAGTGGGGCAGCGCATTGTATTTCGACAAGGCGGTGCCGCAGTATGGCAAAAAGGTGTTTGCTCCCGGAGACGGTTTGCCGGGCATCCGCAGAACCAACATCACGTACTCCGTTTGGGTGAACAACGCGCCGGTAAGCTCTTTTCAGCTTGGCGAGGCCTCTTCGTTGGAAGCCACCACGTTCCACGGGTTTGGCGGCTTGGGTGGTGCGGGTCTCCGCATGTATATTCGCAACTCTGGGGGAAGCGTCTATAGCGACACGCAGTTGAGCAGCCCCACGGTCTGGGATCAAACCTGGCATAATGTGATTTATTCCCAGCACGACATCGGCGGTGGGGTGCTCAAGGCGCAGCTTTACATTGATGGCGTCTTGGTTGCCACCCCCGCGACGGCGAGCGCATCGCTCCAGCCGGATTCACTGGGATTCTGCATCAACCCCCGGTCAACCCTGGGCAGCGCTTCCGGCGGCGCCATGGATGAGGTGGTCTATTGGAACCGCGTCCTGTCTCCGGAGGAAATCGCCCTAGTCCAGACCAGCTACATCACAAATCCCCCGAGCCTGCTGCCGCCCCTGGCCATCACGTCGTTCAAGGCGGATCTCGCCGCCGTGGTCAGTGGTGATTCAACCTCGCTGCGCTGGGACGTGCCCGGTAACGTCACCTCGGCCACCATCAGCGGTGTCGGGGATGTGACGGCCCGGACCATTGCGGCCGGCGGCACGACGAACATCGCGGTCAGCGTGACCAACACGACCGCCTACACGCTCACGATTACGCGCGGCGTTGAAACCGTCAGCAAAACCGTTATCATCGGTGCGGTTGCCGGGGTCGCGGCGGGTTGGGGACTGCTGGACAACTTCGACTTCTACAAGACCGGCGTTTTGACGACCAATGGAATCTGGAATGCGATCGCGACGCCCGACACGTTGATGGTGGTGCAGCCGACCAACCTCAATCGCCAGGCGGCTTGCTACGCCCTCGATGGCAATGGGAGCGGGGGCATTCTGAACCTCCAGGGACTGGCCGTGACCGCCGGACAGGCCCGCACGCTGTTCTTCCGCATGACCCCCCGCGGCACCCCGGCCGCAGACGTTTCGCACCTGGTCGGGATCACCGAGCGGGTGGGGACCTTCTGGTACACGATGAACGCGAACAACAGCGGCCCGGTGGCCTATCCGAAGTGGGATAACACCAGCAGCGCCTGGTGGCTCGGAGTCAGCAGCGGAGGGACTTATTCTTACGACACGAGCGGCCTCACACCCGATGCCGTTTACAAAGTCTGGATTGATATCACCAATGTGCCCATTGTGAACGTGCCGGGGGCCCGGGTCATTCCTGACGAGGAAGATCTCTTCTCGGTTTACATCCAGAAAGAAGGCGATCCGGCCCGCACGGCGCTGTTCGAGAATCTCCCCAGCGACCGCGCGCTCAACACCGTGGACGATTTCACGGGAACGCACTATCCCGATGACATCATCAACAAGCTCTACCTCATGGGTGTCAGCCTGACCGGAGAAGTGTTGTTCGACGACTTCTACTTGAGCAAGACCGGCATTCTCGCCACGACGCCCATTGGTCCTGGCTTCACCGGAGGGCAGCCCTCGCTGCAAATCCAGCGCAACGGCAGCGGCTGGCAAATCGTCTTCCAAGGCAAGCTTCTGGAAGCGACCACGGTTAACGGCACTTGGAGTGAAGTGGTCGGGGCCACATCGCCTTACCCGGTCACAACAACCGGCGCTAAGAAGTTTTACCGCGCGGTTTACAATTGAGTAAAGGATTGGGTTGGGTTCACCGCCGGGGCAGTCGGCTAGCGACTGCCCCGGCGTTTCTGTCAACTCGGGCTGCCGATGCCGACGAGGTAAGGATTCCAGCGGGCTTTCGCCTCGGCGACGTCGCCATCTCCAGTTGTCCCGGATATGCCATTTGGTTCTTTCATATCATCGCTGCGTTGACTGAGCCGCAGTGCAGCAAGAAGTTACAGCAAACCAGCCAGGGCCACGAGCGTTTACCTGTCCGAACCACCAGCTACAATCGCACTGTGCCGGGGGAAACACTCGGAGGGCATCTTGACGCCGCTACCAAACTCCCTCTCCTCCACGGGAGTGGAGGAGAGGGTTGGGGAGAGGAGGGGCTTCACCAAAACAAATGGCCGGCGGAACTCGAAAGCCCCTCCCCCTGAACCGGAGCGCGGCTGTGCTGA
>CAIKLQ010000746.1 GCA_903828255.1 uncultured Verrucomicrobiota bacterium
GCGTGGGGTTCGCTGGAACTCACCGAGGCCATGCCGCTTGGCGAGTATCGCGTGCAGTTCTGGGACGAAGGCCGCAAGGCCGGCATCGGCGACGCCACGTTGTTCCGCCTGGAGGAATACAAGTTGCCCGAGTTCAAGGTGAGCGTGAAGACGCCGGAAGAAGATGGTCGGCGAAAAGCGTTTCGCGTCGGCGAAAAAGTCGAGGTAGTGGTTCAGGCGGATTACTACTTCGGCGGGCCGGTGGCGAATGCCAGCGTCGAGGTGATCGTGAATCAGAATCCGTATTGGCAATCCTGGCACCGCCCGCGCGAATTCGCGTGGTTTTACGAGGACATGGACGGCAACCAGTCGCGGTGGGGTCGCGGCTACGGCGGCGGGCAGATCTTAAAACGCGAAACCCTCAAGACCGACGCTACGGGCAAGGCCACGCTCACGTTTGACACGCCCGCCAACGCCGGGCAGGACTTCGAGTATCGCATCGAGGCGCGCGTGACGGACGCAAGCCGGCGGGAGATTTCCGGCAGCGGCAACGTCCGCGTGACGCGGCAGCGCTACTACGTTTATCCGCAAGCCGAGCACAATCTCTATCGCCCGCAGGACAAGGCCCGCGTGGATTTCAAGGTGCAGGACGCCAACGAACAGCCGGTGCAGACCGAAGCCACGGTCAAGATCACGCGCGATTACTGGTATGAAATCTGGCTCAAACCGGACGGCACCGAAGTGAAGGGTGACGAACTCAAAGCGCTCCAGTCGAAAAACAAAATCTGGCCGCCCGCACCGGAACGCCCGGACCAAAAAGGTTGGCGGCTCAAGTTCCGTGGCTACGAGCACGACGACATTCTGTCGCAAACTCTGAAAACTGACACGAACGGCCTCGCCCAAATCACCTTCACGCCCGAACGCGAAGGCTACTACCGAATTGCCTGGGCCTCCGAGGACAGCTCACGCATCACGCATCACGAATCACGTCTCCCGCCCCAGCCAATCCGCGCCGAAACCACGATCTGGGTCGCCAGCACCAAGTCCACCGAACTCGGCTATCGCCACGGCGGCGTGGAGATCATCGCGGACAAAGACACGTTCCGCGCCGGCAGCGAAGCACGCGTAATGCTGGTCGCCAATTCGCCCGACCGCTACGTGTTGTTCACCGTCGAGGGCGAAGACCTTTACCACTATCGCCTCGTGCATATCACCGGCACGGTGAAGCTGGTGGACTTGTTCGTGGACGAGAAATACGTGCCGAACGTCTTCCTCAGCGCGGTCATGGTGAGCGACCGGCAGATGTTCACGGACACAAAGCAAGTCATCGTCCCGCCGACGAAACACTTCCTGACCGTGGATGTGAAACCGGATCGCCCGCAATACCAGCCGCAGAACGAAGGGCAGTTCATCGTCACCACGCGCGATCACGAGGGCAAGCCGGTGGCGGCGGAGGTCGCCTTCAGCCTGGTGGACGAATCCGTGTTTTACATCCAGAGCGATTACGCCGGCGACCCGCGGCAATTCTACTTTGGCGAGAAGCGCAGCCATCAAATCCAGACGCAGAGCACCATGAACCAGAAAGGTTACGCGAAGCTGGTGAAGGGCGAGAAGGAGCAGTTGATCGAGCAGGCGGAGTTTGACCGGCAGAAGGATCAGGGCTGGGTGACAAATTCATTGGATGAAATTTCCCTAGCGCGGCGGGAGTTGAAGATGGACAGCGAGGGCTATGCGAGCGGAGGCGGAGGTGGAGGAAGCGGTGGCGCGCTCCGCACTCGCTCCCTAACGCTGATGGCTGGCAAAGCCATGAGCGCGCCGGCGGCAGCGCCCATGATGGCAGCCGAGAGGATGTCAGACAGCATGTTGGCCACGCCGCCAGCTCCAGAGCCGCCCGACAGCCAAGAACCTGCCGTCCAAGTCCGCACCGATTTTCGCTCCACGATTCTCTGGCAGCCCGACGTGATCACGGACAAAGCCGGCCAGGCCACGGTGAAGGTGAAATATCCCGACTCGCTCACCGGCTGGAAAGCCACGGTGCGCGCGGCGTCGGCGGGCAACCAGTTCGGCATCGCCGACACGACCACGCGCACGAAGCAACCGCTCATCGTCCGCCTACAAGCGCCGCGCTTCTTCGTCGTTGGCGACACGGTGACCATTTCGGCGGTCGTGAACAACAACACGGACAAGGCGATGGAGGTTGGGGTGTCGCTTGAGTTTGCAGGCGGCCTCGTCGTAGGACAGGCGTCGCGCCTGTCTCCATCTGGAAAGCCTGCCGAAAAGTTAGAGACAGGCGCGACGCCTGTCCTACGGATCAGCGTCCCTGCGAACTCCGAAGCGCGGGCCGATTGGACTGCTGAAGTCAAATCGCCCGGCGAAGTGAAATTGAAAGTCACCGGACGCGGCGGCAAATACGCTGACGCGATGGAGAAGACCTACACCGCCCACGAGCACGGCATCGAGAAATTCATTTCCAAGTCCGGCAAGGCGCGGGCGAACGACATTACCGTGAAGCTCGATTTGCCCAAGGAGCGCAAAGCCGATTCCACCTCGCTCACCGTGCAACTCACGCCGAGCCTCGCGGTGACGATGCTCGATGCGTTGCCGTATTTGATTGATTATCCCTACGGCTGCACGGAACAGACGATGAGCCGTTTCCTGCCCGCCGCCGTCACCGCCAAGACGCTCCGCGATCTCGGCCTGCAACCCGAAGACGTGATGGGCCGCATCTTCGGCGGCATTGAAACGAATTCCGCCGCCGCCACGCACCCCAAGGGTAAGAAAGACTTGGCCGAGTTGGAAAAGATCACCAACGCCGGCCTCGAACGGCTCTACGATTTCCAGCACTTCGATGGCGGTTGGGGTTGGTGGAAGCTGGGAGAGAGCGATCATTGGATGACCGCCTACGTAGTGTGGGGACTCACACTTGCGCGCGACGCAGGCGTGACCCTGAAAGACACCCCGGCACCCCAAGGAATGGAGAGCGCTATCGACCCCTACACCGGCTTGCCCGGGGTTGTCGCCACCGGGCGGAACGCGCTTGAGCGCGGCACGGAATATCTCGACCGGACGCTTGTGGGAGAAGAGGAGAACCCGGACATGCAGGCGTTCATTCTGCACGCTCTCGCGGTCAACCACGCATCCTCGAAGCAAACCGTGCCGTCGAAGTTCCAAACGAAAGCGTTCGAGAACCTCTGGGCCAACCGCGAGAAACTCAACGCCTACACTCGCGCCCTGCTGGCACTGGCGGCGCACCATTTCGGCTTTGCGGATAAGGCGAAGACACTCATCGAGAATCTGGAAAACGGCGTGAAGCGCGACGACCGCCCGGATGCGTCGGTGCTGATTTCCCCCTCAACCCTCAACCCTCAACCCTCAACCGGGGTGATGGGCACGGCCCACTGGGGCGAAGACGGACTGTATTGGCGCTGGTCCGACGGCGGCGTGGAGGCGACGGCGTTTGCGCTGCGCGCGTTGCTGGCGATTGATCCCAAGAACAAGCTTGTCGAACCGGTCGCGAACTGGCTCATCAAAAACCGGCGCGGCGCGCAGTGGAGCAACACGCGCGACACCGCCATGGTCGTGCTGGCGATGAACGATTACCTGCGCGTCAGCGGCGAACTGAAGACGGACTTGGAATACGAGTTGATCGTGAACGGCAAGTCCATCGCCCAGAAGAAAGTCAGCGGCGCGGACGTGTTTAACGCGCCCAGCCAGTTCACGGTTGATTCCAAGCTGATCAAGGACGCAAACGAAATCCGCATCGTGCGGAAGACAGGCGACTCGCCAATCTACTTCGCCGTCGAAACCAAGTTCTTTAGCCTGGAAGAACCGATCACGCCCGCCGGCAACGAGATTTTCGTGAAGCGCGAATACTACAAACTCGTGGGCCGCCCGACGTTGCTCAAAGGTTACGTCTATGACAAAGAGCCGTTGCGCGACGGCGAGTCGGTGAAGAGCGGCGAGCGCGTGGAGACGTTGATCACCGTCGAGGCGAAGAACAACTACGAGTATTTGCTGTTCGAAGATTTGAAACCCGCTGGCTTCGAGGCAGTGGAAATCCGCAGCGGCGAATCGTTGTTTGCCCGTGAACTGAAGTCGGGCGTGGTGGAACGTAAGTCGGGAAGACGGGCGACTACCGGAGCCGCGCAGGTGAATCGTGTTGTTGCCTCGATTGATCCGATCACCGGGTTGCCGATCATCGCTGCCCCGCCGCAAGCTAATGGAGTCGCAGATGTAGCTTTTGATCCTACCACGGGGCTGCCGATACCCTCCCCCACGGCCCAGCGAGACGACCTTACCGGCCGCCAGCGCTGGGTGTATCAGGAGTTGCGCGACCGCAAAGTGGCGTTGTTCCTCGACAAGCTGCCCGAAGGCGTCTGGGAGATTCGCTACGACCTGCGCGCCGAAGTGCCGGGCAACTTCCACGCGCTGCCGGTGGTCGGTCACGCGATGTATGTGCCGGAGATTCGCTGCAACGGCGCGGAGTTGCGCGTGAAAGTCGAAGACGCCAAATAGACGCGTGGAAACGTGGAGATTCAACGCCGCCGGCGATGCCCTGTTCGCCCATTTCGCCGAACAGGGTTTCGCGGTGATCGACAACGTGCTCGATGGAGCAGCGGTGGAACGGTTGCTCCAAGCAATCGAACCCGCCGCCGCCAGCGACACCGCCCACGCGCGTGCCGACGGCGCTTATGCCCTGCGGAATCTGCTGAGCACGGTGCCGGCGGTTCGGGACCTGGCCGCCTCCCAGGAACTTCGTCGACTCGTGGCGCCGGCACTCGGCGGCGGCGCGATTCCGGTCAAAGGCATCCTCTTCGACAAGACGCCCGGCGCGAACTGGAAGGTCCCCTGGCATCAGGACACGACGATTTGTGTGCGTGAGCGCGCGGACGTGCCCGGCTTCGGGCCGTGGACAATAAAAGACGGCGCACTGAACGTTCAGCCCCCGGCGGCGGTCTTATCTGGGATCATGACGATTCGTTTGCACTTGGATGACTGCGGCCCGGACGCGGGCGCATTGCTGATTTTGCCTGGCTCTCATCGCGCGGGTCGGCTCGACGCCGCCGGGATTTCAGCTTGGCGCGAGCGCGTGCCGCCTGTGGCTTGCACTGTCCGGCGCGGCGGCGCGGTGCTGGTGCGCCCGTTGACCTTGCACGCGTCCGCCAAGGCGCGCACGCCCCGCCATCGCCGCGTCGTGCATCTGGAATTTTCCGCCAGCGCGCTGCCCGGCGGGCTGGCCTGGACGGCGGTGGGTGATCACAACCGGGGTCACGAAGTTTGAAGCGCGATGTCCGCAACCGCAACGGTAGTGGCGCAAGCCTCCGGCTTGCGGCGGTGTCGGCGACCTTTCAGGTTGCCGAACCCGCTCGCATTCGGGCTTCGGATTTTTCGGAATTCCCATTGGAGAAACACCCCAAGCTGAAAGCTTGGCGACACATCCGCAAGCCGGAGGCTTGCGCCACTTGGGCCGTGGAATGAGTTGCCGCGTCGCCGCTCCTGCGCCACTTTATCCCCCGCATGGCCGTCCAAGGGAACAACGCCCGATCGTCGCGCCCCGAACGTTTCGACACTTCGAGACTTTTCTGGGCGTTCACGCTCTCGATCGCGGTGCATTTGTTCCTCTGGGGCGGATACACCGGGGGCAAAAAGCTGGGCCTCTGGGAGAAACTACACCTGCCCGCCTGGGTGCAAAAGCTTACGAAACCGCTGGTCTTGCTGGCAAAACCGGAGGCGAAACCGCGGGTCAAAGAATCCGAGCCGCCGCTGATGTTCATTGACGTCAGCCAGCACCAAGCGGTGACCGAGCCGCCGAAGGACGCGCAATTCTATTCCAGCCTCAACTCGCAAGCCGCCAACCCCGAAGCGGAGCGCGACTCGAAAATTCCCAAGATCACCGGCAAACAGGAGCACGTTCCCAAGACCGAGGACGCCGAGCGCGAAAAGTTTGTCACGCTCCAACCCTTCGTGCCCGCAGAGAAACCGGAGATCGAGCAGCGCGCCAGTTCCAAGCCGAAAATCGAACTCGGCGACCTGACGCTAGCCCAGCCGGAGGAAAAGCCGCGCACTGACACCGGCAACGCCGAGAAGCCGCGTCCACGCCGGTTGAGCGAGGTGGCGCAAAACAAGGTCGTCCGCCCGCCCGGCCAGAAGATGAAGCAGGACGGCGGGGTGAAACGCCAACTCCCTACGTCTATGGTGGACGCGAAGGGCACAACCTTCGGCATGTATGACGCCCTGTTCATCAACGCCGTGCGGGAGCGCTGGTATGATTTGCTCGAGAATCGCGAGTACGCCTCCGAGGCCCGCGGCTCCGTGGCAGTGCAATTCAAGCTGCATCACGACGGCCGCATCACGGAGATGAAGGTGCTGGAAAACACGGTCAGCGAAACGTTGTCCTTAATCTGCCAGAAAGCCGTGCTCGATCCCGCGCCGTTCGAGAAGTGGTCCACCGAAATGCGGTTGATGGTGGGCGAGAATTTTCGCAAGATTCGTTTCACGTTTTATTACAACTAAGCTTGAACGGCGCGCCGCCGCGTCAGTCAACACCCTAACAACATGGAAGCTGTCGTTTACATTCTGCTGATTCTCACGTCCGTCGTCGGGCTGACGTTTATCGTCGAGCGCGGCTTCGCCTTACGCTGGCAGGCGGTCATCCCGAAAGAGATCGAGGCGGCGGTCGAATCCTGCCAGTCCCCCGCCGATGTGCCGGTCCTCCAGCGCGTGTGCCGCCAAACCAGCGCGCCCCTCGGCCGGCTCCTGCTGCAGGCTTCCGAGCATCTTGACTGGCCGCAGCAGGAAAACGTGGACGCCTTGCAAACGAAAGCCCGCCACGAAATCGTCCGGCTCGAACGCGGGCTGGTCGTGCTGGAAATCATCGTGGGCATCGCGCCGTTGCTCGGGTTGGTCGGCACGATTGTCGGCATGATGGCGGTGTTCGCCGATGTCGGGCCGGCGGGCATGACGGACGCTGCGAAGCTGGCCCAAGGCATCGCGCTGATCCTGCGCGCGACGCTGCTGGGCTTGTTGATCGCCATTCCCTCGCTGATTTTCTGGAGCTACTTCACCAAGAAAGTTGAAATGTTCGCCGTCGAAATGGAAACGATGTGCGATGAGTTCGTGCGGCGGCAATATCGGGAGGCGAAGAAGTGAGAAGCGAAACATCCAACGTTCAACATGCAACGCCCAACGCTCAATTGGGTTGCCATTGGCAGTTTATTGAATGTTCCGCGTTGAATGTTGAATGTTGAATGTTTCCGCCTAGAACAAATGCGCTTCTTCATCCGCAAACGCAAGCAGACCCCGACGGTCATCATCGTCGCGTTGATTGACGTGCTGATCGTGCTGGTAATCTTCCTGATCGTCACGACCACCTTCAAACAGCAGCCGTCGTTGCGACTGGCGCTGCCCGAATCCACCCAAGCGCAAAAGTCCGGCGCCAACGAGAACGCGCCGCTCGTCGTGAGCGTGGACGCCCAGGGTAATTTGCGGTTCGGCTCCGATGCCACACCGGTCACGGTGGACCGGCTGCGCAGCGAACTGGCCCTCCGCGCCGCGACGAACACGGAAGTCAAACTCGCCATCAGTGCCGACAAAGCCGCGCCGTTCGGTCAGATCGTGAAAATCATGGACTCGGCCAAGGAAGCGAAGGTCAAAATGGTGAATGCGTTTACGAAGGAAGCGGGGAAGTAGGCGGGCAAAGACCCTAACACCTAACTCCGACCGTACCTCGACATTTGAGAATTTGGGTACTTGGGTAATTACCTTCTCAACAACTCTTCCACAATCTCCACCGCGTTGAGCGCCGCGCCGCCCAAAGCGCTAACCTCGAAACGGGAACGGTTCTGCTGGATTCGGATCACCGCTTAACAAAGAGGTGGATTTCTATTAGCAACGCCGTAAAGTCCAAACATGATTATGAGGTGGAGTTCAATCATGCGGCACTTCTCGACCGCGCTATTCGGAAGTCTGCTTTGGTTTCCCTGGCTTGCCAGCGGTGGCGGCGTGGTTGTCGGGTGGGGTGGAAACGAAGTAGGCCAGATTGATCCTTGCGCTCCCAACGTGGTCGCCATTTCGGCAGGCTCCGCGCACAGCCTGCTCTTGCTGGAGGATGGCACGGTCGCCGATTGCGGGATGTTTGAACCGTACCCGTATTATCCCATCACGGTTCCGGCCGGGTTGTCAAACGTCGTCGCCGTCGCCGCCGGCGATTTCCACAGTCTCGCGTTGAAGGCCGACGGAACCGTTGTGGCGTGGGGTCTGAACGGCCAAGGACAAACCAACGTGCCGGCTGGTTTAACCAATGTCGCCGCCATTGCTGCGGGTGCCCGACACAGTCTGGCACTGAAAACGGACGGCACGTTGGTCCGCTGGGGCGAAGGCGGGACCAACATTCCAAGCGGGATCAGCAACGTGGTGGCCATTTCCGCCGGTATAAACAACAATCTCGTCCTCAACGCTGACGGTTCGGTTTCGGGGTGGGGATTCCGTGCAGACCAAACCGCGGCGTTCTTGAGCGTGAGCAATATCGTGGCGATTTCGGCTGGGGATGACTGGAATTACGAAAGCTGGCTGGCGCTAAAATCGAATGGCGAGGTGGTGAGCGCCGGTGCATACAGCGGAGTGAGAACCGTTCAGAGCAATGCCATCGCGATTTCCTGTTCGCGCGGCACTGACCATCATCTCAGCTTGGCCCTGAAGTCGGATGGTAATGTCGAGGCTTGGGGCTTCAACTTCTACGGCGGGCCAAATGTGCCACCGGCTTTAACCGATGTCGTGGCGGTTTCCGCTGGCGGTGGTCACGACCTCGCACTCGTCGGTGGGGGAAAGGTCTTCCTGCAAAACCGACTGCTCAGCCGAACCGCCGTGATGTCCGGCGCGACCTTCTTCCGCATCGAAGCGACGGGAGCTTGGCCCTTGTTCTACCAATGGCGCTTCAACGGAACCAATTTACCCGGCGCAACGAAGGAGGTCCTGGCCTTGTCCAACCTCCAGCCGAGTCAGGCCGGCATGTATTCCGTCTGGGTCTATAACAACTTTGGCTTGGTCAGCAGTGACGCCGTTGGTCTGACGCTACTGCCATTGAAAACCACCCAGCAGCCGGCAGGTCAAACTGTCCCCGTGGGCAACACCGTCTCCTTCACCGTAGCGGTGCAAGGGCTTTCGCCTTTGGTTTATCAGTGGCGCTTGAATGGCGGGGAAATCACCGGGGCCACGAACAGCACGCTCACCCTGACCAATGTGCAAATGTCCCAGGCTGGCGCTTATTCCGTCGTGGCCAGCAATGCCCATGGCTCCATTGTGAGCTCCGAGGCGACGCTGACCGTCGTTCCGATACTTGTTACGGTGCAGCCACAGGACCGGGTCAGCTTTCTCGGCGGCGGCGCAGAGTTCAGTGCGGCGGCGCAGGGAATCGCTCCCATAAATTTTCAATGGCAGTTCAACGATGTGGATTTGACCGGGGCGACCAACGCTTCGCTAAGCCTGACGAACCTGGGTCAGGACCAGACGGGGCGCTACAGCGTCACGCTCAGCAATGTTGCGGGGGTGGTGAGGAGCCGCGATGCCGCTTTGTCGGTGGTGAGAGTGGCGGCTTGGGGTGACATCGCCCAAGCGAGTATTCCCGCAGATCTAACCAACGTGATTGGGATTGCTGCCGGACTTTACCACGAATTGGCACTGCGGGCAGATGGCCTGGTGACTGGTTGGGGAGCGGGAGGCCAGGTTGCCGTGCCTGCCGGTTTGACCAACGTAGTAGCTGTTGCAAGCGGATGCTACGCCGAAGGGAGTCTGGCTTTGAAGGATGATGGCGCAGTAGTGATCTGGGGATATAATGGTTATTATGGTCGTCCACCACCCCCTTCGGTGTCTGCCAGCCTTACGAACATTGTGGGCGCTTCGGGTGGTCTATCCCACCTGCTTGCACTCAGAGCTGATGGGACCGTCGTGGCCTGGGGCGACAATAGCCTAGGTCAGGCGACGGTGCCGGCCGGACTATCGAACGTGGTTGCAGTATCCGCAGGAGAAGCCCATAGCCTCGCGCTTCGAACTGACGGCTCGGTGGTGGCTTGGGGCGCCGGGACTCCCGGCGCCGCCCCGGGAGGTTGGAATTATGGCCAATCCATCGTTCCGATTGACCTGACGAACGCGATCGCAATCGCTGGCGGTGCTTTGCACAGCCTCGCTCTACGCGCGGATGGCAGGGTTGCGGGTTGGGGATATTTTGGTGAAACAAATCTTCCGTCCAATCTCACCAACGTGATCGCGATCTCAGCGGGTGAATTTCACAGCCTTGCCCTTATGGCTGACGGCACAGTCGTGGGGTGGGGCGCCAACTGGAAAGGTCAGACAAATGTGCCTGTTACGTTGAAGAACGTGGCAGCGATTGCCGCGGGCGGGCGGCACAGCATCGCTCTCGTGGGTGACGGTCCGCCAGTAGTCCAAGCGCTCTTGGCGAATCCCACTTGGGATTCCAACGGATTCCGCGTGTTCGTGCCGACGCAAAGCGGCCGGGTTTACCGGTTGGAATACAAGAATTCGCTCACGGATAGCGAATGGATAGGGCTATCGCTCGTCGTGGGCAATGGCGGCATACGCATCTTAAGCGACCCAACCGCCAGCGGCACGCAGCGCTTCTACCAGGTTCGGCGATGGTGAAAGGCCCGCACCGAGCACAAGCTACAGGCCGAGTTCCGCTCACTGCTTCAACAGTTCTTCCGCAATCTGCACTGCGTTCAACGCCGCACCTTTGAGCAGTTGATCGCCGCTGACCCAGAAGCACAGACCGTTTTCCAGCGCGCAATCCAGCCGGACGCGGCCCACTTCGCAATTGTATTTCTCGGAGGTGAAGAGCGGCATCGGATACTTCTTGTTCTCCGGCTCGTCCACGAGATCAAGCCCGGGGGCTTTCTTGAGCACGGCGCGGGCGGCTTCCACGGTAATGGGCTTGTCGAACTCGGCGCTCACGGCGACCGAATGTGAGCGATAGACCGGCACTCGGACGCACGTCACACTCGCCCGGAAGGTCGGGTGGTGCATGATCTTGCGACCTTCGTTTTCCATCTTCATCTCTTCCTTCGTGTAGCCGCTCGGCAGGAAAGAATCCACATGGGGCAACACGTTGAAAGCGATCTGGTGCGGGTAAACTTCCTTCGTCACCGGCTGCTTGGCGACGATCTGCCCGACCTGGCGTTCGAGTTCTTCAATTGCCTTTGCGCCCGTGCCGGAAACCGCCTGATAGCTCGACGCAAAAATGCGTTTCACGCCGAACGCATGGTGCAGCGGATACAACGCCATCAGCGTGATGGCCGTGGTGCAGTTCGGATTGGCGATGATGCCCTTGTGCGACTTCACGTCGCTGGCATTGATCTCGGGAACGACGAGCGGCACTTCCGGATCCATACGGAACGCACTGGAGTTGTCCACGACCACGCAACCCGCCTTCGCCGCGATGGGCGCAAACTCCTTCGAGATGCTGCCGCCGGCGCTGAACAGCGCGATATCAATGCCCACAAACGAATCCTTCGTGTTTTCGGTGACGGTGATGTCCGCGCCACGGAACTTTAGCTTCTTGCCCACGGAACGGGAGGAAGCGAGCAGCGTCAACTTCCCGACCGGGAACTTGCGTTTCTCGAGCGTCTTGATCATCTCGATGCCGACGGCTCCCGTCGCACCGACCACGGCTACATGCGGATTTCGGTTCATA
>CAIKLQ010000747.1 GCA_903828255.1 uncultured Verrucomicrobiota bacterium
CGAGGAAATCCAGTTGGCGCTGCGTGGCGAAAAGGAATTCGACACTGAGTTTCGGGTGCTTTGGCCGGACGGGAGCATTCGCACCATCCGCGCCCTCGCGTCGGTGGAGCGGGATCACGCGGAGCGACCGGCGCGCATTTTCGGCACGAACTGGGACATCACCGAGCAGAAAGAATTGGAGGCCAAACTCAAATCCGGAGAGGAAAATTTCCGCAACTTCTTCGAGACCATCGGGGATATGATTCTCGTCGCCACGCCAGAAGGCCAAATCTTGTTTGCCAACCACGCGCTCAAACGGGAGTTGGGTTACACCGACGAGGAAATTGCCCGCAAGCATGTGCTCGATTTTAATCCCGAAGACAAGCACCGGGAAGCGGAGCAAATTTTCGCAGCCATGTTGCGAGGCGAACGGAAATCCTGTCCGCTGCCGCTGGTCACCAAGCAAGGCGGACATATCCCGGCGGAGACGCGCGTCTGGATGGGCCAATGGAACGGCAAGGATTGCCTCTTCGGCGTGAGCAAAGATCTGCGCCAGGAACTGGAAGCCCAGAACCGGTTTGAGCGGCTGTTCCGACATAACCCTGCGTTGATGGCGCTGACCACGATTCCGGGACGTCAGTTCTCGGATGTGAACGATTCCTTCGTGGAAGTCCTCGGCTATTCCCCGGCGGAGGTCCTGGGGAAAACCGCCAAAGACATTGGTTTGTTTGTGCAACCGGAACAGCAGGCCGAAGCGGCGGAGAAGATGCGAAAAGAAGGGCGAATGGTTGGTTTTGAAATGAAACTCCGGCGCAAGGACGGGAAAATTCTCGACGGCCTTTTCTCGGGCGAGATCATCTCCACGCAGGGGCATCCGGTGACGTTGACCGTTATGATTGACATCACCGCGCTCAAGCAGGCCAGCGAACGGTTGAGCAAACTTTCTCAAGCGGTGGAGTTCTCCCCCTCGATGATCGTCATTACCGACCGGTTGGGGCAGATCGAATATGTCAACCCGGCGTGGGTGCAGGCCACGGGCTACAGTCTGGAGGAAGCCGTGGGACAGTCGCCGCGATTGGTCAAATCGGGCCTCCATCCAGTCGAGTTCTACCAGGAGATGTGGACCGAGATTCTCGCCGGCCGAATCTGGCGGGGCGAAATCTGCAACCGCACCAAGAGTGGTCGCCTCTTTTGGGAGTCGGCTGCGGTTGCGCCGGTTCAGAATGAAAGCAGCGGCATTACACACTTTGTCGGCGTCAAGGAGGACATCACCGCCCGCAAACAGGCGGCCGAAGAACTGCGCCTGGCGAAAGGGGCCGCCGAAGCGGCGAATCGCGCCAAAAGCACCTTCCTGGCGAACATGTCCCATGAAATCCGCACGCCGATGAACGCGATTCTGGGATTCTCCCAACTCATGCTGCGCGATGCGGCGTTGACCGCCCGCCAACTGGAACACTTGACCACCATCACCCGCAGCGGCCAGCACCTGTTGGAAATCATCAACGCGGTGCTGGAGATGGCTCGCATTGAAACTGGTCGCGTCAACCTCCAGGTAAGCAGTTTCGATCTGCACCTGTTGTTGAAAGATTTGGAGCGTTTGTTCCGGTTGCGGGCCGACACCGAGAATTTGCAACTTCGCTTCGAGCGGCAGGGAGAAGTGGCGCGCTACGTTCAGACCGATCCGACCAAGTTGCGCCAGGTCTTCATCAACCTGCTCAGCAACGCCTTGAAGTTCACGCCTCGCGGCGGAACGATCACGGTGCGCTTGCAAACTGAGCAACTAGCCAAACAGGAGCTGTGCTTGCGTGCGGAAGTCCAGGACACCGGCGCCGGCATTGCGCCGGAGGAACTGCCACACCTGTTCCAACCGTTCTTCCAGACCCAGACCGGCAAACAAGTCGGTGGCGGCACCGGATTGGGGTTGGCCCTCAGCCGCGAATTCGTGCAGGCGTTGGGCGGGGAGCTTACGGTCACCAGTCAGCTTGGTGTCGGCAGCACGTTTCAATTTTACATCCAGATGGCTTCGGCGGAGGCGTCTGCGGCGACCGAGGACGCCCCGCCACCACGCGTGTTGCATCTTCGTTCCGGTCAACCCGTTTGTCGCGTGCTGCTGGTGGACGATCAGCGGGAGAATTCCACACTCCTTGAGCAGTTGCTCGTCCCACTTGGCTTTGAAACCCGCACGGTGGAGAATGGCGCGGAGGCGGTGGCGCAATGTCAAATCTGGCCTCCAAACCTGGTCCTGATGGATATGATGATGCCGGTAATGGATGGTTGCGAAGCGGCGCAGCGGATTCGGGCCGCGCACGGGAATGCGGTGAAGATCATCATCCTCAGCGCCAGCATATTTCCCGAAGCTCAGAAGCGGGCGTTGCAGGCTGGCACGGACGCCTTCGTGGGCAAGCCGTTTAAGGAGGAAGTTCTTTTGGAGCGCATCAAGGAACTGACGGGCGTGGAATTTGACTACGCCGATGCCGAAACGGACGAGATACCACCGGCGAAAGCGCCGGAGCCCGTGCCGACGGCCGATGAGATTCGCCGCTTGCCGGTTGAGTTGGTGGACGCGCTGCGCGAAGCCACTTGCCGGGCGGAATATGGGGAGATGCTGGAATTGGCAAGCCAGGCTGCCGCTCACGATGAGCGCCTCGGACGTGGACTCCGGCTTTTGATCGAAAGATTTGACTATTCCACCTTGCAACGAATACTGACCACAGAAGAACACAGCTTATGAAAACTGATCCTATCACACCGGAGGTCGCAAACATTTTGATCGTGGACGATCAACCCGAGAATCTCAGTGTGTTGATGGGCACGCTGTAAGCCCGCGGCTACAAAGTTCGCCCGGTCAACTCCGGCGAACTGGCATTGGCTGCGGCGCGCGTCCGGGCTCCGGACCTCATCCTGCTCGACATCAACATGCCGGCAATGGACGGCTACGAAGGTTGCGCTGAACTAAGAGCGCGTATGGAAATCCCCCGTTAACGTTATTGTACTTTTTTGCGCAGGTGCATAGTTATATCGGATGCAAAACGCATCCGACCGCTATCCTTCCGATCTCACCGATTCGGAATGGCAATTACTCCAACCGCTACTCCCTGCCGCCCACAACCGTGGCCGTCCCCGCGAACGTGATGTGCGCGAGATTCTCAACGGAATTTTTTACCTGACACGCTCTGGCTGTGCCTGGCGATTGCTCCCCACGGACTTTGGCCCGTGGTCCACAGTCCATGATTATTTTCGCCGCTGGCGGCGGCAGGGCGTTTGGGAGCAGTTGAATCACACGCTGCGTGAACAGGTGCGCGGCGCCGCAGGCAAGACGGCGGCGCCCAGTGCCGCCATCATGGATAGTCAATCCATTAAGACCGGCGATCAGGCCTGCGCCAGCGGCTACGACGCGGGCAAGAAGATTGAGGGCCGTAAGCGCCACGTGGTCGTGGACACCTTGGGATTATTGCTATGGGTGATCGTGGGGCCCGCCAACGTCCAGGATCGCGACGGCGCGCGCCCACTGCTGCAGGCCGTGATCCAACAGCTAAGTTATTTGTGTCCGGCGCATTCTGGAAGTTACGATGAATATCTTTTCGCCTGGAATTCGCGAACGCAAGAGCCCACTCCCTTTTCGGATACCTACCGGCTAGGGCGCGCTGAAAGGTTTCCTCAAGCATCTGATCGAACTGACGATATGTCATCCGATGGATCCGAACCCATGAAGGTCTGGCCGAGAAACAGAGTTTTCCGCGCTGGCTCGCGCTGCTGTGATGAATAAACCCACTGACATAGTGACCTTGATCCGCGAGTTGCGCACGCGCACCGGACTGACGCAGGAGAAATTCGCCGCGAAGCTCGGGGTTACTTTTCCAACGATCAACCGTTGGGAAAATGGGCGGGCGCGCCCTTCGCCCCTAGCCATGCAACAAATCGAGCATTTGGCGCGCGACCTCGACGCCGTGGTCCATCAACCGTCCGCCACCCCACACCCTGGAACCACTACATGAGCATGAAACCCAACCGTCGCAGCCCCTTGATTCTCGTCGTCGATGACGACCCGACCACGAATCGCATGATTACCGGCATCTTGAGCCAGGCCGGCTTTCTGACCGCGAGCGCGGCGGACATCGCTAGTGCCTGGACCCGGATTCACGCGTGCCCGCCGGACTTGGTGCTCTTGGACGTGAATCTCCCCGATGGCAGCGGCTTTGACGTTTGCCGCCGCTTGCAACGCGAGCCGGAAACGGCGCGCACACCCGTCTTGTTCATCTCCGCGAACGATGACTTGGAATCGAAGGTGAAGGGGTTTGAAGCCGGGGGCGTGGATTACATTCCCAAACCGCTGGCGGGCGAGGAGGTGATCGCTCGCGTCAGCACGCATCTGCGACTGAAGCAGGCTTACGAATCGCTGGCGGAACTGCAGGCTGAGCATATCCAACGATTGGCTTCCGCCCAAGAAACGCTGATGCCCCAGCCAGCGGATCTGCCGGAAGCGCGTTTCTTTGTTTCGTTCAACCAGGTACTCACGGCGGGCGGAGATTTTTACGATGTCGTTCCGGTCGGTGGGGAAGTGGTGGACTACGTCGTGGCCGACGCCAGCGGACATGACTTGGCGGCGGCGTTTTGGACGGCGTCGCTCAAAACCCTACTCAGCGAGTATGCCCGCCCCAGCAACACCCCCCGCGACGTGCTGCGCTCCATCAACACCGCGATGTGCCGACTTCTGCCCGCCGGCGTTTTCTTCACCATTATTTACGCTCGCCTTAATCGGCAATTGGGCCGCCTGACGCTCGCCAACGCGGGCCATCCGCCCGCCATCCTCGCGCGCAAAAACGAAGGCCCGCCGGGCATCATTGCCCAAGACGGAGATGTCGTGGGCGCTTTTCCAGACGCGAGCTTTGACGTCCTCGAATTGAAGCTGAAACGCGGCGACCGGTTCTTCCTTTTCTCAGACGGGCTGATTGAACTCAACGGCAATCGCGAGGATGGCTTGGGGCGATTGAAAATGGCTTGCGGCGACGGTCCCGCGCGCACCCTGGAAGAAAATGTCCGGGCCGCGTTTCAAGAGACCATGGTCGGAGCCAAGTCCCAGGACGACCTGCTACTGATGGGAGTGGAAGCATGAACCCCGGCCGCGCCAACCCCTTTCCTCCGTTGAGCCGGTGGATTCCGTCTCGATTCGAAGCGGTGGAAGCGCTGGCGCTGGAAGTGCGTGGCCTGCTGGCGACGCACGGTTTGCAAGCGGCCTTGTTCGCCGTGGAATTGAGCGTGCGGGAAGGTCTCAACAATGCCGTCCGGCATGGGAACCGGGGCGATGAAGCCAAGCGCGTGGACTTTAATCTCTCCTGCGGTCGGAAGTGGATTTGCGTCCGGATCAAAGACGAGGGCGACGGTTTTAACTGGCGGGAGAAACGCGGCGCTCCGCAACCCGACCACACGAGCCCGTCCGGCCGCGGCCTCCGCATCCTGGCCCGCTATGCCAGCCGGATTCGGTTTAACCGCAGCGGAAACCAGGTCACGCTTTGGTTGCTCCGCGATGGCCGGAGCAAGTCGCCCCGCACCCCTGCAAAACCTGCCGTTGGCGGCGCGAACGTCCGCTCCGCACAAATTCGTAAATGAAAGTGAACCCCATGGCTAATTACACGATTGTAACTTCCGGAAAACAGTGCCGCGTCGTTTTGGCGGGCGATCTGACCGCGCCCCGCGTTCCTGAATTGCAGGCCGCGCTCCGCAAAGAACTGGTCCCCGCCGTGACCGAGGTCATTTTCGACCTCGGCCAGACGGCGACGTTGGATTCCAGCGGCATCGGCCTGCTCATCGCCACCAGCAATTCGCTGGCCCGGCAGCAGGGCTGTATCCGCGTTCAGAACGTCTCGCCGGACCTCCTGCGTTTGCTCCAAAGCATGCGGCTGGTAAGCCGGCTCAACACCACAGGTCGCACACCCTAGGAATCGTATCATGGACGACGAGTTACTTAATGAGTTCATTAACGAGTCCCGCGAACACCTCGCCACGATCGAAACCGATTTGCTGACCGTGGAGGAAGGTGGAGCCAACGTGGATGAAGAGCTGGTCAACAAGGTGTTTCGCGCCGCCCATTCCATCAAGGGGGGCAGCGCCTTCTTTGGCCTGAACAACGTCAAGGAACTGGCCCACAAGGCCGAAACCGTGTTGGATATGCTGCGTGCGGGGAAGATGATCCCTAACGCGGAGATCACCAATGTGCTGCTGGCGGCCTTCGACAAGTTGCGGGAAATGATCAACAGCCCGCGCACCCAGGACCAGGCCGACATTGCCGACCTGGTTGTGGCCCTGTCTGGCTTGGCCTCCTCCTATCTGCCGCCGGCGCAAAAAGCTTCGCTCACCCAAACCGTCACCCTGCATCCGCCCGGCGACGACCAGACCAGCATCACGCTGCCGCAGGTGGATTTTGAACGCGCCCAACGCGACGGCCACTTCGTGTATTTCGTGGACCTGGACCTCATCCACGACCTGGAGCGCAAAGGCAAGAACGTCCTGAGCGTTTTCCGCGATGTCTGGGAGAACGGCGAGATTCTGGATTGCGCCCTCGATTATGAAGCCGTCGGCACGCTCGATGGGCCATTGGGCAACCAGTTGCCGTTGCGGCTCGTTTTCTCCACCGTCATTCGACCGGACGATGTCGGCCTGCTCATCGAAGTAAGCCGCGAAAAAATCAAGCTACTTGCCCTCGCCGACCCGCCCGCCGCCACGTCAACCCCGCCGCCACCGGAGGCAGCGTTTCCCGCCCCCGCCCCCGTGCCAGTGCTGGCGCTCACGCCCCCGCCCGAGGCGGTCATCACCGCGCTCGCCATTCACCCCCCGTCGGCCAGCGAGATGCGGGCCAGTGACAACACGCTGCGGGTAAATGTCGGCTTGCTTGAGGCCCTGATGAACCTGGCGGGCGAACTGGTTCTGAGCCGCAACCAATTGCGCGCGGCGATTGCCCAGGACGACGTCCGCTTGCTTTCCGTGGCCGGCCAGCGCATCAATCAAGTTGCCTCCGAGTTGCAAGACGCAATCATGCAGACGCGCCTCCAACCGATTGGCGGCGTGTTCGGAAAATTCCCCCGCTTGGTACGCGATCTGGCCAACAGCCTGCGCAAGGATGTGCAACTGGATATCCGGGGGCGCGACGTGGCGCTGGACAAGAGTCTCATCGAAGGATTGTCCGACCCACTCACCCACATGATTCGCAACGCCGTGGATCATGGCATCGAGACGCCCGAGGAGCGCCTTCGCGCCGGCAAGCAACCCCAGGGCACGGTTCGCTTGGAGGCCCGGCATGAGGCCGGTCAGGTCGTCCTGGAAATTGCCGATGATGGCAAGGGGATTGATCCGCAAAAAATCGGCAAAGCCGCGCTCACCAAAGGGCTAATCACTTCCGAAAAACTCGCCAGCCTGACCGAGTCGGACCTCTTCGCGCTCGTCTTCCTGCCTGGGCTTTCCACCGCTGAAAAACTCACCGACATCTCCGGGCGGGGCGTCGGCATGGACGTCGTCAAGACCAACCTCGACCGCCTCGGTGGCAAGGTGGAGATCACCTCGCAAATCGGCAAAGGCACGCGCTTTCGCATCAAGCTGCCGCTGACCCTGGCGATCATGCCCTCGCTGATTGTCTCGGTGAAGGGCGAGCGGTTTGCCATTCCGCAGGTCAATGTTGAAGAGTTGCTGAGCCTCCAGCCCGAAGCGGTGAAGCAGCGTCTCGACGTGATTGGCGGCGCCGAAGTGTTGCTCTTGCGCGAGCGCATTATTCCGCTGCTTCGGTTCGCCGATTTGCTGGGGTTGGCCAGCGGCCCCGCAGCGACCAGCACCGGGACCCTGGACATTGCCGTGGTCACCACCGGCACGATCACCTACGGCCTGGTGGTCAGCGCCTTTCACGACACCGAAGAAATCGTCGTCAAGCCGCTGGGCCACTATCTCAAAAAGCTACAGGAGTATGCCGGGGCCACGATTCTTGGCGATGGCACCGTGGCCTTGATCCTGGATGTCACCGGCCTGGCCGCCAAGGCGGAACTGACGGCGGTCGCCCAAGCGGTTACCGATCGCACTGCGGCGGAGGAAAAGGTCGCCGACGGTCTGGAAGAGGTTCATTCGTTGCTGCTCTTTCACAATGCGCCCGACGAGCTTTGCGCCACGCCGCTGGGCAGCGTGCTGCGGATCGAGCGGATCACCCCGGAACAGGTGGAAACCGCCGGGGGCCGCCGCACCATGCAGTATCGCGGGGCCGCGCTGCCATTGGTTACGCTGGCTGATGTCGCCCAAGTAAAACCCCTCGGGGACACCCGCGAGTTGGCGGTCATCATTTCCAGTGTCCGGGGCCGCGAAGTAGGCTTGCTCGGGGCCATGCCCGTGGATGTGATCGCCACCCGTGCGGTCATTGACCTCACGACACACCGGCAGAAAGGGGTGGCTGGCTCGGCCATCATTAACAATCGCACTGCGCTGATCACGGATTTGTTCGAACTCGTGGACGCCACCTGCCCGGACTGGGGCGGGGACAAGCCCGCGCTCCGGTTGCCTGAGCAAGCGGGCCAGAAACGGTTCGTGGTGCTGCTGGCAGAGGACTCGGATTTCTTCCGCGCGCAAGTCAAACGCTACTTGGAAGAGGATGGGGATCTGGTTTTCGATGCGCCCGATGGCGAAAGCGCGTGGGAACTGCTGCTCGAACACCTCGATGAAGTCCAGGCGGTCGTTACCGACATCGAAATGCCCCGGCTGACCGGCTTGGGGTTGGCCCAGCGCATCCGTGCCGATGCCCGCACCAGCAAGCTGCCCTTGATCGGACTTAGTTCGCTGGCGGGCGAGGAAGACATTGCGCGCGGCAAAGCCGCCGGTTTTGACGACTACCAAGTGAAGCTCGACCGCGACCAATTAATCGCCCGGTTGCGGCTGTTCGCCGCCCAACTTTGCACGAACCAACCGGCCCAACTTGAAATCTGAACCAATCACATCTTGCCCGCATAAAAAAATCAAAGACTGAAATTATGAACCTGAACAACCTGAAAACTGGAAAACGCATCACGCTCGGCTTCGCCGCCGTCCTCACCATCATCCTGACCCTGAGTCTCCTGTCATATTGGAGCCTAGTCAATGTGCGCTCGGAGGCGGAGGACCTCAGTAATGACACCATCCCCTGCATGAGAAGCATCTTGGGCATTGAAGCGGCGCTGAATGAAAACCTGGGTTTGGTGCAGGCGCACATTAACGCCACCACGGAGAAAGCTAGTTACGCCGAGCACATCGCGGCGAATATTGGGAAGATCAACCAACTGGTGCGAGAATACGAAGCCACCCCCATGCAGGCGGAGGACCGGGCGATGTTCACCACCTTCACTAATGCCCGCGCGGTTTGGGTGCAGACGTTCAAAAGTGTGCTGGCCTTGAGTCAGGCCGGCAAGACGACTGAGGCGGTTCAGATGTCGCAGGATAAATTGCTGCCCGCCTTCAAAGCCGTTAACGAAACCTTGGACAAGTTGACCACCTACAACGATGTGGATCTGCGCAAGAGTATTGACCATATTCAAACGGCGGTCAGCAGCGGCCTGAAGAGCCTGGTCATCGGCCTACTGGCGGCGCTGTTCGTCGGGATGGTGGTAAGCTGGCTCATTGTCCGCAGCATTGTTGCCCCCATCCAGGAGTGCGTCGCGTTCACCGGCTTGCTCGCTCAAGGCGATTTCTCCCAGGCGGTGCCGGCAGCGCTCCGCCAACAAGGCGACGAGATGGGTGATCTGGCCCGGGCCTTCCACACCATGACCGACAACTTGCGCAAGTTGTTGAGCGAAGTTAACGGCGGCGTGGAAACCCTGGCCTTCTCGTCCGCCGATTTGTCAACGGTGTCCAAACAGACGGCTGCGGGCGTGAAATCCATGTCGGACAAGGCCATCACCGTGGCGGCCGCGGCGGAAGAAGCCAGCGCCAACACCAATTCCGTGGCCGCTGGCATGGAACAGGCCGCCACCAACCTTTCTTCGGTGGCGAGCGCCACCGAAGAAATGAGCGCCACGATCGGCGAAATCGCCGCCAACTCGGAAAAGGCCCGTGTCATCAGCGAGCAAGCCAGCACGCAAGCCCAGACGGTTTCGACGCTCATGCAGCAACTCGGTCGGGCCGCCCAGGAGATCGGGAAAGTCACCGAAACCATCACTGACATTTCCTCGCAAACCAATCTGCTCGCGCTCAACGCCACGATTGAGGCCGCGCGAGCGGGCGCGGCGGGCAAGGGTTTCGCGGTCGTTGCCAACGAAATCAAGGAACTGGCCCGGCAGACTGCCACCGCCACCGAGGACATCAAGAGCAAGATTGCCGGGGTCCAAAACACAGCGGGCAGCGCCATCACCGACATCGAGAGGATTGCGAATGTCATCCGGGATGTGGGCAACATCGTCGCCAGCATCGCCGCCGCCATCGAAGAACAGGCCACCGTGACCAAGGATGTGGCGGGCAATATCGCCCAAGCCTCGGAGGGGGTTAGGGACTCCAACGAACGCGTAGCGCAAACGGCGTCGGTTTCCAAATCCATGGCGGAGGACATTGCTGGAATCAGCGCCGCCGTGGGTGACATTCGCCAGGGCGGGGAGAAAGTGGAAGCCAGCGCCGCCGCACTGGCGAAGTTGGCCGATGATCTTCGCGAAATGATGGCACGTTTCAAAACCAATGAGGCGTCACGCAAATCTTCCCAGCCGACCACCCCCGATCGCCCGCACACCCACAGCGCGGGGAATGGCGGCGGCCCCGCAACTGCGGCCAAGGGGTACTCCCCCTCGTCCCATGCGCCGGGGCGGCCCTTCATCGAGTGGTCTGAAGCCTATTCCGTAGGCGTGGCCGCGATGGATCAGCATCACAAGAAACTGTTTGATTTGATCAACCAGCTGCACGCGGCCATGCGGGCCGGCAAGAGTCGCGATGTCTTGGGGGCGGCTTTGGAAGAGTTGGCGAAATACGTGGACTACCATTTCGCCGCCGAGGAAAAGCTCATGAAGCAGCACCGCTGTTCCGGGTTGGCGGACCAGATTGCCGCGCACTCGGGACTTGTGGAAAAGGTCATCACTTTGCGGCAACAGTTTGCCAGTGGTCAGCAAGGACTGGGATCCGAGGTGCTCACCATGCTGAGAGACTGGCTGGTGAACCACATTCAACGCAAAGACAAAGCGTGCATGTCCACGGTCTGCGAGGTGGCCAAGGCCCGCGCCATCGGGCAATCCCTAAAGCCCAGCTAAGGCCAGAAAACCCCGAAGAAACATCATGCTAAAATCACTTAACAAACTGAAACTGGCGACGCGCATCGTCGCCGTCACCCTGGTCGTAGTCATCAGCGTCGTCGCGGTGAACTACCTGGTCTTTGTCCGGGGCTACCGCACCAGCGCGCAGGCCGCCATGGTCGAGAAAGCCAAGGCGTTCAGCGCCGTGGCGGACGAAGCCAAGAACCACGTCAGCTTGCTGCATCGCACCGGGGTCTTTGACACCAAAGCTCTGGCCGAGGAACTCAAGACCGACCTCGCCGCCGGCAAAGCCATCAAGGACACCCGGTTTTTCAAGACCATCCCCATAGTAGCCGGCTGGACGGCGGCGCAGGAAGCCGCGCAGCGCGAGCACATCGAGTTTCGCATCAGTTCTTTCAACTCGCGCAACAAGGACCACGAACCCGGCCCTGGCTCCTTTGACGAGAAGTTGCTCCGCCAACTCACCGAGCAAGCGGCGGCGGGCAAGGGCGATGTGGTGCAAGCCGTCAATCCAGCCGACAACGCCCTCCACGTTTTGCGCGCCATCCGGCTGACGGAAAACTGCCTCGCCTGCCACGGGTCGCCGGGCAGCAAATGGGACGTGAACAATGACGGCAAAGACTTGACCGGATTTCGCATGGAAGACTGGAAGACGGGGGACATGCACGGGAGCTACCACGTCGTGATGCCGCTGGCCCCGGTGAGTCAAAAGGTGGCCGGCTTTATTCGGGACGGATTGCTCTGGACCGGGCCACTGTTGCTCCTCGCGCTGGGAGTTTTTGTCTATTTAATTGGCATCTTGATTCGGCGGCCGGTGACGGCGCTCAAGGATTGCACGGCGGCCATTGCGCAAGGAGATTTGAACCATGAGATCCCGGCGAACCTGCTGGCCCGCCACGACGAGATTGGTGACTTATCCCGGGCGCTCCGTGATTTGAGCACGGCGCTGCGCACCACGCTACTCGAAGTGCTCAACAGCACCGGCACGCTTGGCGTCATGTCGGATGGACTGCGGGATACTTCGCTCCGCCTCACCGCCGGGGCGCGCGGCACGTCGGAGCGCGCCGAAACCGTGGCCGCCGCCGCCGAGGAATCCAGTGCCAACACCCTCTCGGTGGCGGCGGGCATGGAGGAAGCGTCCACGAATCTCTCCTCGGTCGCCGCCGCCACGGAGCAGTTGAGCGCGACGGTGGCGGAGATCGCCGGGAACTCTGCCCGGGCCCGCTTGGTGGGCGAACAGGCCGGCGCGCAGGCGCAATCGGTGGCGGCGATTGTTCAGGAGTTGGGACATGCGGCGCAGGCCATTGGCAAAGTAACCGAGACGATCACCAGCATCTCGGCGCAAACCAACCTGCTCGCCTTGAATGCCACGATTGAAGCCGCGCGGGCCGGGGCGGCCGGCAAAGGCTTCGCAGTGGTGGCGCACGAAATTAAGGAGTTGGCGCAGCAGACGGCGGCCGCGACCGAAGATATCAAGGCCAAGGTCTCCGACGTGCAGAGATCCACCACCAGCGCCATCACGGACATTGCGAAAATTTCCGGCGTCATTCAGGAGGTGGGCCAGCTCGTGGCAAGCATTGCGACCGCCATTGAGGAGCAGACCGCCGTCACCAAGGACGTGGCGTCAAACATCTCACAAGCCTCGGCGGGTATTCAAGACGCCAACGAACGGGTGGCCCAGACCGCCACCGTCTCGAAATCCATTGCCCGGGACATCAGTGAAGTCAGCGCCCAAGGCCGGGCGATCAACAACGACAGCCTCCATCTCCAGGAAGATGCCGATATGCTGCGCGGCGTCACCGAACGGCTCAAACTGTTGACCGAACATTTCAAACTCGGCCAGCAGACCGACTTTGCCCCGATCAAGAGAGGCCACCTCCAGTGGCGCAGCAAATTGATCGAGATGTTCGAGGGCCGGAAGCAGCTCGCGTCATCGGATGTAACCGATCACCACAGTTGTGCGCTCGGCAAATGGTATGACCACGAGGGGCATGACCGTTTCCAACATCTGGAGAAGTTCCAGCAGTTGGGCGCGGACCATGCACACTTCCATGCCTTGGTGGCCGAAATTGTGCAGCAATGGAACGGCGGACAGCAGGTCGAAGCACGCCAGCAGTTTGAAAAATTGATTCCGCACACGACGCAACTCTTCGCGCTGCTCGACGAAATCTCGCTGGACGCCGCGCGGTCGGCCGCCGAGGGAGCGCACAATTAGTCCCGGCCAGCGCCCCGTTAACCAGTATTTCCCCGGAACATGAATACCCAATCCCAGCCAACCGACGACGCCCTGTTGGTCATGAGCTTTAACCTCGGGGACGCGGTTTTTGGCATTGATGCCCTGCAGATTCAGGAAGTCGCGAAAGTCGGCGGCGTCACTTGCGTCCACCATGCCCCGGCCGACGTCATCGGCATCCGCAATCTGCGGGGACATATCGTAACCGTCATTGACCTGCGCACGCGCTTGGAACTGGGCCGGGTGACGCCCGGTCCGGAGAACCGCATCCTGATCGTCGAAGGGCAAGGCGAACCCATCGGTCTGCTCGTGGACTGGATTGCCGACACCATCAATGTGAATCCGGCCGACATCCAACCCGCCCCCGCCAACGTCCATGGCGTTCAGAGCCGCAACCTGCGCGGGGTGTGCCGCGGCTGTAGGCGCTTGGTCGCCTTGCTGGATCTCGCCACCGTCCTGCAACTCGAAGCGGAGGCTGGCCAACCACTGGTTGCCCGGAAGCAACTCCACGCATGAGTCTGCGCGTTCTAGTGGCCGACGATGCGGCGCTCTTCCGCCGCACGATCAGCGACGTGCTGGCCAGCTTGCCGGAGGTCGAGGTGGTGGGCAGCGCCGCCAACGGCAAACTTGCGCTCCAAAAGGTCCGTGAACTCAAGCCCGATTTGTTGACGCTCGATCTCGAGATGCCGGAACTGGATGGCTTGGGCGTTTTAGATGCCCTCCGGCAAAGTGGCGACAAAGTAGCCGTGATCGTGGTCAGCGCCCTCACCCGCCGGGGCGGCGACCTCACGCTGCGGGCGCTCGAAAAAGGGGCGTTTGATTTCATCACCAAACCCGACACGGCGGGTGCCGAAACCAGCCGTGCGAACATTCGCCTCGAACTCGCGCCCCGCCTGCGCGCCCTCGCGAACCGGCTGGCGATTCGCAATATCCTGCACCGCCCGACCCCCAGTCCCGCAGGGCCGGTCAACGCCACCTCGCATCCGACTGAGCCAAAGCCAGCGGGATCGAACCTGACGGGGATTACCGACCGCATGAATCGGTTGGTTTCCCACACCAAACTCGAGATGGTGTTGATTGGGGTCTCCACCGGCGGCCCGGTGGCCTTGGCTCGGTTGCTGCCACAGTTGCCCAAAGACCTTGGCGTGCCGGTTCTGATCGTGCAGCACATGCCTCCGGTTTTTACGCAATCGCTGGCGGACAGTCTCGCCGCCAAGTGCGCCTTGCAAGTGCGCGAAGCGGTGACCGGGGAAGTGATTGTTCCCAATACAATCTACATCGCGCCCGGAGGAAAACAGATGCGGCTCGCGGCCAATCCCACCGGCAGCCGCGTCATCCAAATCACGGACGACCCCCCGGAGAACAACTGCCGGCCCTCAGTGGATTATCTCTTTCGTTCGGTCGCCAGTCATTTTCCCGGTCGGGCCATGGCGGTAATCCTTACCGGCATGGGCAACGACGGCACCTTGGGATTGCGCCTGCTCAAGCGGCAGGGGGCATTCGTCATCGCGCAAGATGAAGCCAGTTGCGTGGTGTACGGAATGCCCAAAGCCGCGGTGGAGGCCGGGGTCACCGACGTGGTGCTGCCACTGGAAGCCATCGCCGCCCGCATCACGGCCACGGTTCGGGGAGGGCGGCTATGAGCATCACAATCACACGCGATGAATTGACCGTATGGTCTCGTTATGTTCATGAAATCAGCGGGATTTCTCTGGACGAATCCAAAGGCTACCTGCTGGAGACGCGGCTGGGCGGTTTGCTCCGGGACACGGGCGCGGCCAGTTTTTCGGAGCTTTACTACCGGGCCAAAGCGGATCTCGCCAACGCCTTGCGCCGGAAAATCATTGACGCCATTACCACCAACGAAACCTCCTTTTTCCGCGACACCGCCCCGTTCGATTTGCTGCGGCACAAGTTGATCCCCGAGCTGGTTGACCGGCGGAAAAAATCCGGCGCGCGGGTGGTGCCGCTGCGCGTGTGGAGTGCCGCTTGTTCGACCGGTCAGGAGGCCTACAGCACGGGCATCGTACTCAAGGAACTGCTCGGCGATCTGAACGGTTACGACATCCGGATTTTGGGCACGGACATTTCCGACAAAGCGGTGGCGGCAGCCAGCTACGGTCAGTTCAGCCGCTTGGAACTGGAGCGCGGCATGCCGCCGGACAAGATCACGAAACACTTCGCCCCAATCGCGAACCAATGGAAAATCCGCGACGAAATCCGTGCCCTGGCTTCGTTCCGCACGATGAATCTCCTGCAACCATTCAGCTTCCCGGTGCCGTTCGACCTCATCTTTTGCCGCAACGTGGCCATCTATTTCAAGGAGCCGGACAAGATTCGCCTCTTCCAGAATCTGGGTCGTTGCCTGGCCCGCGACGGCGCTTTGATCATTGGCTCCACCGAGTCACTCACCGGATTTTGTCCCGAGTTTGAAGCCAAACGCCATGTGCGGACGGTTTTTTACCAACTACGAGCATGAAGCACGACACTCCCGAACGCAACTTGCGGCTGGCCATTTGTGCCGCTGGCGTGGCAATTACTTGGCGGTCAAACAAGATTGCCGATTTCAGTTTGCGCGCGGGTCGCCGCCGGTTACTATAGTTGGTGGTATCTGGAGGATTCTGCGCCCCACACAGGGCCCGAACCTCAAAACCAAAGGCTTGCTCTCAGGCAGCGCGCCAAACAACGGCTTAGCCACCAAGCCAGCAACTGGACAATTATGAAAACACTCATCGTCGAAGACGATTTCACCAACCGCCTGCTCCTGCAGGAGTTCCTGAGGGTTCATGGCCCGTCTCACATTGCTGTCAATGGGAAGGAGGCGGTTGAGGCCGTGCGTCTCGCCTTGGCGGCGGGCGAGCCCTACCGGCTGATTTGTTTGGATATCATGATGCCCGAACTGGACGGGCAAGGCGCGCTCAAACAAATCCGCGCCTTGGAGCAGGCCAAAGGAGTCTGGTCCACCGCGGGGGCGAAGATCGTGATGACCACCGCCCTGAACAGTATGAAGGACATCAATGCGGCGTTCGGCAGCCTATGCGACGGCTACCTGGTCAAACCCATTGCCAAGACCAAACTCTTCGAGACCCTGCGCCAACTCAACCTTATCAATTGATCATTTTAACCCATGAAGAACGCGCCGAACTTGCGCCTCTGACCGACGAAAGGAGTTAATCATGAAAACACTCATCGCCGACGACGACTTAACCTCCCGACTTCTACTGGAGGGCTACCTGAAGGTTCACAGTGAGATCCATCTTGTCGTCAACGGTCAGGAGGCCGTCGAAGCCGTGCGTTTGGCCCTGGAGGCCGGCCAACCCTTCGACCTCATCTGCTTGGACATCAACATGCCCGAGTTGGACGGGCAGCAGGCTCTAAATGCCATCCGGCAGATGGAAACGGACGCCGGCATTGCAACGAAGAAGCGGGTCAAGATTTTCATGACCACTTCCTTGGGTGACAAGGCCAACGTCCTCAATGCGCTTCAGCATCGGTGTGACTATTACCTGATCAAACCGCTCAGCCAGGCCGCTCTGTTGCAGAAGCTTCACGATTTCAAATTGATCTTCGCGCCGAAGGAATGGGACTTTCCGGTCGTCCCGCTGCCCCCCTTGCCACCCCCACCCCCAAAAAAGCCGAAACCAGTTCCCCCGCCGGCGGACGCCGAGACCCCGGCCGATTCCGCGGCAGGTGAACCCGAGGTAGGCGATTCCGAGGCCGCTGATCCCGAGGCGGCACTGGACCGATTGCCTTCCGATCCCGAGCCGCCGCCAGACCAAGCACTGTCGGCCTAACCCCACGACACTTTCCATGCGCATCCTAATTGCCGAAGACGACCCCACCTCCCGCATCGTGCTCGCGGCAGTGCTCAAAAAAGCCGGCCACGAGGTGACCGCCACCGTCCATGGGGCCGAAGCCTGGCAGCTCTTGCAACAACCTGACGCCCCCGCACTGGCTATTCTCGACTGGATGATGCCGGAGCTGCAAGGACCCGAGGTGGTGCGTCGCGTGCGCGCCATCCCCACCAATAGTCCGCCCTACCTCATCCTGCTGACCACCAAGACCGAAAAGGCGGACATCATCGCCGGTCTCGAAGCCGGCGCAAATGACTACTTGGCCAAACCCTTCGACCCCGGCGAACTCCGCGCCCGCGTCGAGGTCGGACGGCGTCTGCTCGAAGTGCAGAGCGCGTTGGCCACCAAGATCGCGGAGTTGCGGTTGGCGCTCGATCAGATCAAGACCCTCCGCGGCATCGTGCCGATCTGCGCCCACTGCAAACGCATTCGGGACGACCAGGGTTACTGGAAACAGGTGGAAGTGTATGTCAAGGCCCACACCGAAGCCGACTTCAGCCACAGCATTTGCCCGTTATGTGCGAAGGAACTCTATCCCGAGTTTGTATCCGCCGGTGAGTCCCCGAAGCCCGGACCCTGAAGCTATGCCTCGCAATTCCAGGAGTGGCTACGAGGCGCCGCTCCCCGTTCGCTTGTGCCGGGGAATTCCTATCTGGGTGTAAGAGCCGGCTTGAAAACTCCAATCGCGGTTGTAGCACCCGACGTAAGGAGGCTCAAACCTCTTGGTTGTTGCGGACCTGAACGACCGGAATTCTCAAAAGTTAAAGCCTCCTGACGGCGGCTGCTACTTTTCCAACAGGCTCTTAACCACCCAGTCCCTATTATTGCCATGACCGCCCGGGCCATGCAGGGCGACGAGCCGCCATGCCTGGCGGCGGGCATGTTGTGGCGGCGGGCGAAGCCCACCACGCCGGAGAGCCGGCCCACAAAATCAAAGGCGCTTGCGCCACGACCGGCGGAGCAGCTATGGGTGAGGCGGGCTGGGTCCCGGGCGGCTAGAGCACTTTACTAATCCGGGAAAACTCGCTGCGGTAGGCGGACGCCAGCGGTGTTTTCGTGGTAGTTGTTAGTGGCCGAGCTCGTGCAGCGCGTTGCGCAGTGGATCGCCGGAAGCTTTGAGGAATCCGTCCAGTGGACGGTTTAACTCCAGGATGAGGAAAATTGCGGCGGACATCGAGCAGGCGCAGACGAACAGCACGGTGATCACCGTGGGATTGCGCGGCGAGAAGAGGCCGAAGCTGCCGAAGAGGATCGTGAGCCAGCAGATCAAGATGGCGAGCAGCGGAAGCGGGAGCTCGTTTTGGGCCTCCTCCATTAGCAGCCAGCGAGTTTGCGCCACGTCGCCGGCGAGTTGGTGGGCCTGCAGGAGCAACTGGCGTTGGCCATCGGTTTGCGGCGTCAGTTCGCGCAGCCGGGCTTGGACCGCTTCCACCCGGTTCGTGGCCTGAACCGTCGCCCACCCCGACGCTCCAACTGACTTCCGCAGCGCGGCGGCCTCCACGCTGGCGGTGAACGACTGCTTTAACTGGTCACGCACGGCTTTGGCATCCGGGCCGTACTGGGCCGTAATCCGGTCCAGCATAATAATCTTGGCGCTCACCTGGCGGATCCCTTCATTGACCGTGTCAAAGGTGCTTTTCGCCGAGCTGACCAGCAAGCCGAGCACCAGCGCGGTGACTGTCGCGAGCATCCCGGCACCAAGCTTCACAATCTCGAAGGAGTCTTCGTCCAGATGATGACGGGGCAAGCGGTTTTGCAGCCATACCCCACCCAAGGCACCGCCAAAGATGCATCCTGCGGCAATCAAGCCGATAGTGATCGAACTCATAATTCAACTTCTCAACCCAGTTTGTGTGCCATGAGTGGCTCGCAGTTGGCTCCAGTCGTTTGTCCCCGCCCCGCCGGCCGTCAGCTAGCACGACCACTGGGCCTCTAAGCGTCATTGGCCAGTCCCTGGCCCGGCTGCTGGCGAGTAATTAGTGGCATTGTCAACCCATCCGCTCTACTCCCAGAAACCGAAAGCGGAATCCAGCCGCTGATGATTGGGACGATCTCGGTTTAATAGGTTTCTGGACCTTGATTCATTGCGGTCGCGGCGGGTCTAGCGTACCCGGCCGCTCTCCCAAGATCGCCATTACTCGGCGGCGCGGTAAAACTTCGCCGCGTTCGTTGCCGATACCGAATAGGGGCTGATGTTCGCAACGTCGTTCCAGGGTCCGCTCAGGGTTTCCGCAGATTGCAGTTCCCCGAGGAAATTGATCGTCACTCCGTTCCCATCGTGATCAATGACCACCTTATGCCCCAGCGGTTCGCCGAGACCGGCGATCTTGGCTTGCATAGGCGGGGTCAACATCTTGACCAGTTCCGCGTTCTGCGTATAGGAATTCGTATCGGCGAAGTTCCAGTTAGCAGGGTTGACGCTGTTAGTCGTGGGCGGGGCGCTGGGCGCAGCGAATATGCGGGCGGCGCCGACGGCATAACCGCGTGCTTTCTCGGCACACGACCCGGGGGCGACTTCGGGATCAATATCGGTCACCATGATCGAAATTGAATTGTCGGTGTTGCGAAGGACCTCAAAAGTGCGGAACTCTTGGGGGAAATCTCTTAGGGAGGGGGTTTCGACCTCCCAGAATCCGTATTCCGGACGGTCGCTGTAGGGTGATGGGTGGGGTTTGATATTGTTCCGGTGCATGTGGCCCGTGACCCACAGGAGGAGATTCGGATAGGTATTAAGGATGGCCACCAGATTGGTGCCGGATATGATGGAATTGGTGCTGTCTGGCACTCCGATCAGTTCAATCGGGATGTGCGCCGCGATGATCATGAGCCGACCTTGGGCCTGGCCTTGGTTGAGTTCCTGCACCAGCCAGGCCAACTGATTGGTATCCAGACCTCCCATCCCGTTTTGCCAATCAAGATTCTGGTCCGTCATGGTATCGTCGAGCACAATGATTTTGAGCGGCAGATTCGCCTTCGGTTCGAAGCTGTAACAGGCAAAGTTGTTGGTGACGTTCCACTGGCTGAAACCGTGGCCCACCGGCTTTGATTTGGTGGTGAAGAATTCCGCCATGTAGTTGGCGGTTTCGAGGTAATGGCGGTTCGTATCGGACGCCACCATCGGAGTGTTCGTGACGCCTCCAACAATGAAGTTGGTGACCGGCCCTACGCCTATGATGGTGCCGTAAGGCGTGCTGCCGTCAACGGTGCCCATAAAGTGGCTGCGGCTATCTATGCCGTCCGTATCTAAATCTCCAAACAGGAGAACTTGGTTGTTGGTATAAGACTCCCGGAGGTATTCGGTCGTTAAGAGTGTCCCAGCCCAGAGATGATCGTGGTTGCCGAGCACCTGATACCAGGGGATTTCTGGATTGAGTCCGGCGGCCTGATAGGGTTTCTGATAGTCAATGGTGGTGGCGCCAGCATTGGTGCCGGAACTGGGGATGATGTTCTGGCCGTCCATGATATCAATAAACCATCGCAGCTCGTTGTACTGGGCACTGTTACAATCATCGCCGAGCGCCATGCCGAAATCGAAAGACAACAGGCGGTGCAAGGCGTTGGCGGTTCGGACGGCGGCGTCGAGAACCTGGGTCGTAGAGAGCATCACCGGTGAATAGGCCGAAGAATTGCCATCTCCGGGTGGGAGCGTGCTATTTCTGGTAAAGCCGGGTTGGGTTTGGTAGGCGGACCAATAGGGCCAGGAAGGAGTTTCTTTGTCGGTAAGATGGATGTCGCTGAAGCAAAAAAAGGTCAAAAGCCGGGCCGCATTCGTGGCCCTCAGGTAGCCATCCGGCATCATATTCGTGGTCAGTTGACCAGCGCTCTGGCCGGGCCCCCACTGCCACGAACTGTAGCCGTTGGTTTCATACCTGGCGAGGTCCGACGCGATAATCCCCGGCACGTTCGTCAAGGCCACCGGCGTGACCGTCCGCTGGCGGGTTCCCAGCTCGGCGCCGTTTCCAGAAACCGGAAGCCATAGCGGAATCAGCAGGCTGATGATGTGTCGGATCGGAACCCGTGTTGGCGCTCCGCAGTATAAATAAACTTGCTTCATATGTATCCTCATACGCAGTGAGTCTGATGCTCCGAGGTTGCCCCGTCAAGCCGCAATTGGTTGCGCGGAAATTGTTTTTTCCGCTTCGCAGTTCAGGGAGAATTGGTTTCCCATCGCATTGATTACTGATGGTTTTGCGCCTTTGACGACGCAGAGCAAGGCTTTTCCGGGCTGTTTGCGCCGGCCCGGCGGGGCGGCCGATTTTTGGCCTCCGGCCGGCCAAGCCCAGCGGGCGTTCCACCCAGGACCGGTCGGCGGTGGCGGCTCCGAGGCGCACCTCGCTGGCGGACGCCGGCGGCGACGTTTTGACCGGCATCCAGGGCGGGCTCAGTCGGTGATGACGCTTTCGTAGTCGGGCATGGATCCACGTCGGCGCAGGGCGCGCGGGGCCAAGGCCCGGCGACCGCGTCCGGAGGGGCACGGGCCGGGGTCAGCGGCGGGGGACACTCCACAGTTTGCGCGTGCCGGGCCGTCAGAACCAAGGGGTTTGAGCCTCCTTCCGTGGGCTGCTACGAGCGGGGTGGGAGTTTTCAAACCGGCGCAAAAATTGCCGCCGGGCGGCCGCAGCCGGGGCGCTGCAATTTCAATATCCCTGCTGCCCCCTCCCCGGTTCTCAGCTGAAACCAGCTGTGGGACTGACGGCTTGCCGACGGGCATCTCGACGATGCCCTCGTCTTTGGTGGCGATATCCGAGACTCTATTCACCCCGGATAAACTGTGGAGCAGGCTCTTTTCCAAGCGGACGGTGGCCGGGCGCTTGGCGTTGGCGAGTTGTTCGAGCCGCTCAATGTAGGTCTGGCCGTATTCGCTCAAGGTCGGGGTTCGCTTCGCGGCGACCTTCAGGGTTCCGACCGCTGCACCTTCATCTAGCCCATTGTGGCGGTGGCCTAGGGCACGGGGTCCACCGGCACGCCGTTTTTATCCTCCAACCGCACCCGGCGCACGACGGGCAAGCCGTTGACGGGTGCGGGAGGGTCAACTGCGCATAAAAAGTCCCGTGGCGTTCCCCAGGCCGCGCACACGGCGCTTGCGTTGGGCAAACACTTTTGCGTAGCCTGTGCTCGCAGGTTGCTGAATGACATGGTTGCCGTTGCCGTTGTGTTTTGCGTTGCGCCGCGTTTCCTGGCGTTAAACCAGCACAACCTCTAGCACAACGTCAACAAATCGTTGGCGGACAGTCAGCAAATGTCTGTAAACATTGTGTGGGTTGGTAGCTCAGTTGGTAGAGCAATTGACTCTTAATCAATTGGTCCGGGGTTCGAGTCCCCGCCAACCCACCACTCTTTCAACGACTTACGCAAGTTTCGGGCGCGCGAAAGCCTCAACGTAGTATCAAACGTAGTACTCCGCCGTTTTCTGCTGCCCCCTCTGACCGCTCCACCCGCGCAAGGCCAACGGGACCGTGCCGCCTGAATCTCCGGGCGGATGCCGGGCGGGCGCTTGACTTCACCGCAGATTGGCAGAGGCTTGGCAGCAGTTCGTGTTTTTGCCTCTTGCCAGCGAGAGCTAGACCTCCGCGAACTGGCAAGGGAGGCTTCCGGGCGCAGTCTGGTGTGGCCTGGAAGCGTTTTTTCACTCCAAGCGCGGGACCGTCGTTGACCCGATGGCCCACTTGCGCCAATGTCCGTTATGACCAGAGGCGCGAGGGTCAAGGCTCGTTGACCGTCTCTGGATCGGGTCGCTGGCACCTTGACCAACAGCGGCAACCTTCGGGTATCAACCAGATTTGCGCCGGACCCGGCACCACTCCCTTGAGGCACCACTCCCTTGAGGCCAAAAGCGTCGTAATGATGCTGGTAAGCGGCCACCGTAGCATTTGACTTCTTAACTCCACTGACCTTTTGCATTTGGCCGCTGATTGTTAATTCGGTGGGGTCATCACGTCCGCGAGTGGGTGAATTCGCGGTGTTCTCTGGTTTTATTGCGGATTAACACTAGCAGGGAGGCGAGCTTCGAGCCATTGCTCGCGCCTCCCTGCGGTCGAAGGTTCGTTGCGCCGCCGCCCTGCTTGCGCTGGGTTCCTCTGGTCAGATTTCCGGGAGCATGCAGGTGAGGATTTTAAGTCGCAGGTAGTCCTCATCGCGCAAGCCATAAGCCCGGCGTTGGAGGACGCGAATCTTGTTGTTCACCCCTTCGACAAAACCCAAGGGCACTTTATTCCGAGGTTCACAGTACGCCGCGATGCCGTCCCAGTGGCGATCAATCATTCGGGCAAATTTCTCGTACGGTTGCAACCGTTGCCACTTCAGCGCCTGCTTCCAGTTCTCGAAGAACCGTCGTGCCCACGCCGCACTCTGGTAGTTCCATAATTGCCCAAAGGATTCCTTGAGCACATAGGCGATGTGTAAACGTTTGTTCGCCTGGAGCAGCTTGGCGAGGGACCGGCGGCCATCCAACGTGAGATGGGCGTGGTGGGATAGGAGGGTGTATTTCTGGCCTTTGATAAATTGGCGGTCCTGGCCGCTGAGCCGGGCATATTCGCTCTTGCGCACCTGGTCTAACGCCTCTCCCAGATGGGCGATCACATGGAACTTGTCGAAGAGGATGCTGGCACCCGGAGTCTGCTCCAAAGTGGCATTCCGAAAGGGTTTCCACATGTCCATCACCGCCCAATAAATACCCTGGCATTTCTTCAGCCCCAAGTCGTGGAAGAACAAGGCCAGGCTCGCCTCCGAGCGATCTGTGCCGCCAAACCAGATCGGGCGCCGCCGTAACAGGTCGCTGACCACAATCCGATAGGTGTGCCCTTTGCGAATGGAAATCTCATCAATCCCGATCCCCTTTGGGCCCGGAGTGCCCACGCGCCGTAACTGTTCGCGCAAGTACTGTTTCTCCAGTTCCTTGACCGGACCCCAATGCAAATGCAGTTCCTTGGCCACATCCTTGATGGTCGCCGCGCGACAGCGGCGCCCCACCAAGAACGCAAAGCGTTTGGTGTAAAAGGGGTTGTCGGCCAGCCAGGGCAACCGTTCCCGTTTCACCTTGCCACAGCTCCGGCAGGCGACCCGCCGCACGGCGAATTCCAAGTAGAGGTCAGGTTCGCCACAGGACAAATCGCGGACCAGGCAAAGCTTCTGATCGTAGAAGCCCCCGTGCCGACGGCCACAAATGCCACAGGCCGTTTTTTTTTGGCGCCGCCGCAACGTCAGCACACGCACCTGGGCATTCCCAAAAACACCGCGAACCGTGGCCGCAGGAACAAATCCGGCAAACCGATAGGCATCGCGGCGTCGGCGCCCGCGCAATAATTTAGACATCCGGGAATCGTAACCGATTTCAGCGCTTTCTAAAAACCCGTTCCCGCCCGCCCATAGGGCCTCAAACTAACTGCGACAAACAAAATTCACCCACTCGCGGACGTGATGACCCTTAACTCTTTGTAAAAGATTTCCTGCTCCCAACGTTGGGCGTAGAGCGCCAGCAACTCCGCCGCCGGATTCCGCCGCCAGTCCAACAAACTGGTCCACAACCGCACCCCCGTGGCCGGCCCGCGCCCGCCCCGCTGCACCCGGCCCACAAGCTCGCGCCCCAAGCGGGTCTCTTGCCCCGCACGGAGTTCCACCAACGCGCGGCCATCGGGATAGACCTCCAGCAACCGCCGCCGGAGGTTCTGTTTTATCCGCACCAGAAAATGGCGCGCGGCCGTCGCCGGGAGCGGAACAAACAGTTGCGGCACCCCGTAATAGCGGTCCAGGAGCAGCAGACTCTGCGCGGGTTGGGCGGCTAACACCTGCTTGGCCAGCACTATTTCCGATTCGCCCTGCGACCCCAAGGCCGCGGCCAGCGGGTTGTGTAATCCCAATTCCAGCAAGCACCGCGACGCCCACCTTCGGGAACGCCGCCCGCCCCCGCCGACTCCGCGCCTTGCGCATTTGGTTTGCGGCGTGTTGCTGACTGAAAACAAGCAACCATCCACTCCGCACAGGCGTAAGTCCTGATAAAACGCTTCCGGATGGCGGGCCCGCTCCGCCTTGGGTTGGAGCGTGGTCGTCAGCAACGCTTCGAACCCCGCGATCGGCAACAGCGCCCGCCGCTGAGACAAGGCCCCGTCGGGGATGTTCTTGCCGGTGAGTTGTTTCACATGTTGGGCCAAGGTGCCAGCCTCCGCCACCACATGGAAGATCAGGCCTTGGATCAATTCCCACGCGGTCACGACCGGCGGACCGCGCCGCCGTACCCCGCACCGTTTCAACAAGGCGTAGAAGAAGGGCGCCGAGATCACCTCGGCAAACAGGGCTTTGAAGGTCGCCGCCGGGACAGTCGTTTGGTTTCGCATCTCAAGGGTAATGCGCCATTTTGGCGCAAGGGGCCGGAAAATAATTGCTTGGCCCCTGACAATTCAGAGGGGTGGTTTTGCAAAAATTACCAACGAATCCCTCACGGGCATTGGGGTTAACGCCGACATCTTCTTCCATCTGGGTGGATTAGACCTCTATCCTGCGCAATGAAAACTGCCAGAACATGCCCGAAGAAGCCAAATTCCAAACCAGCTTCTACGCCGACCCCGTGGACGCGGTGTTCAAGGCGCTGGGGGGTGCAATGACTTTGACCCGCACCAATGCCTTTGACTCAGACGGACATCTCCGTCCTTCGCAGCGGAGCGAACTGGACGCCTTCCTCACCGTCGAGAGCAAGAACGAGGGCGTTTCAACGGCGACTACCGCACCCAGCGCGTCAGCCTCGAAATCTACGACGCCCTTGCCCAATCCCAGCGCACGAGCCAACCCGACGCCACGCGCCTCGACCTACCCGGGCTGATCCGCGCTGCTGTCATCCGGCGGAAAGCCGGCCGCAGCCGGAAGCCTCAACTGCATGAACTCGGACGATTGATATGAGCACAACCCAAATTCACAAAGACATCCCAGACCGGGTTTGCCGGACGGCGACGGAGTTTCTGGACAACCTGCGCATCAGCCACCCGAACTGGCGCGGGCAGCACTCAGGCAAGTGGGCCTTTCGA
>CAIKLQ010000748.1 GCA_903828255.1 uncultured Verrucomicrobiota bacterium
GATTAGGAATCTGCTCTAGGGAGATGCGGTGCCCGTTCGTATTGTTACCGATAGCACCTGTGATCTGCCCGCCGAGACGATTGCCAGGTACGGCATTCGCGTGGTGCCGCTCTACATCAACGTGGCCAAGCACGGATTCCTCGACGGCATTGACCTGACGCGCGAAGAATTCTACCAAAAGTTGCCGACGTTTCCAGTGCATCCGACCACGGCGGTGCCGTCGCCGCACAAATTTCGCGTGATGTACGATGCGCTTGCCGATGAAGGCGCAACCGAAGTCTTGTCTATTCACATCTCGGTTGCATTGAGTGCGGTGGTGGACGTGGCGCGCGTCGCGGCGCAAGAAACCAGATCGGTACCTGTGACCGTGTTCGATTCGCGGCAGTTGAGCCTGGGCACGGGATTCCTGGTCGAGACGGCCGCAAACCTGGCGGCGGCCGGCCGCGCTATCGGCGAAATCGTGGCCGCCCTCGACGAGCAAATCCAACGCTCGCATGTTTTCGCCGCGCTCGATACGTTGGAGTTTTTGAGACGCAGTGGACGGATGAACAGACTCATCGCCAGTTTCGGTACGCTGCTGAAACTCAAACCGATCCTGACGATGTACGATGGCAAGCCGGGCACGGAGCGGGTGCGTACGCGCGAACGGGCTGTCCATCGCCTGCTCGAAATGCTGCACGACGTTGGCGCGCTCGAACGCGTCGCTATCGTTCATACGCATGCGCCCGACCGCGTTGCCGAGTTGCGCGCTCAAGCCGCGCGCTGGCTGCCCTCCGATGAAATCCTGGCGGCGGACATTACGCCGGTCATCGGCGCGCACCTCGGCCCAGGCATGGTAGGTTTTGCGGTGATTGGTTCGCGCCGGACAAATTTGTAGGTTTGTCCGGCAGGGAGGAAAAATGGATTTCCTACAAATCTATCTCACACTGGGTCTCGTCATGCTCGGATTGATGACGCTGTTATGGCTGGCCAGCCTCGCGCTGAAGAATTCGAGCATTGTGGATATTTTTTGGGGGACAGGCTTCGTCGTCACCACCTGGGCCGCATTTCTGCTCACGCCGGGCGGTTTCGCGCCGCGCAAGTTGCTGCTCGACGTGCTTGTGACGATGTGGGGTCTGCGTTTGTCGCTCCACCTTCTCACGCGCAACTGGGGCAAACCCGAAGATTTCCGTTATCAACAGTGGCGGAAGGAAACGGGCGCAGCGTGGTGGTGGAAAAGTTTCTTCAGAGTGTTTTTCCTGCAAGGCGTCCTCCTCTGGATTATTTCGGCCCCCGTGCTGGCCGCGCAAATCAGCGCGCAGCCGAATCAACTTACGCTACTCGATTACGGCGCGATGCCTGTCTGGCTGATCGGCTTTTTCTTTGAAGCAGTCGGCGACTGGCAGTTAGTGCGCTTTAGAGCGAAGCCGGCCAACAACGGCCAAGTTCTGAAAACGGGTGTCTGGCGTTATACGCGTCATCCCAATTACTTTGGCGACGCGACGCAGTGGTGGGCGTACTATCTCGTCGCACTGGCGGCGGGCGGCTGGTGGACAATTTTCAGCCCGATCCTCATGACGAGATTGTTGCTGCGCGTTTCGGGGGTCACGTTGCTGGAAAAGTCTTTGAAAGAAGAGAAACCGGGTTACAAGGAGTACATCGAAACGACCAGCGAGTTTGTTCCCTGGTTTCCGCGCCATAAGGAGGCACAATGAATATCGCCAAATGGATTTCGCTGGCCGGTTTGCTGGCCATGACGCTGGTGCTTGGTTACGCGTTTGCAACCGGCAATTTTTCGGCTGAAGGGGCGTGGCTGACTTCGCACCCGTGGGGCCTCGTGTCGCTGGTTGATCTGTACGTCGGCTTTGCGCTTTTCTCCTTATGGATTGCGTATCGCGAGCGTTCGCCAGCGAAGGCCGGCATTTGGGTCGTGCTGATGGCCGTTTTGGGGAATTGGACTGCGGCGCTGTACGTTTTACTCACGCTTAACGCCAGCCGCGGGGATTGGAACAAGTTTTGGAGGGGGCATCGCGCGCGCTGATGCGCCAGCGCGCCGATGAAGGGCGCGGCGGGATCGGCGGTGAAGTTATAGACCTGTCAGGTGGGCGCGCTAAGAGCCAGGAAAGATAAGGCGTTTTGACGCGCCCACCTGACAGGTCTTTGACAGCCAAAAATTCTGGTAAAACCGCTGCCAGAAGGCAATTCAAGCGTGCAGAAATTTTGCGCTATCTTGCGGACATTTTCCGCTGCAACAAATAAAATTTGC
>CAIKLQ010000749.1 GCA_903828255.1 uncultured Verrucomicrobiota bacterium
CAGTTCAATCCTGATCATGGGCTCCATTAAACGAAACGAGCAACGAACGAAACAAAAACGCAGGAGAATACAATGGCTAAAGAGCAATTTCAGAGAACGAAACCGCATGTCAACGTCGGCACGATTGGTCACGTTGACCATGGCAAGTCCACCTTGACCGCGGCAATTGTCCACACCCAAAGCAAAAAGGGTCTCGCGACTCCGATTTCTTACGCGGACATCACCAAAGGCGGCACGGTGCGTGACGAAAACAAGACCGTGACGATCGCGGTTTCGCACGTCGAATACGAAAGCACCACCCGCCATTATGCTCACGTGGACTGCCCTGGCCATGCGGATTATGTCAAAAACATGATCACTGGCGCCGCGCAGATGGATGGCGCGATTCTCGTCGTCAGCGCCGCGGACGGCCCCATGCCCCAGACGCGCGAACACATCCTGCTCGCCCGCCAAGTCGGCGTGCCGGCCATCGTGGTGTTCCTGAACAAGGTGGACCTCGTGGACGACACGGAATTGTTGGACCTCGTGGAAATGGAAATTCGCGACCTGCTCACCAAGTATGGTTTTCCCGGTGACAAGACGCCGGTCGTGCGCGGCAGTTCCGCGGCGGCGATGGCGGATAAGCCTGAGGGCGAAAAAGCCATTCAGGAGTTGCTGGACGCGGTTGACGCTTTCATCCCGCTCCCGGCCCGCGAAATTGACAAGCCGTTTTTGATGTGCGTCGAAGACGTGTTCAACATCGAAGGTCGCGGCACGGTGGTGACCGGGCGCGTCGAGCGCGGCATCCTCAAGAAGATGGAGGAAGTTGAAATCGTCGGCTTGAAAGACACGGCAAAGACCACGGCCACGGACATCGAAATGTTCCGCAAGCTGCTGGATTCGGCAAGCGCGGGCGATAACGTCGGCGTGCTGCTGCGCGGCACCAAGAAGGAAGATGTCGAACGCGGCATGGTTCTGGCCAAGCCGGGATCCATCAAGCCGCACACCAAATTCAAGGCGGAAGTTTACGTTTTGACCAAGGATGAGGGTGGCCGTCACACGCCGTTCTTCACCAACTACCGCCCGCAGTTTTATTTCCGCACGTCCGACGTGACTGGCACGCTGACGTTGCCGGCGGGTGTCGAAATGGTCATGCCGGGCGACAACGTCTCTGCAGAAATTGAATTGCAGAAGTCTGTCGCCATGGACAAGGGCTTGAAGTTTGCTATTCGCGAAGGTGGCCGCACTATTGGTTCGGGCATTGTCGTGGAAATCATCGCGTAAGTGGATGTTTAACTTTGGGGGGCGGAGATTCAATTTCTCCGTCTCCCTTTTTGTCCCAAGGATTGGGCGGATACGGCAGTAGCTCAATTGGTAGAGTAGCGGTCTCCAAAACCGTTGGTTGTGGGTTCAAGTCCCTCCTGCCGTGCCAATCTGCAGACGGAGAGGTGGCAGAGTGGTCTATTGCGGCGGTCTTGAAAACCGCTTTGGGCGAAAGCTCAACGGGGGTTCGAATCCCTCCCTCTCCGCCAAGTCAGGCGGCGAGATGAGTGAAACGCGGGATAGCGGTTCGGCAAGTTTTAAAAATTGTGAACGAATCAATGAAAATTTTAATCTGGGTGGTGGTCATCGGGGCGCTGTTCGGCCTGCTCTGGTGGAAGGGTCAGATCCGCCGCCTGTCGCTGTATGTTCAAGAAACCCGCGAGGAGCTCAGGAAATGTTCCTGGCCCACCTGGGACGAGCTCAAGGGTTCCACCACGCTGGTCATTGTTTCCATCGCCCTGCTGGGCGGATTCACCGTGGCGGTGGATTTCCTCATGAACCTGGTCTTTATCAAGCTCTGATCATGCGCAATCAATGGTTCATCATCCAGACGCTGTCCGGCCAGGAAAACAAGGTCAAGGACAGCATTGAGAAACGCATCAAGTCGGAGGAGATGCAGGACTACGTGAAGGAGGTCCTGGTTCCGATTGAAAAGGTGGTGGAGGTGCGCAATCAGAAGAAGACCGTGTCCAACCGCAAGCTGTGGCCCGGATACGTTTTTGTGGACATGGTGCTGCTCGATGAGAACCATCGCATCATCGAGGCGCCGTGGTATTTCATCAAGGAAACCCAGGGGGTGATCGGGTTTGTGGGCGGCGAACCGCCGGTGCCGACGCCGGCCGCAGAAGTGGACGCCATCAAGGCGCAGATTTCCGCCTCGGAAGAGACGGAAAAACCCAAGGTTAATTTCGACGTCGGCGAGACGATCAAGATCAACAACGGGCCGTTCCTGAATTTCAGCGGGGTGATTGAGGAGATCGACCCGGACCGCGGCAAGCTGAAGGTGACCGTTAATATTTTCGGACGCAACACGCCGGTGGAACTTGAATACTGGCAGATAGAAAAAGCTTAATTATTTTTATGGCAAAGAAAGTTACAGGACAAATTAAACTGCAGATTGCCGCTGGTCAGGCAAATCCCGCGCCCCCCGTCG
>CAIKLQ010000750.1 GCA_903828255.1 uncultured Verrucomicrobiota bacterium
ACTCCTACACCGGCGGCGGCACGGTGGAACACGTCATCCTGGACGAAACCCTCACCGAGATTCCGCCACGCATCCAGATGGGCAACGGCTATGTGTCCGACAGTCATGATTTCGAGCTGATGCCCAACGGCCATACGGTCTTGGTGGGTTATTACACCACGCTCACAGACCTGAGCCAGGTGGTGCCCGGGGGGTACCCTCGCGCCGAAATCTCCGGCGGCATCGTGCAGGAACTCGACGCCAATCGAAACGTCATCTGGCAGTGGCGCAGTTGGGATCATTTCACGCTCCAAGAATATCCGTATTGGGACGCCGGCTCGACGGCGGCGGCGAGCGCCGGCTGGCACGTCAACGTAGCGCGGCAGGATCCCAAGGACGGCCACATGCTCGTGACCACGACCGAGGAAGTGATGAAAATCAACCGCCAGACCGGCGAGGTGATGTGGCGTTTGGGCGGCGGGGCCAACCAGTTCACGTTCGTCGGCGTGGATCCGGCGGAGGGGAATCTTCAATTGGGCGGCCACGATTTCAACCGCCTTCCCAACGGCAACGTCATCATCTACGACGGCGGCACCGCGGATGCGACCCGCACCTCGCAGGTGCATGAGTACCAACTCGACGAACCGAACAAGATCGCCACGCATGTCTGGACCTACGTTGCCACCGAGATGATCCCGAATTGGGCCCGCGGCAGTGCCCAGCGCCTGCCGAACGGAAACACGTTCATCGGTTGGGGTACGTGTTCGGACACGAATCGCAATCCGCCGGACTGCACCGAAGTCGCCCCCAACGGCAGCAAAGTCTGGGAGATGTCGTTCAATGAAGTGTTGCTGAACAGTTACCGCGCTTCCCGCAACCCCTATCCTCCCAGTTCGCAGCGCGTCCAACACCAGCACACCGAAGTCGCGTCTGGCAACACTTACTACTTCACCAACACCGGCGTCGCGATTGATGTCGTTGACCGCACCGGCGATGGCTACAACTCGGCCACGGTCGCGCGCGAGCCCTACGCGCCCCTGTTTCCACTCTTTCTCGGCAAAGCGCCGCGCCTGTTCTCCGTCCGCGTGACAGTGAGCCAGAGCGCCATTGATACCATCACGGGACAAATTCTTTTTGATACCAGCAGCTTTGGCATCACCGATCCCACCAACACGACGGTGTATTACCGCGAAACTCCGGGCCTGGGATTGTTCGTGCCGCTGGCCACGCAATACAACTGGGTGACGCATCAACTGGTCGCCCCCCTGGACGCTTTCGGCGAATTTGCCCTCGGCATTCCGGACGTGGCCGACGTGGCGTTTCCACCCCTCTTGATCGAACCGGAGAGTTTGCAATCCACCGGATTCGTGACCCGGGTGCCGCCGGTGGTTCAAGCCGGCAAATCCTACTCCGTCAATCAGCAACTCCCCATCGCCTTGTCCTGGACACCGAAAGGATTCGCGACCAGTTATGCGTTGCAAGTCTCCACCAACGCTGATTTCACCGCGCCGGATGTGGATCGCCCGTTCCAACTGGAAGCGCGTTACACGTTCACGAACGCCAGGCCCAACACCACTTACTTCTGGCGGGTGAGCGCGGCCAATTCCGCCGGCGTCAGCGATTGGGCCACCAACGCCTTCGCGACCGTGCCGCCGCAGGTGCATGTCACCGCCGCGAACGGCGGCGAAGCTTGGCAGCGCGGGTTGAAATACTTCATCCAATGGGACGACAATCTCCTCGAAAACGTCGCCATCGAATTGTACAAGGGCGGCTCGTTCGTGAAAAACATCACCACGAATGCTCCCAGCACGGTCAGCTACAAGTGGACCATTGACCTGAGCCTGACGCCGGGGAGCGATTATTCCCTCAAAATCCGCAGCGCCACCAACGCCGCGGTATTCGATACGAGCGACGCGACCTTCAGCATCGTTGACGCGCCGACGATCAACGCAGGTTCAGTGGTCCGCCTCCCGGATGGCCGCGTGCAATTCAGCCTGACCGCGCCCGGCGCGGCACAGGCCACCGTCCTCGGCTCGACGAACTTCACGAACTGGCAGGTTTTGCAGACCGTGCCGGTGACCAGCGGCAGCGCGTCCTTCACGGACGAAACGGCGGCGAGCTTTTCCAATCGCTGGTATCGCCTGCGCGTGCCTTGACGATTGGGCGTGGGAGAAAATGCGATGGGTGGGATGTTCTTGCGGAGCGCTGGTCTGTGCCCTGCCGCCGGTAGCTGCACCGGCACCCGTTTGGAAAATCCTCACCCCCCACTACCGCCGACGCGCTCTGCCAGTGGAGTCAGCGCACCGGCGAGAAATCAAAGATCCCCGCTTTGGAGTTTGGGTGGAGCACCCCGAGAAGGGTGAATCCGCCTGGTGAGAATGAGGTCTGGGGAAGCGTCAACGCGCAAAAATCTGGCGAATCACGTCTTCAATCGGCACTTCCTCGATGTCAATGTCCCGCACGGGCAGTTCGTCGAGCAGGGCTTTGCACACGGGGATAACGCGGTCGCGCTTGACCTTGAGTTTGATGCTGCCGGGGATGCGTTCCACGAGGTCGCCATATTTTTTCAGACTCTCATCGGAGCAGCCGTCCGCGCCGTCGCATTGGATGGTGATGAGTTTGAAGTCGGCAAAGCGATCCACGACTTCGCTGAGTTTGCCGTCAAAGGAGATTTTGCCGTGGTCAATGATGATGACGCGTTCGCAGAGGGCTTGGATGTCGGCCATGTAATGGCTGGTGAGCAAGATGGTGGTCTGCTGCGTGGCGTTGTGGTGCTTGAGAAACTCGCGCACGACTTTTTGGGAAACGACGTCCAGGCCGATGGTAGGCTCGTCGAGAAACAGCACTTTCGGTTGATGGAGGAGGGACGCGATCAACTCCATTTTCATGCGCTCGCCCAGGGAAAGTTCGCGGACGCTGATGTTTAGTTTGTCGCGCACGGCCAGCAACTCGCTCATCTCGGCGACCGTGCGGGCGAAGCGATCGGCAGGAATGCCGTAGATTTTCGCGTTGAGTTCGAGCGATTCGCGCGCCGGCAAGTCCCACCACAGTTGGTTTTTCTGCCCGAGCACCAGCGCGAACTGGCGGCGGTAGCCGTCATGTCGTTCCCAAGGCGTGTAGCCCAGCACGCGGGCGCTGCCGCGGGTCGGGTAGAGCAGGCCGGCGAGCATCTTCAAAGTAGTGGTCTTGCCCGCGCCGTTTGGGCCAAGGAAACCGACCAGTTCGCCCGGCTCGATGGTGAAATTGACGTTGCTGACGGCGGCGACTTGTTCGTATTCGCGCCGCAGCAGTCCCTTGAGCGCCCCGGCGAAGCCCGGCTGCTTCTTGTAGGTGCGAAAGGTTTTGGTGAGGTCGTTGACTTCGATGACTGGCACGCGAAAAGTCTAAAGTCTGGAGTCAAAAGTCTAAAGTCAAAACTCCCGGCGCGAGTGTGCGTCGGGAGCTTTGAGCGAAAGAGCGCGGCAAAAACTGCTACCGCATCAACTGTTTTTCGAGGGAGTGAACTTTCTGGCGAACGCTGGCGTCCACTTCCATGCGGTCTTTAACGAGACGGCAGGCGTGCAGGACGGTGCCGTGGTCCCGGCCGCCAAAGGCTTCGCCGATCGAACTCAAGGAGCCCTCGGTCATTTGGCGGGCGAGGAACATCGCGATCTGACGCGGAAAGGCGATGTTTTCCGGGCGGCGTTTGCTGGTCATGTCCGCGAGCCGAATATCGAACTGCTCAGCGACGCGCTTTTGGATGACTTCGATGCTGATCGCATAGCGGCCTTCTTCGTTAAGAATTTCCCGCAGGAGATTTTCCACCACTTCGACCGACAGTTTCTTGCCGGTCAGCGACGCATAAGAGGCGACTCGGATGAGTGCGCCTTCCAGCCGGCGGATGTTCGTGCGGATGCGGTTGGCCAGGAAATCCATGACCTCGGGCGCCAGGCTTACGCCCATGGCTTGCGCCTTCTTGTTGAGAATCGCGAGGCGCATTTCCACGTCCGGCGGTTGCAAATCGGTGACCAGTCCCCACTCGAAACGGGAAACCATCCGGTGCTCGAGGTTTTGAATTTCGCTGGCGGGCCGGTCGCAGGTCAGCACGATTTGCTTGTGGGCTTCGTGCAGCGCGTTGAAGGTGTGGAAGAACTCTTCTTGTATCCGTTCCTTGCCAGCCAGGAACTGGATGTCATCAATCAGCAACACATCCGTCTGGCGGTATTTCTTTCGGAATGCAGTGAGCTTGTTGTTCTGGATACCGTCAATGAATTCGTTCGTGAATTTTTCCGACGATACATAAGCCACCCGCGCGCTCTTGCGGTGGGCGACCACGTGCTGGCCGATGGCGTGCAGGAGGTGCGTCTTGCCCAATCCCACGCCGCCGTAAAGGAAGAGCGGGTTGTAGGATTTGCCCGGCGCTTCCGCCACGGCCTTGGCTGCCCCGTAAGCGAAGTTGTTATTCGGGCCGACGACGAAGGAATCGAAAGTGTTCTTGGGGTTGAAACTCCACTCGTGGCTGCTGCCCGCCCGCTCGGGCGCGGCTTCCACGGGTTTGATCTTGGCCGAGGTGGCCAGCGCCGCTGGCTTGGGGGCGTTGGCCGGCGGCGGGCTGGAATTGCTGGTCTGGAAACGAACCTTGAGTGGGTGGCCTGCCGCGAGGGTCACCACGTCCTGCAACAGCCCCATGTAGTTGTCCTTGAGCCAGACTTCGCAAAAATCGTTGCTCACTTCGAGCACGATGCCGTTGGCGTCCATCGTGGCAGCTCGCAACGGAGCGAACCAGAGATTGAAGGTGTCCGCGCTCAACATGGAGCGAAGATTTTCCTGGGCGGCATTCCAAATTTGTTCAGCGGAAGTCTGCATACTCGTTTCCCCAATTTACCCGTTTTTAGGTCGTTTTATTCACTTGGTTCAAAATCCACTCCCCGGGCCGCTTTTTGGCCCTGTTTTCCAATTCTCGGTCGGGTCGGGCCGGCAAGAATTCTGAACCCCGCGAATTATTCACCGCCACCCGGACGGCAAACATTTGTTTAAGTTTATGAAAATCAATGCTTTATCTGCCACGATAAAACAGCCCGCCGAAACCTTTTGCTTCTGCGGGCAAATCAGCGGGAGCAACCTCTCTCGCCGGGGAGTTTTTTATGAAATGTCCGGGAACAATTCTAGGACAACATATTAACTCTTATTCACGAGTTATTCACACAGCCTTTTGAGGCAATAAAATCAAGCACTTCGTTCCAGTTTCAGGACCGCCGGGCGGACCCAAATCGTCGCGCGCCGCGCTTACACCGCCTGCTCTCCCCGCTCTTCAGTCCGGATGCGAATGGCATCTTCGATCGCGCTGACAAAAACCTTGCCGTCGCCGATCTTGCCGGTCTTCGCGGCTTTGATGATGGCCTCTACCGCTCCGTTAGCTTGCGCGTCACTTAGCACCACCTCGATCTTGATCTTTGGGAGAAAATCCACGGTGTATTCGCTCCCGCGATAAATCTCCGTGTGGCCCTTCTGGCGGCCGAAGCCTTTGACCTCCGTAACCGTCATGCCCTCCACGCCGAGGCTGGCCAGCGCTTCTTTTACGTCCTCCAGCTTGAAGGGTTTGATGATGGCCTCGATTTTCTTCATGTGTTTGACTCGTTTGACTCGGTCGGAGGTAATTCTAGCAACTGCATTCCGGCTGTAAACAGGAATGTGCTTTGGCCGCCCAAAAATCACGGTTTGCCTTTGGAAAAGTGAGCCGGGCCGGTGTGTGCAGATCAATCTGACCGCGTCCAGTTCGCCATCCACTCGGGCTCGCCTACTCAACCAGCCTCCGAGTTACGCTCCGCTGTCTCCTTTTTGCCATGCCGCGCAATAGTCCGCCACCTGACTACCGCTTAAAGCGCGTTTGGGTTGGGAAAATTCAGCAAAACCCCATCTTTCCAAGCTCCCGGCACATGGCACAGGGATTGCCTTGGCTACTTTGTGTTCGCCAATGCCGACAATTCCGGCAATCTGGCGGCAACCGAACCGAAATCAATAACGAACAAACTAGAAAACAATGCAAATGAATCGCAGAACCTCCGCGCTCCTGTCCGCTGGCGTCATCAGTTTCGCCACCGTCGTTCAGGCCGAAGAACAATCAACCGCCCTTTCCGCTGCGCTGGCCAGCACGACCATCAGCGGTTACGTGGATACTTCCGCCCAATGGAATTTCGGCACGGGCAACGCCAACCTGCCGCCCTATGCCTTTGGCGGCACCAGCAAGGCCGACGGTTTCAACCTGAACGTCGTCCAGTTGAGCATCTCCAAACCACTGGAGGAAGGCGAGTGGTCCGCCGGCTACCAAGTGGATTTGTGGCTGGGACCGGACGCCAATACTCTGGCAACCCAATCGTCTCTGGCCGGCGGGGGCGCGAGCGACTTCGCCATTCGCCAAGCCTACGTGGCGTTGCGCACGCCGGTGGGCAATGGGATTGACTGGAAGATTGGCGTGTTCGACACCTGCATTGGTTACGAAGTGCTCGGTTCGCCTAACAATCCCAACTTCACGCGCTCCTATGGGTTCACGATTGAACCGACAACGCACACGGGGATTCAGGCCGGTTACAAAGTGAATGATGCCCTCTCGCTCACAGCGTGCGTGGCTGACACGTTTGGGCCGACCATCAACGGGCGGTCCAATCCTCCCAAGGCCGAATCGTATAAGACCTACATGGGCGCGATTGCGCTCACCGCACCGGACAGTTGGGGCTGGGCCAAAGGGTCAACTCTTAATGCCGGCGTCGTCAACGGGTTCAACCCCGCCTTGGATGATAACCAGAGCAGTTGGTATATTGGCTCCACCCTCAGCACGCCCGTCACCGGATTGAAAGTCGGCGCGTGCTTTGACTATGAGGATTTTCACAACCAGCGGGCAGGCGATGCCAATAACCAATGGGTGATCGGCGGCTATGCCTCCTACCAAGCGACGGAAAAACTGAGCTTCCACGGACGCGGCGAGTATTTTGCGAATGATGTCAGTCACGGCACTGGCGCGAAACTGTGGGAAATCACCGCAACGGTTCAGTATGACCTGTGGAAGAATGTCCTCAGCCGTCTCGAATATCGTTGGGACCACAGCGGCAGTGGCGATGCGTTTGGCGGAACAACAGGTGCCCCCGACGCCGAGAACGCCAACGTGTTGCTGGCCAGCATCACCTATAAATTCTAAACCGGTTTGTTCCTCCGCACCCCCCTTCGTCTGCGGCGAAGGGGGGCTTTCTTTTTGAAGCGGCAAAGGTTGCGAGCCGGCGTCGCGCCGCCGATTCAGAATTGGCAGCCAACTCACTTGCGCGTATGCTGTGGGCATGGGCAAGGTTTCGCCTGGCACGGTTGCGGTGCTCTGGAGTTCGCTCCTGGTGTCGGCGTGTTACTTTGCTCCCGAGTTCCGTGTGGCGGAGGCCAATTTTACCGCCGCCTGCCAGCGTATGGTCAGACAACAACTTACCGCACCCGATCGGGGGATCACCAACGTCCAAGTGCTTGCGGCAATGTACAAGGTGCCGCGGCATGAATTCGTGCCGCCAGCTCTGCGGGCGCAAGCCTACGAGGATCATCCGCTGCCCATCGGTTACGAGCAGACGATTTCGCAACCCTTCATCGTCGCGTTTATGACCGAGAAGCTCGAACCGAAGCGAACCGATAAAGTGCTCGAGATTGGCACCGGCTCAGGTTATCAGGCCGCGGTTCTGGCGGAATTAGTCGGCGAAGTTTTCACGATTGAAATCGTCGAACCGCTGGCGCATCGGGCCGCGGCCGACTTAAAACGGCTCGGTTACACGAACGTCAGGGTCCGGGCGGGCGACGGCTACAAAGGCTGGCCAGAAGCGGCCCCGTTTGATGCGGTCATTGTCACTTGCGCCCCGGAACAGGTGCCGCAACCGTTGGTGGACCAGCTCAAGGATGGCGGACGCATGATAATTCCAGTCGGTCCGGTCGGCGACCAAAAGCTCTACGTGCTGCGCAAGCAAGGGGGCAAAGCGGAGCAACGCGCGGTGCTGCCGGTGCGCTTCGTGCCGATGACGGGTGGGAAAAGCAGCGCGACGAAACGATAATCCGGGCCGGAGGATGCCGTTTCAAAACTCCCTAGCGCCGCCGTTAGTCGGCGCAAATCTGCGGAATTTGAGCGCGGCCTCACGTCCGGGGCCACGGTTTTGAAAGCGGCTCAGATGGCCGAATGATTTTCCAAGTTTCTGAGCCGAAATCGTTCTGCCCTCAATCATTCTGTCAACCGCTTCGGGAAGTCGGTGGAGTAAGCGGTGGTGCGAGATTGAGGCCGGAATCGGGTCGGAATAATGGGGTCAAAATTATTCGATCATGACCGTGACGAACACCCGCCCGCGTCCCGGGCCATCCCTACTTCTTCTTGAACAAGTCGGTGACGCCCTTGGTGGCTTTGCCGACGGAATCGCCGACCGCTTTCCCGGCGGCGTCCACCGCGCCTTTGCCGACGTCGCTGAGCACTTTCCCGGCGGCTTTCGCCACGTCGGTTGACAGCTCGCCTAAAACTCTCTTGGTCAATTCCGCCGCCGTGATGCCATCTGGCCCTTGCCCGAGGTTGGTGAAATGGATGTCCGGCAGCGTGATCGGCGCGGCAAAACCGCCCGTGCCTTTGAGGCTCACGTTCACTTTGGCGCCGGTGATGAGGAAATCATCCACTTGAAGTTTTTTTGCCGGCTTGCCGTCCGCCGTGGGCTGCGTCTTAGTGGCCGTGCCCCCGCCGCCGGCCGCCGCCGTCACGTTTTCCAGAATCTTGTGCAGGTTGTCCCCGCCCAGCAATTCGCCTTCGTAGGTAATTTCCGGCGCTTCGATGCGGATGGACTTGACGACGATCTTGTCCGAGAACACCGACCCGGGTGCGATCGTGACGCTGGCGGTGCCGACCTTCATGGCGTTGGGGGTCTTGAATCCTTCCGGGTTGCCCACGACGAGCCCTTTGATTTTGCCCGAACCGGAAAGCATGGAAAGGCTCACGCTGTCGAGCTTGATGTCCACTTTGGTAAGCATCGGCCCGACGGTTTCCACGCCTTTCTTGACGGCGGAATCGAGGAAGAATCCCGCGGCGAGGACCACCACAATCAGGAGAATCACCAGACCCAGCAAGATGCCAACAACGATTTTTTTCATGCTGGGATCAGTTTGGCATGACCGCCGCCGCAGTGGCCAGAACAATCAGGCCTCCACCAACTCACGAATCGCTTCCACGAATTGCTGGTATTGGTAGGGTTTCGCGAGGAAGCGGTCGGGCTTTTCCGGGGCGTCCCGAAAAATGGTTTGGTCCACCGTGCCGCTGAGCAGAATGATTTTCTGGCCGGGATTCGCGCGGCGGCAGACCAAAATCAGGTCCATGCCGTTCATGCCAGGCATCGCGTAGTCGGTGACCAGGAGCGCGGGGCGAGGTTCGGAGATCAAATAGGCGCGCTCGGCCTCAACCGGATCGCAAAAAACCTGCACCTGATACCCCAGCGGTTCAAGGATGACGGCGTTTAATTCCAGCAACATCGTCTCGTCGTCCACCAAAAAGATTACGGGGCGGGAATCATGCTCCCTGGAGTTGGGCGTGCCGAACGATGGATTCATGCCTTTATTAAGCCTTCCTATAACAAATCTGGCGCTCGGGTAGCAAGCGGTCTTTTGCGGTCAGCAAAAGCGAGCGGGGGTGTTAGCCGCGGGTGGGGGCACAGTCGGGGTTGCGGCACTGGCGGAGTACGCCCGCGAATACCGACGCAGCCGGGAACGGCCACACTCCTGGCCTCATCCCCTCTTAGTCACCCCCCAATCGAACCGAGCGCAACCCGAAGGAATCCCGAGGTCTCTCGTGACGGATTAGTTTCGCCGCCAAAATCGGATTGCTCCCGGGGGGCGCGCCCCGTAGTCTCGCCTGCGGAAAGAAAGCGTGCAATTCCCCACGGAAGGCGTGTCTATGAAAGCAAAAAAAACGGCCCTCAAGGCCAGACGAACTTCCACCGGTCGAACTTCGCCCGCCAAGCCGACCCGCCGTCCGGGGGCAAACAAGAAAATCGCCACCAAGCCCGCCGCCACGCGCAAGTGGGCGAAACGCCAGGTAGCCAAGCGGAAGGCCGTCCGGCGGGCCGCGTCGCTGAAGTTCCCGCCGCTGCTCCTCCAGGGCGACTCGCCCGCGCCGTCGCCAGGGGGCGGTCCCGGGGGGAAATACGCGCTCGGTCCGACTCCGCCCGCCCACATGGCCGAAGCCGTCTTGGGGCCGCGAATCGGGGAAGCCGCTTCGGCCCGGCAAGAGCTCGCGCAGGCTTTGGGGAGCCAAAGCGCCGAGTTACCGGAGGCGTATGGCACGAAACGACTCTTCCTCACCGCGCGCGATCCGCACTGGCTTTACGCCCACTGGGATTTCACCCGCGAACAGCAGGCGCGCTACAACCAACAGTCAGCGGACGGGCATTTGATTTTGCGGATCCATTTCGCGCCGCCCGACGCCGGGTTGGTGCTGGAGGTGCATGTGCATCCTGAATCCCGCCACTGGTTCGCGCACGTTGAGCGCACGGCGACGCCCTACACAGCGGAAGTCGGTTGGTACAACAAGCGCCGGAAGTGGACGAGCATCGCGCGTTCGGGAGCGACGCTCACGCCGCCAGAAACCATTTCCGATGAAACCGACCTGGAGTTCGCCACGATCCCCGCAGACCTGCCGTTCGAGCCATTGCTCGCCCTCGTGAAGACGCCGCCGCAAACCCAGCAACCGCTCGCCCGGGCGGTGGAAGTCCTGCGCCGCGAAGGCCACCCGAAACTGCCGCCGATGGTTTCAGCGCCGACCGCCGCCTGGACGCTGGCGCGAGCAGCCAGCCTGGAGCAATCGCGCGGCGCGGGGGCCGGCTCGCTGGAAATCACGGAATTACTCCGCGGCGAGCTTCCCGAGGAAATTTCTTCGCAAGCAGCGGCGCAGTTGAGCGGGCCACCGGCCCCGGCGGACGCGGTCCCCGGGGACTCCGCCGCTTCCAGCCCGTTCGGCGACGAACCACCAGCGCGCGCGAAAGGTTTTTGGCTTAACGTCAACGCCGAGCTCATCATCTACGGCGCGACCGAACGCGACGCCACCGTGACCATCGGTGGCCGGCAAATCAGACTGCGTCCGGATGGTTCGTTCAGCTATCGCTTCGCGTTGCCCGATGGCAGCTACGACCTGCCCGTGGTGGCGGTTTCCGCCGCCGAAACGGACGGGCGAGCGGCGGAGTTGCGGTTCACCCGCACAACCGAACTTTGGGGGGACGTGGGCGCGTCGCCGCAAGACCCCACGCTCAAACCACCCACGCCAGACGATGTCTGATCCGCACCTGATCAGCCGGGACGAAGAGCATCTCCGGTTGCTCGCGATTTTTCATTTCGTGTGCGCCGGCTTCGCGGCGCTGGTGGCGTGTATCCCGATCATTCACTTGGTTCTGGGGTTGGTCATGCTGCTGACCCCGCAGATTTTCGGTCCCGGAAAAGATCAACCGCCAGCGTTCCTCGGCCTCATCTTTGTCCTATTCGCTTCGGTGTTCATTCTGGTCGGCTGGACGTTTGCTGTTTTGTTGGCGTGGGCGGGCCGATGTCTGGCGCGGCGAAAGCACCACACGTTTTGTTTCGTCATGGCCTGCGTGGCGTGCCTGTTTCAACCCTTCGGGGCCGTGCTCGGCGTGTTCACCATCATCGTTCTGCTCCGCCCATCGGTGAAGGCGCGGTTCGGCTTGCCCGCCCGGAGTTGTCAGTGACGCCGGGCGTGACGATGGTTTCGTAAATCGTAAATCGCAAATCGTAAATCCCATGCCCGGCTATCTCTCCCTCGTCCTCCACGCCCACCTGCCGTTCGTGCGGCATCCGGAGCACGAGAAATTTCTCGAAGAAACCTGGCTCTTCGAGGCGATCACGGAAACCTACCTGCCGCTGCTGGGAATCATGGAGGGCTGGCGACGCGACGGCATGGCGACGCGGCTCACGCTCACGCTTTCGCCCACGCTGTGCGCGATGCTCCTCGATCCGCTGTTGCAGGAACGCTACACGCGGCATCTCAACGGGCTGATTGACCTGGCGGAGAAGGAAATCCACCGCACCCACTGGGATCGCGCGTTTCACGAACTGGCCTGGATGTATCATCACCGGTTCACGACCTTGCGGGACGCGTATCAATCCTACGGCGGCAATCTCGTCACCGCGTTCCGCAAATTCCAGGACCTCGGCCGGCTGGAAATCATCACCACCACCGCCACGCACGCGCTGCTGCCGCTGATGGCGAATCATCCGCCGGCGATCCGGGCGCAAATCCTCACCGCCCGCGATCACTACCAGAGTTGTTTCGGCTGCGATCCGCGCGGCATCTGGTTGCCAGAGTGCGCTTACTTCGACGGCGTGGAAACCGTCTTGCAAGAGGCCAACCTCCGCTGGTTTATCACGGACACGCATGGGCTGTTGCACGCGCAACCGCGTCCGCGCTACGGCGTGTTCGCGCCGGTGTTCACGCCCAATGGCATCGCCGCGTTCGGACGCGACCACGAATCGTCGCGCCAAGTCTGGAGCAAGCACGAGGGTTATCCGGGCAACCCGTGCTACCGCGATTTCTACCGCGACATCGGCTTCGACCTCGACTTCGATTACGTGAAGCCGTATCTGCCCTCGCCCGACCATCGCGGGTTCACCGGCCTGAAGTATTTTCGCATCACCGGCGGCACGGCGGAAAAGCAGGCGTATGACCGGGCGGCGGCATTACAGAAAGCGGCGGAGCACGCCGGACATTTCCTCAATGCGCGGCTGGCGCAAATGGAAAAACTCACCGCCCTCATGGATCGTCCGCCCCTCGTGCTCGCGCCCTACGACGCGGAATTGTTCGGCCACTGGTGGTATGAAGGACCGGAGTTCCTCGATTTCTTCGTGCGCAAAGCGTATTTCGACCAGAAACAATTCACGCTCATCACGCCCGAGGATTACCTCGGCAAACACCCGACGAATCAAATCGCGCAGCCCGCGGCTTCGAGTTGGGGCGAGGAAGGCTACTACCGCGTCTGGCTCAACGAACAGAACGAATGGATTTATCCGCACCTGCAAATCGCGCAGGAGCGGATGACGGAACTGGCGCGCTTGTTCCCCACCCCGCCCGCGCTCCTGGCCCGCGCGCTCCGGCAGGCGGGACGCGAGTTGCTGCTGGCGCAATCGAGCGACTGGCCGTTCATCCTGCGCACCGGCACGAGCCCCGAATACGCGCGCCGTCGCGTGAAGGATCACCTGCTGCGCTTCGACACGCTCTACCAGCAGTTGAAGAAGAAGCGCGTGGACGAAAAGGCGCTGCGCGAAGTGGAGCAGCGGGACAACTTGTTTCCCGAAATCAACCCGGCGTATTGGGCGTAGCCAAGGCGCGCGGTCGCCCGCGTCCGCGCGAAACGGCTCCCGGTTCGCAGGACCACGCGGCCTAGCCTCTCCCCGCCCCGGAGCGCGCCCGATCCTCCGGTCGCAGCGGGGGAATGGTTGGAACAGCGTTGGAAAACCTGGACCCCTACCTGCGGGCGGAGCCGCTGCGGGCGAGGGACCGCCCGCACTCCGCTGAAAAGCAGCGGCAAGAATGTGGACGCGCGGCCGGTGATAGCGGACGGTGGCAGGGGAATGGAGGTCAGAGGAATAAAACTCACAGCCCTGTCTCCATTCCCCTGACCCACATTCCCCAGCCATCTCTTCCAGCTTCGATTTCTGACAGCTTTCAAACTTCGACCTTCCGCCCTCTGCCGTCTGACTTCAGCCTTTGAAACCAGCAGGAACATCAGCGCCATTCCAAGCGCAATTCCACTCCTTGCCAAAACCAACTTCGTGCGGGACACTCGCCGCATGACAATCGCACCCGACATTATCGAAGAAAACGTGCTGACTTGGCCGGCGGCGCGACGAATCAGCCTGGCGGAAAAACTCATGGCCAGCGTCGAAGATTTTGCCACCCCCGAAATCGAGGCCGCTTGGAACACCGAGATTGCATCGCGGGTGCTGGAAATCCGCGAAGGCCGGGCGGAGGGAATCCCGGCCGAGGATGTGATGCAGGCAGCCCGGAAAGCACTTCATGAAGCGCGTCGTCTATCACCGGCTGGCCGCCGCCGAACTCATTAAGTCGGCCCGCTTCTACGAACGGCGGCGGCCGGACTTCGGCGACCGCTTTCTCTTGGCGGTGGAAGCCGTGTAGAAGTTGATTCAGAAACAGCCGGAACTGGGACGGCGCGGAATTCTGGACACGTTGAGCTTTCGCACGCAGCGCTTCCCGTTTCGCATCGTCTATGAATTGCAGCCGGACCGCATCTGGATCGTGGCGGTGGCGCATTTGAGCCGCCGGCCCGGTTATTGGGCCCGGCGATTGGAGTGAAGGGCAGGAAGGTCACAAGGCGCAAACGAACAGAAGTTGGCCGGAGCGATCCGATTTAACGCAAGGGCGCAAAGGCGCGAAACCGCAAGCGAACGGTGGCAGGGGAATGGGGGTCAGAGGAATAAAACTCACAACCCTGTCTCCATTCCCCTGACCCACATTCCCCTGACATCTCTTCCGGCTTCGATTTCTGAGAGATCTCAGACATCCGCCCTCCGCCCTCTGACTTCTGCCCTCTGGCTGCTGCCTTCAGCCTTTGAAACCAGCGGGAGCACCGGCGGCGGCTTGAAGGCGGAGCGCGGTTGGGGCATAGCCGCGTGAGATTGGCCACAATCTGCCCTGGCAAACTCACGCCCCTCCGCGCAACTGCAACCGCCCGTCCTCATTCATCTTCAACAATCTCACCGTCGTTCTGCCGATGGCAGACAAGCCGATAATCTCTCCGCCTCGCCGCGTGAAGTATTCGTTCCAATCGTCCAGCCGCGGATGAAACAGTCGCGTCAACTCACCGGTCTGCGGATCGAGGCCGGAAAGATTCGTGCCTTTGTGCAGATTGCAGTGATGACACGCAAGGGCGAGGTTCTCCGCCGTGTCCTGCCCTCCATGTTGGCGCGACAAAATGTGCTCGACGTGAAACGCCAACGGCTCCTGGTCCTGCCTCAGGTCGCAGTACTCGCAGCGATCTCCCGCGCGCTGCCGGACTAACTGGCGCAGCCGTGCGTCCATCAGCCGGACTTCGCTCGGGCGAGCACGCGCCGGGCTTTGGCTTGAAGAATTCCGATCAACGTGCTGGCTTGCACGTACGCCTCATATTCGGCGTGTTCCTCCGGCGTAAGCTGGCCTTCGTTGCACTTCTCCGCCAGTTCGTCCACGCGCGCTTGGGTCCGCTCAGTGACGCACAGACCCGCCAGCGCGCGGGCCGTTTCCAACCCGAAACAACGACTCACCGGTTCGAGCATTTCATCCAGAACCGCGCTGCCATGTCCGTTTTGCATGGGAATAGTATAAATGGCCCACTGCGAAAGGCAACTCAGCTTGCCGCCGCCCCGGAGCACGGAATTTGTTCCGCTTCAACGTCCGAATGTTTGGCAACGTGAGAACATGCTCCGGCCCCAAGCGCGGTCGGGCGACGAAGCGGAATAAATTCCGCGCTCCTCCGACCTCCGACATCCGTCCTCTGACTTCTGCCCTCTGACTTCCGTTCTCCGCCTTCGGCCTTTGAAACCAGCGAGAGCACCGGCGGCGGCTTGAATGCGGAGCGCGGTCGGGGCCTGACGGCAAGCATTGGCTCATCCCGACGCGGGCAGGCGGGACTTGACCGTTTCGAGCAGCGCCGTCACCCCCTCGACTTGCGCCCGCAACTTCGGCCAGTCGGGATCATCGAGATCGAAACCCGGATAGCGATCCGTGAAATAAACGTCCACGAGCGCGTCGCAAATTGGGGTTGCGGCCGGAACCAGATCGGAGTTTCGCTCGACCAGGTTTTGCAATAACCGGTCCAAGTCGTGCGTCTTCTCCAGTCCCCAACCGATCCGGATCAATTCTGCCTTCAGAATCTTCTCCAAAATCTCCGCCAGCTTGCTGCGCGCGGCGGCATGACTGATTTCGTTCTCCGCCGCCATTCGCACCAGGTCCATGTCGGACGCCGCGATCTGAATCCAGTCGGCGGGATTGTGCGAATCAGTCTTGCGCGGCAAGCAGCACTCCTTCCTGTAAAACCGTTCGGAAAAAATGATCCCCCACGGTCTTCTTCTCCCCGAGCCGGTCGGGCGTGATCGGAACCAAAGTGAACGAGGGCTTGGCTGGAATGGGACGCATCCCACGCCGAAAAGATTGCGCCGCCTCCAACTGCTTGGCCGCGCCGTCCGCCACGACGCACAAGTCCACGTCGCTGTCGGGCCGCGCGTCGCCGCGCGCGTGCGAGCCGAAGAGATACACCGCCCGCAACGGCATCACGCGATTCATCGCCTCCAGACAACGCGCCAGGGTTTCGCGCTGCGGCGCGAGGCTGGCCGGGAGATTGTTGAACAGCAGTTTCACGGGTGAAAATTTACCCGTGAACAGGGATGCCCGCAAGCCGCGCTTTGCCGGGAACGTTGCTGAATCCCCGGCGACGGGAGCGCGGAATTTATTCCGCTTCAATGTCCGAATGTTTGGCAGCGTGAGAACATGCTCCGCCTCAAACGTGGGCGGGCGACGAAGCGGAATGAATTCCGCGCTCCTCCGACTGCTGACCTCCGGCCACTGACTTTAGACTTTATACTTTGGGCTCCAGACTTCCCCATCCGCTTTCCGCTTTCTGCCTTCGGCCTTTGAAACCAGCGGGAGTACCGGCGGCGACTTGACGCCAATGCCACAATGCACTGCAGGTCGGTGTGGCCGAGTAGCGTGTTCGAGCAACTCCAGGTCAGCGACAAATCAGAGTATCAAAATGAGCGATAGCTTTTACGATCCGAACTCACATATTGACCCGGAAACCCGCGACGCAGCCTGTCAACATAGTCTGTGGGCATTCCAACGGGCGAGAGTCAAGGCATATACGGTGGACACGGGAGCGCCCAATTCATTCCTTCTGGGTCTGGCGGGCGAGCGGCGCTATCTGGTGTATGTCCGGGTGACTTTGGAGGATGAGCAGGAGGTCGGCCCCGGCCCGATGCCTGGCATCCTGATTGACCAAGCGCGCCAGATGAATGCCGAACCGCATGTGGTTCGGGTGCATCTGCGAAACACCAATCCAGGCACGGGTATCTCATACTTTGGGCACGAGGAACTGGAGCGGGAATTCAAGCGAGGTGAACCGTGGCGTCGGGTATTGCTGCGCGGGAGAACGGCCCGACAGTATCTCAAGCTGGTCGGAGGCCGTTTGTCGAAGCTGGAGGTGCGGGTCAAGCATGAGCCGCCGGGGCCATGGCCGAAGCGCAAATTTGGCGAGTCCGCCGATGAAAAACTGTTGAGGGAAATCTTTGGAGAGGGTTCTGATGAAGACCACGAAACTCCATATCCGGGGTCGGTCACGCTGGCGTTGAGCGTGGATACGCTAGGCCGGCAATTGGAAGGATATCCAATTTCGATCAGCGACCTGGTGCAATCCGCCGAAGAAAACGATGAACACGATATCCTAACCTGCACGTGCGGGTATGGGGGCTGCTCGGGAATCTGGCGCGG
>CAIKLQ010000751.1 GCA_903828255.1 uncultured Verrucomicrobiota bacterium
AGCCGAAGACCAAGGTGAACACCAAGAGTTTCCAGCAGCGCTTCCGCTCGGCCCGCGGCGGGCGCGAACGCCTGCACGCGCTCCTCTTCGCCAAGCAACCCCAACTCTTTGACTTACGGATTTGAAAGGACGCGTCTTGGTTCGTCGGCTGCCATGCGGGAGAGCTTATTCCGGGGCCGCGGGGCGTCAATCGGAAATCCGCCAGCGGAAAAGCAAACCGCCCCCGCAGCGCGGGCGCCGGCGGGGAGAAACTCCTTGATAGAAATTCGCACGTCCGGTTTCATAAGTTCGTGGTAAGAGCGGCACTTGGAATAAGTGTTCTGAATGAACTGCGCTTCCACAGGTTGACGAGCGCATTGGTCTGACCTAGATTCTTCTGTTCAGACCCTTATGAACCTTTGCATCAATGCCCGCGACGCCACGCCCGCCGGGGGCACACTGACGCTGGAAGCCAGAAACGTCATCGTGGACGACGCGTTTGCCGCGATGACGCCCAGCCCGGTCCCTTCGTGTGAGTCAGCGTTGCCGACCCCGGCATGGGCATCGCGCCGGAGCACTTGGACAGCATTTTCGACCCGTTCTTTACCACCAAAGAACTCGGCAAAGGCACCGGGCTGGGTTTGGCCAGCACGCTCAACATCGTGCGCGGCCACGAAGGCTTCATGCGGGTGGACAGTCGGCAGGGGCAAGGCACGACCTTTGGACTCTATTTCCCGGCCACGCCGCAGGCCGAGGTCGGGAAACCGGCTGATGTGGCGGCCCCCCCCCCCCCCGCGGCGGCCAAGGCGAATTGATCCTCGTGGTGGACGAACAAGCCGCCGTGCGCGAGAGCCTTTGCTTCGCTCTGAAAAGCAATGGCTATGAAGTGCTCACCGCCGCCGCGGGCGATCAAGGGCTGGCCGTCTTCCGCCAGCACCGGGCGAAAATCCGGGCGGTGGTCATTGATCTGATCATGCCGGTCGCCAATGGACCAAACCTGATTGCCGCCTTGCGAGCCATCGAGCCGGGCGTGGCAATCCTCGGCATCACCGGTCGGCTTGAGCGGTCGGTCGGCCAGAGCTTCGAGAACCTCCATCTGTCTGCCGTTCTGAACAAACCTTTCTCCGGCCCGGAATTGCTCCAAGCGCTCAACGCCACGCTCCAACGATCTGCGGTCCCGGTGGCCGCAAAGGAGGCTCAATGAATTTCGCCGACCGAACCTGCCAGGTGTTGCTCGTTGATCACCATCCGCTCATGCGCGCTGGCTTGCGGGTCGCGTTGCGGGCGGCGCTGCCGACGGCGCACATCGAGGAGGCGGTCGCAGCGGCCGAAGCGCTGGCAAAGATCGCAACTCATCATCCGCAGCTCATTTTGTTGGATGTGAATCTGCCGGGCGTGAGCGGATTGGATTTGGCGAAGCAGATCCGGGCGACCGATCGCCAGGTCAAGTTGCTGATGGTCGCGGCTGAGGCCGACCCGTGGACGGTTCTGGAGGCCTTGGCCGCCGGCGCGTCTGGCTTCATGGCCAAGACCCGATCAGCGGAATGTTTGACGCAAGCCGTGCAGACGGTTTTAAGCGAGAAGGAATTCCTCTGCGAAGTCAGCCGGGCCGCGCTGCATCAAGCCACCCAACACGGGGAATTCGGCCACGAACCGCCTGGGCCCGCAGTTTTATCCAGCCGGGAACGGGAAGTCCTGCGCTACCTTGCGCACGGCGAGAACACGAAGAGCATCGCCTCGCTCCTGGAGATCAGCCCCAAGACAGTGGAAACCCATCGCCAGCACATCTTGGCCAAACTGGGCATCAACAACGTCGCCGCCCTGACCCGATACGCCATCCGGCACGGTTTGATAACGGTGTGAAATTGCCGCGCGGCAATTGACCGACTCCACGCTCTGTGATCCTGCCGATGGCGGGTTCATGGTCCCGATGCGTGTCCAAAGTCGGAGGTCGAAGCTCCCCATGAACGCCACTCCCATTCCCACTCCTACTCCTACTCCTACCCCCATCCAGGGCATCCAACAAGGAGTAGGAATGGGAGTGGGAAACAGAGTCCATCCCGCAAACTTGGCAGGCAGTAGCAAGGTCGCGCGTACGCAACCCGCCTGAACTACCCAAACCGCCAAACGGGCGCACTCCGCCCCAGCCTATCAGGATTTTCCTGATTGACCCGCTGTTGTCATCGCCGATGTTTCGTCCGTGAGAAAAGTTCTTTGTTTCGGCTAAAACCTTATGACGACAACCATGGAAAACGAACGGGCGACTGGTGGCGACCCCACTACGACCATGCTGGCCGGCAAATACCTCACCTTCATCCTCGGGGGCGAATCTTACGCCATCCCGGTCCTCAAAGTCCGCGAGATCATCCGGTTGACGAATATCACGACCGTGCCGCAGATGCCCGTTTACATCCGCGGCGTCATCAATCTGCGCGGCAAAATCATTCCCGTCATGGACCTGTGCCTGCGCTTCGGATTCGCCGCCGCGACCAGCACCGAAAAGAACTGCATCGTGGTCGTCCAGGTCAAAAACCCGGTCGGCCAGGCCACCGCCATGGGCCTGGTCGTGGACGCCGTCGAGGAAGTCGCCCAACTCGCCACGACGGACATCGAGGAAACCCCGGACTTCGGCGCCCAGGTGGACACCGAATACATCCTGGGCATGGCCAAGATCAAAGGCGCCGTCAAAGCCCTGCTCGATATTGACAAGGTCATCGGCGGCGACACGGTCGCCCGCCTGGCGGCCACGCCCGCTCTCACCCTCTAACACCAGAAACCATTCACTCCGTTATCCACCGTCAAACAACCAACTAAGATCAACCAAAACAAAGGAATAGAACCATGAACCAATGGACCATCGGAAAACGCATCATCGCCGGCTTCACTGCTACCACCGCCGTCTCACTCATTCTGGGGCTGGTCGGCTACGTAATGTTCACGCGGGTCGCGACCCAGGTGACCACGCTGAGTCAGCACACCCTGCCCGCCGTGCAAAACAGCACTGGCGTGGAGCGCTCCGCCTTCGAGTGTATCATGGAAGAGCGCAACTATGTTCTGGCCCAAAAGGAGGCCACCCATCAGAAAGCCAAGCTGAAGGTTGGCGAACTGATGGGTAGTTTGGACATGGTGGACAAGGTGGCCGCCCAGTTCAAGGACACCGCCTTGGAAAACAAATCCAAGGAGGTGCGCAAAATCAGCCTGCAATGGGCCGACCTCTATGAGAAAGGCGTCGCGGCGTTCCTAGCCAATACCACCGCCACGGCCGAGCTGGCGGCCAAAGGCCAACTCGTCGGCACGGAAGCCGCCGCCTACATGGCCGCCAAGAACACGGAATACGCGGACGCCAAGAACGCCCTGGCGATTGTCAACCGCATCAACGCGCTGGCCTTCGAAACCCGGATGAACGAAAAGGCCTACATGCTCTCCAAGGAGCAGAAGTACTTCGAGGTCATCGCGAAGAACATCGCCACCCTCCTCACCAGCTACGAGCAGTTGGAAAAGCTCAAACCCGACGCCGCCGAACAAAAGGAAATCACCGACGCCCGCAAGGCCACGCAGGACTATTTCGACGCCGCCAAGAAATGGGTCGAGATTCAGAAGACCACCGTCACGGCCGAGGGCGTAATGGAGAAGAACTACGCCGCGGTGATGAAGGCCTACCAGGATTTCATTGACGACAAGCAGAAGGATTACAAGGCCGCCACCAACGACACCGCCAAGGCGGTTGCCTACCAGATGTTGATGGTGGGCAGCACCGTGGCCGACCAGGCCAATGCCGCGGTCATTTTCTCCAAGAAATACATGCTGGATAGCAAGGCCGAAAACTGGAAGGGCGTCACCGACAGCATTGATCAACTGCTCAAAACTTTGGCCGATTTGCGCAAGCTGGGGGATGCTCAGGATGGCGCCAAGGTCGATACGGCGGAGAAGGCCACGCAAGACTACCTGACAGCCGCCAAGTCGTGGGTGGAAAGCGACAAACAGCTCAAGGCCGCCGCCGTCACCATGGATGGCGGAGGCGAAACTGTCGCGGCCGCCGCCGCCGGTTATGCCATTGTCAAGACCGGCCGCACGGACAAGGTGGCCGACGGCGTGTTCATCGTCGCGGACATCGCCCAGACCGCGCTCGAAACCCGGCTCAATTCGCGCATCTACATGCAGACCCAGGATCCGAAAGCCTGGACTGGCCTCAATGACGGCATCACCAAGCTGAACAAGCTTTACGCCGATCTGCGCAAGGTCTCGCTCACCGCCGAGGACCAGCAGCGCATTGATTCGGCGGAGAAGGCCACGGGTGAGTACCTGACCGCCGCAAAGTCCTGGGTGCAGAACGACAACACCCTCCGCCAAACTATCCTGCCGGAGATGCGCAGCATCGGCGACACGGTCCTGAGCACCGCCCAGACCGCGGAGAACGACGCGTGGAAAGCCTCCAGCGAGAGCAGTGCCAGCGTAACCTCCATCGTGGGCAGTTCCAAAGCCATCATCGGCATCGCCTTGATCATCGGCCTCATCATCGGCGTCACCTTGGCCATCTTTATTACCCGCTCCATCACCAAACCCATCCGGCTGGTTTCCGAAGCCCTTTCCGCCGGTGCCGAGCAAACCGCCAGTGCGGCGGGGCAGGTTTCTTCCTCCAGTCAATCGTTGGCGGAAGGCGCGAGTGAACAAGCGGCGGCCTTGGAGGAAACGAGTTCTTCGCTCGAAGAAATGTCCAGCATGACCAAGCGCAATGCGGAAACCGCCGGCAAGGTCAAGGGCTTGGGCAGCGAAGCCCGCAAAGCCGGCGACCTGGGCGTGCAAGATATGACGGCCTTGGTGACCGCCATGGACGCGATCAAAGTTTCCAGCAGCGACATTGCCAAGATCATCAAGACGATTGACGAGATTGCGTTCCAGACGAACATCCTGGCGCTAAATGCCGCGGTGGAAGCCGCCCGGGCCGGCGAGGCGGGAGCGGGGTTCGCGGTAGTAGCGGACGAAGTTCGGAACCTGGCGCAACGCTGTGCGCAAGCCGCCAAGGAGACGGCCAGCAAGATCGAAGACGCCGTGCAAAAGAGTGCCGTGGGCGCGGATATCAGCGCCAAGGTGGCTAAGAGCTTGGAAGAGATTGTCGGCAAGGCCCGGCAGGTGGATGAGATGGCCGGCGAAGTGGCCGCCGCTTCCCAAGAGCAAAGCCAGGGCATTGCCCAGGTCAACACGGCGGTGACGCAGATGGACAAGGTGACGCAAAGCAACGCGGCCAACGCCGAGGAAAGCGCGGCGGCGGCCGAGGAACTGACCGCCCAGGCGGAGACGTTGAAGGAAGCCGTGGCGGAACTGCTCCGCTTGGTGGATGGCACTGGGCGTCGAGTTGGTGAGCCGACTGCGATGACCGCGGCCGCGCGGAGACCTGACGCGAACCGCAACGCCGCCAAATTCATCAAGCCAGCCGTGGCG
>CAIKLQ010000752.1 GCA_903828255.1 uncultured Verrucomicrobiota bacterium
AGCCGAAGACCAAGGTGAACACCAAGAGTTTCCAGCAGCGCTTCCGCTCGGCCCGCGGCGGGCGCGAACGCCTGCACGCGCTCCTCTTCGCCAAGCAACCCCAACTCTTTGACTTACGGATTTGAAAGGACGCGTCTTGGCTGCCGCAGAGGTAGGCGATTTCTTTCTTGCGCAGGCCGCAGCCGCAGGTGAGGAGGTAAATTCGGTAGCCGTTTGGGTCGGCGGCGCGCAGGGCGGCGGCGGCGGTGCGGAGCCGGGAGATGAGTTCTGCGCTCGGGGCCTCGAAGGTGTGTTCGGGCTCCGGGAGGAGCGGCGCGCGGCGGAAGGTTTCGAGCGAGGCGGGCAGGCGCAGGCCGGCGGCGTGGTAGGTTTCCATCATGTTGTTGCGCGCGGAGCCAGCAAACAAGCTGCGCGCCTGCCGGAGCAGGCTATTGGCGGTGGTCGCGGCGCGGTCTTGGGCGCGGTAATCGGGGCCGGCGTTCTTGAGCAGGGCGGTTTGGAAGTCGAGCACGAGTTTGCGGGTCAGAATGGTGACGGATTGGCCGCCCACTTCGGAATCGGAGAGGGCGGGCGGGGCGAGGGCGTGGCGGAGCACGAGCCGGAGGCTGCCGATGTTGTTGACGGCGGTGCGCGGCGCACAGCGGGTGTGCTGGCGGTAGATCGGGAATAACTCTCCTAGCGTGACGAACGCGCGGTGGCGGAGTTTGGTGTCGGCCAGCCGATCGGCTTCCCCGGTGCGCACGGCGTGGGTGATGGTGGCGTGCTTCGCGCGGGCGCGGCGCTGCGCCTCAGTGGCATCGTTGGTGTCGAGGCAGCGGGCATCGGCCCCGCGTTTGAAGAGTTTGAAGGTTTTCACGGGGTGGGGAGTGGGGTGGGTATCCGGGGGCGGGTTTGGGGCACGCTGTAGCGACTTCGCGTTGGGAGTCTGGGGCAAAATTGGGCGTGCCAACGGGCGCGTGGCTTCCCTTGCTGGGGGCGGTGGCCGCGGGTGGGCGCGGCCGCTGCGGCGGTCCTGGAGCCGGCGGTGGCGGAGTTCATTTCAACGCCGGCGGGTGGCGGGTTTCCCCCCACCAGGCCGCCCGCCCGCTGCGGCCCCCCTTAAATCGGGTGGGTTGGGGGGCGATCCCGCGCCGGCCCGGCGGACCTCTTCGCGGATCAGGTGTTCGAGGTAATCGGAGAAGGAATCAAACCCCCATTGCAGCATTTGTTTCCGGGCCTGGAGGACCAGAGTCGGATTCAGCGTTACTTGGTAACGTTCTTTCATGTGTCTAATATACACCTTGGCGACACCGTGTCAACTTGAGTTTGCCGCGCTTTCGGCGGGGGGGCCGGGAAGCCCGGGGCGGGGGCGCATTTTATTTTGGGCGGGCGGTTTTTTTTGCGGGGGGCGGGGCGGGTGTAAACGGCGGTTGAAAAGTGCGGCGGGCGGCGGTCCAAAAGTGCGGCACCTGGGCGAAAGTAGACCGCGGTTCGGAGGGCAGGTCAAGTCCGGTTGGCGGGATTTTTCGTGGCGAGCTAAAG
>CAIKLQ010000753.1 GCA_903828255.1 uncultured Verrucomicrobiota bacterium
AGCCGAAGACCAAGGTGAACACCAAGAGTTTCCAGCAGCGCTTCCGCTCGGCCCGCGGCGGGCGCGAACGCCTGCACGCGCTCCTCTTCGCCAAGCAACCCCAACTCTTTGACTTACGGATTTGAAAGGACGCGTCTTGGCGCACCCAAAGTCCACGAATTGGGCGCTTGCGTTCATCGCGGACCTTCTGGTAGCTTGCTTTCCTGTGTTGACGAATGCGAACAGGAACTCCGGAAGCGGCGCCATCGGCGTCGCGGTGCATTGCATTGTTTTGCATTCCGTTGCTCTGGCACAAGAAGTAGCACAGAGTCAACTCGGAACAGCACTTCAATTCGTAAGTGCTTAGTAATCAGGGTGCCCACGTGGCGGAATTGGCAGACGCGCTAGATTCAGGTTCTAGTGGGTAATACCGTACAGGTTCAAGTCCTGTCGTGGGCACCATCTAAAAACCCCTGTTAAATCAGGGGTTTTGTGCGTTTACGCCCCCTCCAAAAAGAGCTTGCAGTACATTTACAGTACAAGTTTGCTTTGGGGAGCAGTATGAAAGCGCCCAAGCATCAGAAAAAGGCAGTCAAAGTGACCCTCCACGGACACTCGTGGTCAGTTTATCCGCTGAAATGCCGGGACAAGGCGGTTTTTCGGGTCTTCCACCGGATCAACGGGGAGCGCCGGGCCAAGAATTTCACCACCCTGGGCAAAGCCAAAGCTGACCCCCGGAGCATCCTCAAAGATATTCACAAACAAGGGCGAAGCACCATCCATCTGACTGACGATGAGAAGCGTGACTGGCACGCCGCCGTGACCGTGCTCCAGCAGTCCGGCATACGGTCGAGTTTTGAAACAATCATCCGGCACTACACCGACCTCGCCGCAACCGCTGGCGGGGAGGAGTTGTTGACTGACATCGTGCGTAAACAAGTCGCAGCCCGGAAACGGGCGTTGACGCCGATCAAGCTGGCTGATTTACGGGCCGCTTATCTGGCCGCGTTGAAAAAGAAGGAACGCTCCGAGCGGTACATCGACGCTCAGAGTTCGCACACCGGACAGTTCACGAACCATGTCGGAGATGTAATGTCCGACAAGATCACTCGGGAGAAGGTTCAAGGTTTTATCGACAGCAAGAAAGGCGTTGACCCCCGCACGAAAAGGAACCTGTTGGAAGCGATCAAGGCGATGATGAAGTTCGGCAAATCCCACCGAAGCGTCCGCGCCGATTGGGACGAAGCCGAACATGTCGTGGTGCCAACGGTAAAATCGAAAAAGGTCTCGACCTTTACCGCCGAGGAACTCAAGAAGCTTTTCGCAGCGGCTCCCGCAAAATTCGAGCCGATCCTGGCGGTGGCGGCATTTGCCGGAATCCGCTCTAGTGAGATCGAGGCCCTGGTGTGGAAACACATCCGGCTGCTTGAGCAAGACCCCAAAGACAAGATCATCAAATTGGACGACGACGTGACCGAGGAGTCCAGCAAGCGGTCGGTCGAGATTCACGACACGCTTTGTGGATGGTTGACGGGGCCGTTTAAGGTTCAGGGCAAGCTCTGGACTGGCAGCCACGACGAGTTCTATCGGATGAAGTAGGAAGTTGCAAAAAGAGCTGGCGTCGCTTGGAAACAAAATGCCCTGCGGCACACCTGCATTTCGGCAAAGGTCGCAATCACGAAGAACGTGCCGCAGGTGGCGTATGAATCCGGCAACTCGGTCGGTGTGATCAAGCAGCATTACCTCGATCTTATGACGCCCAGCCTGGCCCAGGCTTGGTTCAACGTGACCGGTGGGGCGGTTTCTGAATACAAGAAAGGGCTGACGAAAGCTGCGGAGGTAGCCCAGCAAACCCAATCCAACGAGGACAATGGCGACTGAACCGGTACCTCGTCACGCCTCGTTGCGGCATTGGAAGGCCCGCCTACGGTGACCTGCTGGCCCCTGGGGACGCTTTGGCCGGTCGGCGGCCTGTTGTTGTGGGCGGCGATGACGAGGGCGGGGCGGGCCGCTCTGGATTTCTGGTGGCACTGCGATCACGATCTACGCGGCACATGAGCGGCAACCAACAGATCTTCGCGGTGACCATCGTGTGAGGCGGCCAGACCGGCGCAGATCGGGCTACGCTCGACTGGGCCTTCGGGCACAGCACCCGCCATGGCGACTGGTGCCAGTAGGCAGGCTGACCGTGTAACCGGTCATCCCTACTCGACCGCCAAGCGGTTGGATCTCAGCTTCATCAACAACGTCCCAGCATGAAATCAAGCCTCTCCCATGACCCTCACTCTAAAGGCTCTTTCCCTTTTGGCCTCCACCCAGCCTCGAAATTCGCTGAATATCCGACGAGCGTAACGATCCCTAACACCGTCACCAACATCGGGGACGGAGCCCTCGCTGATTGTTTTAGCCTTGAGACGATCACCGTTGATGTCCATAATTTAATGTTTAGCAGCGTCGACGGTATCCTGTTCAACAAGAGCACCAGCACTCTCATTCAATGCCCCGCTGGAAGACTTGGTGACTACACTATTCCTGAAGCCGTTGAGAGCATCGGAAGCCGATGCGTCTCTTGACTGCGGGAAGCTGACCAGCATCACTATAGGTAGCAATGTCAAGAAAGTCGGAGAGTATTCGTTCTTTGCTTGTATCAGCCTGGGGCGAATCACAGTCGATCCCGGCAATTCCATCTACAGCAGCTTGGACGGTATCTTGTTCAACAAGAACCAGAGTAAGCTCCTTCAATATCCCGGTGGAAAAGTAGGAAGTTACACGATCCCTCCAAACCGTCGAGAGCATCGGAAACGCCGCCTTTGCAAGGTGCTACAGTCTGACCAACGTGACGATCTCCGACAGCGTCACCAACATCGGAGTTGAGGCATTTTATGCTTGTGCCGGTCTGACCGGCGTCACGATGGGCAACAACGTCGCCCGTATCGGGGAGTGGGCGTTCTGGTCGTGCAGCAGCCTGACAAGCATCACGATCCCTAAGAGCGTAGGTTGGGTCGGGGGTGTTGCGTTCCCTTTTTGCACCAGCCTAACAGACGTTTACTTC
>CAIKLQ010000754.1 GCA_903828255.1 uncultured Verrucomicrobiota bacterium
CGTCAGCCTGGGCGAGCCCGGCGAATACCAGTTCGATAAGCGCTACGAACCAAAGCAGCCGCGCGTCTTCCTGAACCTCTACAACAACCATTGGCGGACGAATTTCCGCGGCTGGATCGGCGACGGCCGCCGCATGACCGCGCGGGCGCGGCTCTGGGCGTTCGACAAATACAACGCCGAGTCCGCGCTCTATTCGCCGGCGATGGAAACCCGTACTCCGCTCGCTGCCGCGCGCACCACCGCGCGTCCGGGAAAACTCCCGTCAACGCAGAGCGGCATTTCGCTTTCCCGAAAAGGCGTGACGGTGACCGCGTTCGGCCCAAATCCCGACGGCGCGGGCACCGTGCTGCGGGTCTGGGAACAAGCCGGCGTATCCGGTGAACTGGTGGTGACCCTCCCCGGCACGTTCCCGACCGCCACGCCCGTCAACCTGCGCGGTGAAGTGACCGGCGAACCCTCGCCCGTGCGCGAGGGAAAATTCTCCTTCCCCCTGCGCGCCTTTGCTCCGGCTTCATTCCGGCTTGGGCAACCAGACTGAGGAATCCGCCGGACCGACGACAAACCCACCAGGCGGGCGAACGCTTCTCCCTCTCCCCCGCGGAGGGGGAGAGGGCCGAGGTTAGGGGGAAAGCCTGCGCAGTCAGTGGGTTTTCACCAGTCCCCTCACCCTGACCCTCCCCTTCCGAAGGGGAGAGGGAATCCGCTTCCGGCATGTCCCCCATCCTGCTGACTCCTGAGCTAATTCAATGCGGCGGTGCAAAGCCGGCTGCAAGCCGGCGCTCCGCCGTTGCGCCAGCTCCGTGTCTCGCAGTGGTCAATCTCCGCTTGTCCCTCGCTCCGATTCAACCCGTGCGGACACTTCACTCCATTCTGACTGTTGAACTCACTGACCTGGAGGCAGCACGGAACGGAACCCGAAGGAGCCGTTCCGGTCCGCCGGGTTGTCGTAGTTTCGGTACGACGTCCGGCAGCCGAACGCGTGGCCGTCCCAACTGCCGCCGCGGATCACGCGGTATGAGCCAGTCGCGGGGCCACGGGGGTCACTTTGCGCATCGGCCGAATACGCCCCAAGCCAATCCCAGACCCACTGCCAAACATTGCCCGCCATGTCGTAAAGTCCGTACCCGTTCGGCGCAAAATAACCCACCGGACTCGTGTACGGATAAACGCCGTCGTTGAACGTCGGGGGTAGCCCGGGCGTCGGATTTACATCGTAAGGATAGTAAGTCCGCCCGCCAGACCAATAGCTGTAATAGTTCGCCTGACTCCACGAGATCGTGTTGCCCCACGGAAACCGCTGCCCGCTCGCTCCGCCCCGCGCTGCCTTCTCCCATTCCGCCGCCGTCGGCAACCGATACCCGCTGCTCCACTTCACAAAATCTGCTTCAAGATCGTTAGTCCCGGACCGATAAGCTGCCGTCTGCGCCGAGCTCACGTAATATGCTGGCGTCCGCCCCTCCTTCTCGCTCCGCGCATTACACCACTTCACCGCGTCATACCATGTCATCGTCTGCGCCGGATGGTTGGCCGCCTTGCCCTGCCCGCTGTTGCTGTAGTCAAAACTGTAACCGTGGTTCGTTGCCCAATTGTACACCTCATCCCACAGCGCCTTCGTCACGTTATATTTGTCCATGTAAAACGCGGAGACCGACACGGAGTGCAACGGTAGTTCGTTCAAGAATCCCTCGCCTGGATCCATGGCGTTGCCCATCGTGAAAGTGCCGGCGGGAATAAGCACCATGTTGGCGGGAGCACCATTGCTCACCGTCGTCACCGCGCGGTAAAAGCGTTGCGCCGCGCCTGCCGAAGTCAGATCGAACCACAGATACGGACTGCTGGTCAGCGTCAGGTTCGTCAGGGAGAGCCAGGTGTTGGTCGGCGCCAATTCGCTGGCGTATTGAATTTCACAGACCAGGCCTACCGTGCCGGTGATGGTCAGGCCGGGTTGGCCTCCGATCATCTGCACGTTCAGGCCGAAGTTGGTCTGCGCCCGGGCACACGGGTTGGTCAGCAGCAGGAGCGCGCCGATGAGGCGCAGGAGGTGAGATGAGTTCAGCAGTTTTGTTTTCATTGGCCAGCGGATGATTCGTTTTTCCATGTCATGGGTTTCCCGCGCCCTGCTTTCCCCAGCCGCGCCGGAACTTGAGCAAGAACCTGACAACCAGTCACCAGAGCGTCAAGGCCCAACCAGAGGAGGCGCAAGCGCCAGGGACAACTCAAGAAATGAAAACCTCCTGCCGCCATCGCACCTCCAGCAAAACTCGACACGCTCCAATTCCTGCGGCAGTATCCGCGTCGTCGAACTCACCCAACAAACCTGGGTTCGGCACCATGACCTCCAAAGAACGCATGTTGCGCGCGCTGGCCCGGGAGAAACCGGATCGCCTGCCAGTCAGCATCCATCAGTGGCAGCAGTATCACCTCGACACATATCTCGGCGGTATGGATCCGCTCGCAGCCTCCAAGCACTGCGGCCTCGATGCTTCGATCCAGTATTTCGAGGCGATGGGGCAATTCTGGATTCCCGACGCCGAGAAGTATCTCGTTTCCACGCTGGAGTGGCGGGAGGCCGTCGAGATCGTGCAGGACGACCCGAATGACAAGCTGCTCAACCACACCATCACCACGCCCGGCGGCCAGCTCACTTACAAAACCGGCGGCAACCGCACCACGACTTGGATCACCGAGTATCTCATCAAGCGGCACGAGGACGTCGCGTTGATCGAGAAATACATGCCCCTTGCGAAGCTGAACCAGCAAGCCATCGCCGCCGAATACGATCGCGTCGGCGACGCCGGCATCCTCCGCGGCTTCGTGTGGGGCGACCAGGCAGGTTGCTGGCAGCACGCCTGTTGTCTCATGGCCGAGGAGCAATTGATCATGGAGTGCCACGATCACCCGGACTGGGTGCATCGGCTACTGCGGACGCTGCTTGCGCGCAAGCTGTGCTTTATCGAGGAATCGCTCGTCGGCGCGAAGTTTGATCTCATCGAAACCGGCGGCGGCGCGGGCAGCGACACGGTGATTTCGCCCAAGTTGCACCGCGAGTTTTGCCTGCCCTACGACCGCCAGATTCACGACGCACTCCACCACGCCGGCCATCGCACGACCTACCACACCTGCGGCGGCATGATGCACATCCTCGACCTCATCGTGGAAAACGGCACTGACGCTTCCGAGACGCTTGCGCCGCCCGGCGTCGGCGGCAACATCACCCAACCGGAAAAAGTCCGCGCCGTCTTCGGCGGCAAAGTCGCGATGATCGGCGGCATGGATCAATTCAACATCCTCACGTCCGGCACGAAGGAGGAAATCCGCGCCGAGACGCAGCGTCTGTTTGAAGGCTACGGCAAGAACGGCGGCTACATCTGCTCAGCCTCGGATCATTTTTTCGAGACGCAGGTGGAAAACTTGAAAGCATTTGCCGAGGCGGCCCGGGAATGTATCTACTGATCGCGGCGCACTTGCATCCATGAAGAACACCGGCATGACACAACTCGACTGGGCGATCATTGTTGCCTACCTCCTCGGCGTCGTCGGCATCGGCGTGCTCGCCGGCTTCCGCCGCAGCAAGAGCACGGAGGGCGGGCATTACTTCCTCGCCGACAATTCGTTGACCTGGCCGATCATCGGGCTGGCGATGTTCGCGGCGAACATTTCCACCGTCCACCTCGTGAGCCTCGCACAGTCGGCCTACACCTCCGGCCTGCTCTACGGCAACTACGAGTGGATGGCGGGATTCACGTTGATTCTCCTCTCGCTGTTCTTCGCGCCGCTCTACTTGCGCACGCGCGTACCGACGCTGCCGGATTACCTCGAGCGCCGTTACAACCGTAACTGCCGCGACGCCCTCTCCATCGTCTCGCTGATCTCGGCCATCGTGATTCACATCGGCGTGGCGCTGTTCACGGCGGCGGCGGTGCTGTGCTTCATCTTCGGCATCCCGGAGACCAAGACCATCCTCGGCCTGAACGCGATGATGTTCTTCATCATCGCGCTCGGCGGGTTGACCGGAATTTACACGGTGATCGGCGGGTTGCTGGCGGTGGTGTGGACGGAGAGTATTCAGACGGTGCTGCTGTTGATTGGCGCGGTGTGCATCACGGTGGTCGGGTATCACGCGGTTGGCGGGTGGGAGGCGCTCACCAACTTGCTCGCCACGCAGCCGCATCCGCTGCTCGGCCGGGAAGGCGGCGCGGAGCTTTCGACGAAGACCTTTCTGAATATGATGCACAGTGGCGGCGACCAGACGGTCATCGCCAACGTGCCGTGGTATTCCATCCTGTTAGGCTATCCAGTGATCGGCATCTGGTATTGGTGCTGCGACCAGACGATCGTGCAACGCGTGCTCGCGGCGAAGGATGAAAAGCACGCGCGCCTCGGCCCGCTGTTCTGCGCCTTCATCAAAATTCTGCCCGTGTTCCTGTTCGTTCTGCCCGGGGTCATCTGCGTGGCGCTGGTGCAAAAGGGTTACTTCGGCACCGAAGTCGTGGGCGGCGTGACGCGCGCCGTCGGGCCGGCGGCGTCGAAGGACACTTACGCTTTCATGATCACGCACCTGTTGCCTGTCGGCTTGAAGGGCCTGGTCGTGGCGGCGATGCTTGCCGCCGCGATGCAAACCTGCTCCGCCGCGCTCAACTCCGCTGCCACGCTGTTCTCCTACGACATCTGGAAACGCTGGAACCCCCACACCACCGACCACAGTCTCGTCAAGATCGGACGCTGGACCACGATCGTCGCCACGGTGCTGGCCATCGTCCTGTCGCCGCTCTTCGGCCATTACGACACGATCTTCAAAGGGCTGAATGTGCTGATCTGCTATATCGCTCCGCCGATTACCGCTGTGTTCCTCGTCGGCGTGTTTTGGCGGAAGGCCGGCGGACGCGCGGCGTTCGTCACTATGGTCGCCGGGGGACTTATCGGCGCACTCTGCTTCTTTCTCGATTTCTTCAAGACCACCGTCGTCGGCGCCAAGGCCACCCCCGAATCCATTGCCGCGGCGCCGGTGTTGAACTGCATTTACAACGTCGCGCTAAAGGACTTCATGCTCGCGTCGTTCGGTATCTTCTGCCTCTGCGTCATCATTCAGGTGATCGCTTCGCTCGTCATCGCCGAGCCGCTCAAGGAAGAAGCGAAGTCGCTCGTCTGGGAGCACTGGACCGAACCCCTGCGCGCCAAGTGCGGCACCGGCATGTCGGATTACCGGGTGATGTCGGCAGTGGTGCTGGTGACGTTCGTGGTCCTTTACCTGATTTTCCGATGAAACCGATCAAGACATCCGACATGAAAACGAAACTCTGCCTCCTTTGCCTCGCGCTGCTCGCCGGTTGCGCGACCCACCCAACCCCGCAGCGCTACGCTTGGGTCACCGGTCTTAAACCCGACAAAGCCGAATACTACCGCCAGCTTCACGCGAACCCTTGGCCGACCGTGAACAAGATCATCCAGGACTGCCATATCCAGAATTTCTCGATCCACGAGTGCGAGATAGAGGGCAAGTTTTACCTCTTCGCCTACCTCGAATACACCGGCAAGGATTTCGACGCCGACATGAAGCGCATGGCCGCCAATCCGGAGACGGTTCGTTGGTGGAAGGAAACCGATCCCTGCCAGTCGCCGCTGCCACCGGCTGCCGCGCAGGGGAAAATCTGGGCGGACACGAAAGAGGTTTATTTTCTGAAATAGCCGCGCCACGTTGGGCTGAGGGAAGATTTTGCCATGAGCATGTTCGACACTATCGGAAAAACCGCCGCTCCCGCTGGCCGAAAACCTAACACGCTCCTTAAGTTGGAGCGGATGAACCAGGCACTGCGACACGAAGAGCCGGATCGCGTGCCGCTCAGCGATTTTTTTTGGGGCAGCTTTATCGAGCGCTGGCGCAAGGACCTCGACTTGCCCGCCACCGCCAACCCTTATTACCACTACGACCTCGACTGGATCGTCACGGTGCCGAACATGGATCCGTGGATTCGCCCGTTCGAGACGCTCAAGGAAGACGCTGTGGAAGTCGTGGTGAAAACCGGCTTCGGCGCGATCATGCACAAGCACTTCGAGTTTCCCATGCCGGAGATGCGCGCGTGGGAAACGGATACCTTCGAGAAACTGGAGCGCGCCGTATTCGACGATCCAGGTGATCGGCGGCGTTTCTTAGCGGCGGGTGACAACCAGATCGCTGGCGTAGGCGACGGTTTCCAGCGCAACTCGCCGCCGTGGATTGACACCGTCAAATCCCTTTGGCCGGACTTCCCGGTTTACGGCAGCATCATCGAGGTGAGCGAGTGTCTCACCCGACTCATTGGTCAGGAGAACGCCATGATGTGGATGGCGGAATACCCGGAACGCATGGGAACGGTCATCAATCGCCTTGGCGCGTTCTATCTCGAAATGGCGAAAGCCGAGATGGAAGCGGGCGCGGGCCTACTCGATGGCTTCGTGATCTGGGGCGACGTGGCCTATAAGAAATGCACCTTCATGTCGCCGCGCTACTGGCGGGAGTTCTTCAAACCGTGGGTCGCGCAAATAGCCGCCGCGGCGCACACCGCCGGGCTGCCGGTGATCTACCACGGCTGCGGCAACGTGAAGGCGATCTTCCAGGATTTCGTGGACATGCAAATTGAAGCCTACAATCCACTCGAAGCAAAGGCCGGCATGGACGTGGTGGAACTGCGCCGCCAATACGGCCACCACATCGGCTTCTGTGGCAACAGCGACATCCAAGTCTGGGAAACTGGTGACCGCGACGCCATCCGCCGCGAAGTCCTGCGCAAGCTCAACGCGGCGAAGGGCGGGGGTTTCATCTTTCAATCCGACCACTCGGTCAGCAGCAGCGTTTCCGGCCACACCTACGATTACATCGTGAAGCTCGTGCGTGAATTCGGGAGGTATCCGATTCAACTGGGCGAATTTGATCAAACACTATGAACACCCACCGATTGTCCCTGAACCCGCATAGCCGCCGCCGTGTGGCGGCGCGCATCATCCTTCGAGAGGCGCTGCGTGGACCGACCTCCGCAGCTACCGCTCCGAAGTTCAAAGCACAGAGCTTACCCTGGAGAATCCTCGCCCTCTGCCTGCTCTTGCTCGCGACAGCTCTGCATGCGCGGGCCGCAGATGGAACCCAGACATTCAATGTGGTGTGGGACTCGCCGAGCGCGAATCACCACGGCTCGATGCCGCTGGGCAATGGCGACATCGCGCTCAACGCCTGGATGTCGGCGGACGGCGATCTGCATTTCTACATCAGCAAGACGGACGCGTGGGATGACAACGCGAACTTGCTCAAGGTCGGCAAGGTGCGCGTCCACTTCGAGCCGAACCCCATCGCGGCGGGTCAGGCGTTTCGACAGGAACTCAAGCTGAGCGAAGGCTGCATCGAGATCACCACCGGCAATGCGGCGAAAACAAAGCTCCGGGTCTGGGTGGACGCTAACCAACCGGTCATCCACGTCACTGCCGACAGCGCCACGCCGATGGAAGCCACGGCCTTTGTGGAACTGTGGCGGACGAACCAGCAGGAACTGGCGGAAGTGCAATGCAGCGATGTCCTGAACCATCCCGGCAAGCCGCAGAGCAAACACGCGCCGACGATCAACGAACCCGACACCGTGCTCACCGACCAGCGCGACCGCGTCGGTTGGCTGCATCACAACGTCAAGTCCGTTGGTCCACAGATTCTCGCGGAGGTGCAGGGCCTCACCGGCTTCCCGCAACCCGATCCATTGCTGCATCGCACCTTCGGCGGGATCGTGACCGCTGCGAAGGGCCAGCGGCTCGACGATTTGCGCCTCCGCTCGCCGCGCGGCACGTCGCATCGCTTCAACGTCTTCGTGCTGACGCGCCATCCTTCCACGCCAGCGCAGTGGCTCACCGACATGGATGACACGATCCGCCGCGTGGAAGCGCAGGACTTTGCCGCCCGCCGCGTGGCGCACGCCAAATGGTGGAGCGAATTCTGGGAGCGCAGTTGGATTCGCGCCTCGACCAGTGCGGAAGCGAAATCAACACCCCAGACTATCGTGCCCTCAAACGAACATCCCGTACGCATCGGCATGGACCAGAGCGGCGAAAACAAATTCCCCGGTAAACTGGGCCGTGTAAGCATCTATGCCCAGCCGTTGACAGCAGCGGAAATTGCCACCGCCGCGTCGGGCCATCCGGCAGCTCCTTCAGAGGTAATTCTGAAGTCTGCGCCGCGCGCATTTTTCAGCGCCGCCGAGCTTTCGCCGCAAATCCTCGCCAACTCCGCCTCCTGGAAATTCCCCGCCGGCTTCACGATTGAGGTCTGGTTGAAACCGGAGAAACTCGACGTCGGCGCGCGGCTTGTGGACAAAATCACGCCCGGCGGCAGCGATGGTTTCCTGCTGGACACGCACCCCGGCAACAGCCTGCGTTTTATCTGCGGCGAAAAAATTCTTCAACAAGAAAATGCCCTGCCGCCCGGCCAGTGGACGCACATCGCCGCCGTCGCGGATTCCGCCGGGAGCGGTTGCCGCCTTTACGTGAATGGCAAACTCGTCACCGACAGCACCGTTGCGCCCGTGCGCGACGAAGCCGCCTACGTCAGCCAGATGTATCACCTCCAGCGTTTCATCACGGCCTGCGCGGGACGCGGCGCGTATCCGATCAAGTTCAACGGCACGATCCTCACCGTGCCGCCCGGCCCGACGGAGAAAGACCCCGACTATCGCCGCTGGGGGCC
>CAIKLQ010000755.1 GCA_903828255.1 uncultured Verrucomicrobiota bacterium
CCGTGGGGGCCGTCGGTCATGCGTGGCTTGATGCCACAAGGAAAGACACTGGAGGAAAAGAACGCGGTGTTCGTCCGCGCGGGTGAGCTGTTGAAGGAGGCGTTCACGTACGCGCACCGGTTTGGCGTGAAGACGTGCGTGGGCACGGAGATTCCGTTGACACATCCGGATCGGCTGTTGCCAAACGAACTGAGGGCGCACCTAAAGGAGAAAGGTTTGTCGGTCGCCGATCCCGCAACGCATCGGACCTTGTACGAAGGCACGTTTCTCCGAGCAGCGCGGACGTATCCTCTGGATTATTACTGGCTGTGGACGCCGGAGGGCTGGCGGGGGCCGCAGTCCGATGCGGAGGTGAAGACCACACAGGAGGACTTGTTCGCCGCTGTGGACGCGGCGCGCGTCGTGAAGGCGCCGTTCACTCTCGCCACGGCGGGTTGGGTGCTGGGGCCGGCGCGCGACCGGGCGATGTTCGACAAGCTCCTGCCGAAAGAGATGCCGTTCGCCGCGCTCAATCGCGAACTTGGCACCGTGCCGGTGGATGACGGTTTCGCGCGGCTGCGCGGTCGCGCGGGTTGGGCGATTCCGTGGATGGAGGATGACTTGAGCATGAGTTCGCCGGAGTTGTGGGTCGGGCGAATCTTGCGCGATGCGTACGACGCGAAACGGCTCGGTTGCCAAGGATTGATCGGCATCCACTGGCGTACTTTCGAGGTCGGCCCGATGGTCGCGGCGCTGGCGCAGTCGCAATGGCGTGCGCTGCAACCGGGAACCGCCCGCCCGCCGACCGGGGATATCCGCGTGGATGGCGGCGCGACGGCGTCGTTCAGCGCTCCGGTGGACGGCACCGACTTGGACCCGGTTTACCAAACGGTGCGCTACGACGTGAACGCCTACGATCTCGCGCTGCCCAATGGTCGCTACCGCGTCACGCTCCAGTTCAACGAGCCCTTCTATGATGCATCGGGCAAGCGCGTGTTCGGCGTCGCGATGCAAGGTCGCAAGGTCGTGGACCGGCTCGACATCTTCGAGCGCGTCGGCAAAAACAAAGCCCCCGATCTGTCCTTCGCCGACATCGAAGTCACGGACGGCCACCTGAAGATCAATTTTCTGAAAGACATTTCGTCGCAGTTGATCGGCGCGGACAAAGCGGAAGCCGAAGGCAAATACATCGAGTTTCCGTGCATTGCTGGCATCGTGGCCGAAAGCCCGGCGAAAACGCTCAAGGTCAACTGTGGTGGCCCAACTTGGAACGATTACCTCGCGGACCCGGGGCAGGCAACGGCCCCGCGCTACCTGCCCGCCAACGAATTCTACCTCGATTGGGCGCGGCACCAATTCGGCGCCGAAGCAGCCGCCGAGATCGCCGCCCTCTTCGCCCGCGTGGACGGCCATCTACCCACGCCCGCGCCGAACTGTCCGGGCGGCATCGCCGTGAACCGCACGCCGTGGAGCAGCGCGCAGCAGCAGTATGCCTTCGTGGACGAACTCGCGGCGCTGCGTCCGCGGATTCGCGGCGTTGGCAACCAGGCGCGCTTCCACCGCTGGGTAAAGTCGTTTGAGTATCTGCGTGCAATTGGACAAGTGTCCTGCGCTCGCGGCGCGTTGGATCGTGTGATGTCAGAACTCAGCGAGAAACCGGACGCGGCGGCGAAGAAGGAGTTCGCCACGAAGAGTGCGTTGCCGGCCAGAGTCGAACTCCAAAACGCCTGGCGTCAGATGGTGACGCTCTGCCTGGAAACGGCCGACACGTGGGGCGCGATCGGACACGTCCTCACCCACGAGATGTTCAATCGTGGGGAACTGGGCTTGCTCGAAGGCCACGACCGCGCCCTCGCTGCCGCGCTGGACGGCGCATGGCCGGAAGAACTCCGGCCCGACCGCGTCTATCACGGCGCCCCGCGCCTGATCGTGCCCACGCAACGCAGCGTGACCTATAAGGGGGAGGCGCTGACACTGAAGATCATCGCCCTCGACAAAGCGGCGGCAAAAAATGTCACCGTTCAAATTCGTCCGCTCGGCAGCGGCGAATGGAAAGCGATCCCGGCCACGCATCTCGCCCGCGCCGTCTGGAACGCCACGCTTCCCGCCGCCACCGATGACTTCGAATACCGAGTCGTCGCGGAATCGGCAACGGGTGCCAACCTGACCTGGCCCGCCACCGCGCCCGACCTGAACCAGACCGTTGTGGTTGCTCCATGAACGAGAAGCATCCCATGAAGAACGTCGTCCCTGCCCGCATCGTCCCGCTGTTCGCCGGGGCTGCCCTCCTGGCGCTTGCCGCGCCGACCTACGCGCAATGGGCCGTGTGCGACGAATTCCCCACCGGCAAGCTGCGGGGGGAACACATGGGCCCCCACTCGGCGGCGATTGGTTTGCGCGCTTCACGGCGGCACTCATGCTGGGCGCGGCGGTGGGTGGAATTTTTCTGGGCAGTTTGGGAGATCGCATCGGCCGCACGCGGGCGTTGGGGGTGAGTGTTTTGTTCTACTCGGTGTTTGCGGGCCTTGGAGGCTTGGTCAAGACGCAGGAGCAAATGCTCATGTTCCGCTTCATCGTTGGGCTTTGCGTGGGCAGGGTCTGGCCCAATGCGGTGGCGGTGGCGGCGGAAAGCTGGCCGGACAAGTCGCGACCCATCATCGCGGGATGGATGGGCGTGGCGCTCAATGGCGGTATCTTGATGCTCTCGCAAATCGTCCGCGCCTAACACATCACGCCCGAATCGTGGCGCTGGATTTTCGGGTTGGCTGCCGCGCCCGCCGGGTTCGGCTTGCTCGTGGTGTTTGCGATGCCAGCCAGAACCGCCGCTCTGGCTAGCCAGCCGTAGCAGCCGACGTAAGGAGGCTCTAACTTCTCCATTTCCATGCGGTGGCTCGAAAGAACCGAGCCTCCTTACGGCGCCACCTCCGAGCCAGAGACCGAAAGTTGCCGGGACCGCCAGCTCTCCCCTTCACGAACTTTTCCGTCCACCGCCGTTGCGCCGCACACTCATCGGCATTCTGCTCGGCGCGATCCCATCGCTCGGCGCGTGGGCCGCGAGCAAGTGGATGATGCCGTGTTCCCAACGCAACAGGCGCACGAGCATTTCCATGAGCAGCGTGCGCAAGCGCACTTCGCGCCCGAGTCCGAGCTGCGAAAACTCGTGGTAAATTTCCTCGAAACGGTGACGGAATTCCGCCCGGTACTTCGGCGGAAAGCGCATCACGCGCTGGGCGGCGGGTTGCTGCACGGTGAACCGGCGGAGGATCCACACGCCGTCGCTCTCCGGGCCAAGTTCAACCAGCACCCAAGGAAGAAAGTAAACCG
>CAIKLQ010000756.1 GCA_903828255.1 uncultured Verrucomicrobiota bacterium
AACTGGCCTCGTCGCTCTGCGGCAGAAGCGGATGCACGAACCGACCCAAGTTCGGATCGAAGGTGTAGAGCCGGTTTGGATTCGCGGGGTTGTAACTCGTAAAAACGATGGGGTTGCCGACTTTCGTGACCTCCAGTCCGAGCACGTCAAACCCGGCGCGATTGGTGATGCCGTCGCAACCGGGCAGTAACTGCCGCGCCGTCGGGGTGGGGGAAGTATTCGAGTAAACGAACGTCGCAGCTCCCGAGACGTAAGAGACGAAAACTCTGTCCCGCGCCGGCGCGATCTTCATCCGCGTCACGACCGTCGGGTGCGTGGCCCACAGAATCCACGCTCCGTTGGTTGTCACGTGGGCCTCGGTCAACCCGAACGCCAGAGCGGAGCCGGCGGCAAACAGCGCCACCATGTCGTCTGTGAAACGGGCGCAGAACTTTGACAACCTGCATTGGCGGATGGTTTTGGTTTTCACGGTTTCGATGACGCGCAAATTAGCACCCTTCCGGACTGGGATCGAGTGGCACAGTTTTCTGTTAAATAATTTCGCGACTGGTTGCGCCTCCGCTCCCGTCGTTGGTTGGTGAAACGGGTCGGGCAATCGTGTGCCATTAACGGGATGCAGCGTCGCGTTGCCGGATGGCCTGAACGATCGCTTCCGCGAGCGCTTTCATTCCTTGGTCGCCCGGATGACTGGCAACTCCATCGTGCGTGAAAGATCGTTCCGAACGCGCCGCGTTGCCGGCCTCTTGACCAAGTGGACCGGCATTAACGAAAATGCCGCCAGCCTCCTCACCAGCCTGAGCCAGGACCTCGTCCTTGGCGGCATCCGCCCAGAAACTACTACGCACCACCACCAGCGGGTGGCGTTTGGCCATGACGACTCGCAACAGGTTCATAACTCCGGTCTTGAACTGTGCCGTGGCGTCTTCGTCCGCCAGCGCCGGCACGTTCTCGCCGATGGCCAGAATCACCAGATCGGGATCGAACGCGAGGCAGTCCTTCAGTTGCGCGTCCGCGTCATAGGTCGCGTAGTTGCGCTCAAAATCCGCAATGTTCCGGACCATGATTTGGGGCGTGGTGCCAGTGCTTCCGGCGAGGGCGCGGGTGACAAGGTGGACGTAGTCCTTGTCCTCGGCGCTGGCGGCCATGCCCCAGTTCCCGGTCCAGCCAATGTCCGCTTTCGGGCCGTGCTGGGTAATGCTGTTTCCCAGGAAGAGAATCCGCCGAATGGCGGAGGGCTTAACCTCGGGCTCGGCGGAAACCGGGAACATGGAGATGCGGAACTTGGTGCAACCATAAGGGATTAGCGTGACCGATTCGGCCGGTTTCGACCGGGCGACCGGCAGGAGTGGCAGCCGGGGAGATTTCCGTTCCGGATTCCAAGCGGCTTCAACCACGTTCGCCCGCAGCTTGAGCGGCGCATTCAGCGGCCAGTCCCAGCGAACAGGCATGGCCGATCTTTCCACGGACAAGCCCGGCGCTTGGACGTCCAAAGCGAATTGCCACCGTGCCGCTTCATCCGGCGTGTTCGCATTCGTGGTGTCGGGGATGGGCAGCGCGAACAGCAGCGGGCCGTAGGAAACCGAGGCGTAAGGCACGCCGCGCGTGCTCGTCTCGTCCTGAATCGTTACCGGCGTGGCGTAGTGGGCCCCGCTGTAGGCTGCACGCCCGGTGGCATCGCGTCCTCGCTGAACAGTGGCCCGCATCGGCAGCCGCAATTGAATCTTGTCGCCCAATTTCCACTTTCGGCTGATGCGCACGAAACCCCTGGCGTTGGGTTGGGCCGCGACCGCCTTGCCGTTGATGCTCAAGGTGGGCGACGAACACCATCCGGGAATGTGTAAGTCCATCGGGAAGCTGGTTGTTCGCGCGGGCTGCACGGCGATGTCAATGGTGTCGGTGAATGGATAATCGGTCTTGCAGGTGATGACGACGGGCACGCCGTTGGCAACCCGCGCCGTCACTTTGCAAGGACCATAACAGGTGGCCGCGAGGCCGTTATCATCGGTGGCCATCCACAGGTGCGTGACAAACCACGGCACGATGCGGTTGAGCGCGGCGGTGCAGCAGAGCGGGGAGTGCTTGGCTTGATAGTTGCCGCCACCGGCCCGAGGCCCATGCGGAAAATCCGGAGACCGATAGGCGAATCGGTTGGGACTCTGGAAATAAACATGGGTCTTGAAATCCCGCGAGACGGTGGCCGGCCCCGCATTGAAGAACGCCCGCTCAAGCCGGTCGGCCATGCGGCCTTCGCCAGTCACGGACAGCAGGCTGACTTGACTCCAAATGTAGCCCGCGACATCGCAGGTTTCGCTGCCGCGGAACGCGCCCGGTGGACCGTACCACTCGTCAGAAACCGGCACGCCGTACGGCTGCATGGCCACGCGCTCCAGCAGATCGTGCCAGCCGGTCGCCGCATCCAAGTAGCGCCGGTCGCCGGTCCACAGATAGCCCACCAGCCAGGGCGTCGTGCTTTCGATGAACTCGACGACATGGGCGTTGTCCACGGTCGTGCCGGGTTTCAAGTCTGGAGCATTGCGGTAGCGGTTCAGATTCGGCAGAAGCTGTCCGTCCTTTTTGAACATGGCGTCCAGAGCGTCGGCAATGCCCCGGTTGCCCGACCAACAGTAAGTGTCATAGGCCGGCCACAAGTTCGAGAGGTTGCCGGTAATCGAGCGCAGACAGTCGGGATCGCTGCCGTAGGCCTTTTCGAGGGCGGCCAGAATTTGTTGATCGTCCGACCCGGCGTAGAATCCTGTCATGGAGCGGCCCAACAAGCCACAAGCCCACAGCGGCCAACCCTCCAGCGCGGCGGTGACGGCTTTCCGGTCCTCAGGATTCTTCCGGTCGAGCCACCACAGAAAGAGCAGGCCGTTGGGGTTCATGTTTTCGGAGACCGCGTAGAGCCGCTTTTTCGCCTGCTGGATCAGCGCCTCGTCGTGCAGCGCGAAACCCAAGCGCGTCAGGCCATCAAACCAGTAGCCGCCTCCTTCGTAGGGCCAGGCGCCCTTGTACCAGAGAAGTTTGTCGCCGGTCATTTTGTGGTCTGCGGCCCAAGCCTGCTTGAACGCGCCGTCATACTCGTCCATGTGCCCGGTGAAGCCGTCCCGCGCGGCGACGCACCAATCGCGCAACCAGCCGGCGGGTTCGACGGCCCCCGGCGGCAGCGGGCGAAAGACCGGCCGCGTCGGCGGCTCAAAGGGCCGGACATAATTGCCGCCGACCGGCGTGGTCGAGGTGGCTGCCAAACCGGCGGTGTGGAGGTTCAATGCTGAAATCGCGATGACCGCGGCCCAGCCCAATTGCGGGAGTAAACTTTTCATTCGCTGATGGCGTTGATGGTTTTGAATTCGCCGTTGCCGCGGACATTGACAGGGCGCGGGTTTGGAAACAAAGCAAAACGGTTCGTTCGGTTGAGGGCGTTCGGAAGTTGAAACGGTCTGAAGGCCGCGCTCCGGTGGCAGTGTCGGGATGCGCTCCGCGATGCAGGGGCTCTTGATTTGGTGGCTCAATTCGTTGGAGTTCAACCTTTAGGTTGTTTTCGATCCGGAGCAAGCTGAAGCTTGAACTGCCAACGGCCTGCGTCCGCACATCAAAAGACACTGGCCACTG
>CAIKLQ010000757.1 GCA_903828255.1 uncultured Verrucomicrobiota bacterium
AGCCGAAGACCAAGGTGAACACCAAGAGTTTCCAGCAGCGCTTCCGCTCGGCCCGCGGCGGGCGCGAACGCCTGCACGCGCTCCTCTTCGCCAAGCAACCCCAACTCTTTGACTTACGGATTTGAAAGGACGCGTCTTGCTCTCGGCGGCGAGTGGGCGGTTTGGGTTCGTCTCTTCCTAGCGGACAGGATAGGCTGCGGTGGTGAAAAAAATGATCCTCCTATTTGTCATGCTGGTTATTGCTGCGGGATTGATTTTCGTGGGCTGCCAGGCCACGCGAGGCGGCTATGAGTCCGCGCCCTACAAAGTGGTGCGCGCCGATGGCAAATTCGAGCTGCGCGATTACCCGTCGCTCGCAGTGGTGGAGACGCCGATGGCGGCCAGCGGCGACTCGGATGACGGGAGTTTCATGCGCCTGTTCCGCTTCATCACCGGCGCAAACGAAGCTAAACAGAAAATCGCCATGACCACTCCGGTGTTCATGTCCGGCCACGACACGAACCGCACGATGGCGTTTGTGCTGCCGGCGAAAGTCAACGCGACCACCGCGCCCAAGCCCGCCGATGGCGCGGTGGCGGTGCGGGAGCTGCCGGGCGGCCGGTTCGCCGTGCTGCGCTTCAGCGGCGGGCGCAACGCGCAGCGCGAGGCGGAGACGCTCGCGCGCCTGCAAGTCTGGCTCGCAGCGCAAGGCTTGAAGACAGCGGCGTCGCCGGTGTATGGCTATTTTGATCCGCCGTGGACGCCGTCGTTCCTGCGCCGGAACGAAGTGATGCTGGGGGTCGCGACTGCGCCCTGATCAACCGCCAGGTGCAGACTTCCCGGCAACGCGCGCTTTCATCCGCCGCAACCATTCTTTCAGGCCGGACTTGCGGCGGACTTTCGCGATCGCACCCTTGGCATGGCGCATAGCCCGTCGCGCCCAGATAAATTCCGTCGCGAGGATCGCCAGTCCGCCGGCGATCACCAACAAGCCTGGACCGGGCAAAACGAGCATGGCCACGCCGATCAAGACCACCGTCCCGCCCATGAGTGCGATGAAGAACTTTTTCATGCGGCGATCTCCTCCGGCTTCCGCTCGCCCACAATGGGAGCGCCTACGCTGGCCCACTTGCGCCGCAAACCGGCCATGCGGGTCTGCGTTTCCTTCAACTCCTGTTCCAGCGATCGGAGTTCGTCCTCCAGCGTCGCTGTGCCGGTTTCGCGTTCATGCTGCGCGCGGTCGCGTTCGGCGATCTCGGCGTGCATCTCGGACATGCTGTTCATGATGATGCCGATGAACAGGTTCAGGATGATCATCGTGCCGAACACAATGAAGGTGACGAAGTAAATCGCGACCTTGATGCCGGGGACGTGCGGAAGCTGCGCGTTGAAGAGGTCCGCCCAGTTGTCGAGCGTCACGAGCCGGAACAGCGACAGGAACGCCGCGGGGAGCGAACCGAAGTTCTTCGGGTCATGCGCGCCGAACAGGTGAATGCCCGCTACGGCGTAAATGTAGAACAACAGCGCCAGCAGCAGGCTGACGTAGCCCATCGCGGACAAGCTCTTCAGCAACGCGCCGACGAGCAACTGGAGTTTTGGCAGTGCGCTCACGAGCCGCAGCAACCGCAGCGCCCGCGCGAGTCGCAGCACCGCGGCGAACGGCCCGCCCACGGGCAGCAGACATATCACGATGATCAGGAAGTCGAACACGTTCCAACCGTCGGTGAAGTAACGCCACGGACGCCGGCCATGCGCGGCCATCTTCAGCAGCGCTTCGACGATGAAGACGCCAAGGATCAACCGATCCAGCGCGTGCAACAGCGCACCGTGCTTCGCCATGAGGGTGGGACTGGTTTCCAGCCCGGCCACAACTCCGGCGAGCACGATCACCGCCACGATGGCGTGGTGGAACGCTTTCGCTGCGACGATGTGTTTGATGAATGGGTTCATGTTCAACTCGCAGCTTTAGGTGCCGCCACCGGCATCACCACCTTCTTCGGCTTTACGAGCGACCACACGACGCTCGTCGCCAGGATCGCCACGATCACCCCCAGCGAGACCAGCGTGTCAATCTTCCACGCCGTGTGCGAGAGTATCATCTTCACGCCCACGAAAGTTAGCACCACACCCAGGCCGACCTTGAGGTAATGGAACTTGTCCATCACGCCCGCCAGCGCGAAGTAGAGCGAGCGCAGGCCGAGAATGGCAAACACGTTCGAGGTATAGACGATGAACGGGTCTTTCGTGACCGCAAAGATCGCCGGGATGGAATCCACCGCGAAGATCACGTCGGAGATTTCCACCAGCAACAGCACCACGAACAGCGGCGTGGCCATGCGGATGTCATTCTCGCGCACGAAGAATTTGTCCCCGCGATAATCCGGCGTCACCGGCATGAGCCGCTTGAACCATTTCACCACCGGATTGCGCTCCGGATGAATTTCCTCCTCGCGCTTCACGATCATCTTGATACCGGTGAGAATCAGGAACGCGCCGAACACGTAGATGATCCACTCGAACTTGGCGATGAGCGCGGCGCCCGCCACGATCATGATCGCTCGCATGATCAGCGCGCCGAGGATACCCCAGAACAGCACCTTGTGCTGATACAACGGTGGCACGGCGAAATACGAGAACAGCAGCGCGAACACGAACACATTGTCCACGCTCAACGATTTCTCGATGAGATAGCCGGTGAAAAACTCCAGCGCCTTAGCCGAGCCGGCGTAGTGCCACACGCCCGCGTTGAAAACCAACGCCAGCCCGATCCAGACGAACGTCCAGGTGAACGATTCCTTGAGCGACACGACATGCGCCTTACGATGAAACACGCCGAGGTCCAGCGCGAGCATCGCGAGGACGAACACGTTGAAGCCGACCCAGAGCCAGATTGATTCAGTCATGGATGTTAATTTTCAGTTATTCGTTCAAGCCGCCGCGTTGCCAGCGCAGGGCGCTTTCGAATGGCGCGTTGGCCCGCGCGTAAACTGCCCGCGCAAATTCCCCGGCACGCTGCCGCGCCGCACGAATTTCCCGCCGTGTCGCACGCGCGGTCGCGCCCAAGGTTGACCGGGAAACATTCATCGCCCGCCCCGGCACGGATGCCGCGAGCGACAGGGTGTCGGCTGGCAAATCTGCCAGCGATTTCAGAGTGAGTTTTGCTTTCATGGTTTTGTTGTGTTGAGGTGTTTGGGGCGCAGGCTCAACCGCCGCGCCGGGCCTTGACGTTGCTCTTGAGCCGTTGCAACCGCTTCGTCGCGCGGCTAGTGATCTGTTCGCGCAATTGCGTCATCGCCTTGGCGAACGCCGCGCGCAGCGTGTGATCGCGGCTCTCGGCGAAAACATCCGGGCCGGGCGTGACGAGGTGGACGTTTACCTGATACGCGGGGCTGGCGTTTTCCAACCGCACAAGCCGGACGTTGGCTTCGTCAATCTGCCGCGCCCGGCCGAGGGCGAGGATTTGTTTTTCCACCCACGAATCCAGGGTGTCCAGGGAACGGAGGTTGAGGTGTTGCAGGTTCAATCTCATGGTTGTTGTCATTTTGTTTTGGTTTGTTGGTTTGTGGTTTTCAGTCGCGGGAACGGTTGCCACCCGACAGGAGCGGCAGCAAATGCCAGAGGAAATACGCCAGCGAGGTGATGAACGCCGCCACGTAGGTCCACGCGGCGGCATCGAGCACCCGGTTCACCCCGATGGCTTCTTCGCCGGGGGCGATGAAGTTGAAGTCGGCAAGCACTGCCTTGGCGCGGCGCGAAGCGTCGAACTCCACGGGCAGCGTAACGAGGTTGAACAACATGATGATGCCCCACGCCACCGCCATGAAGAGCGCGCCGGTCAAAGGCGTGATCAACCCCGTGAACAACCCGAGCAGCGGCAGAAACATCACGACGTAGTTCGCATAGGTGGTGATGCCCACCGCCGCCATGCGCCAATGCAGCGGGGCGTAGGCCCGGGCGTGCTGAATGGCGTGGCCACATTCGTGCGCCGCAACACCCAGCGCAGCGGGCGAGCGGCCATGGTAATTGTCCGGTGACAGCACGAGCCGTTTGTGGATCGGGTCGTAATGATCGCCGAGCATGCCTTCGCCCACGGTGATCTCCACGTCACGGATGCCGGTGCGCCGGAGGATTTGCGCGGCCACCTCGCCGCCGGTCAAGCCGGAGCGAACCACGCCCTGGCTGTAGCGCTTGTAAACCGACTTCACCCGCCACATCGCCCAGAGCGAGAGCCCCATCGTGCCGATAAATAGTATCCAGATCATAAAATGTCTTTCGTTTTGTGTCCCGCCGCCGGGTGGCTCATCTATGCCCGCGCCCAGTTGGTCGTGACGCGTGAACGATAGGCGCGACGGTGGTCGGCGACAAATACGCGTTTCCGAATGGACGCTTCGGTTAATCCGAAGCATCATCGGGCCACGATGGAATGGCTCAATTATCACCACCTGCGTTACTTCTGGACCGTGGCGAAGGAAGGCAGCCTCGCCCGCGCCGCCGAGAAGCTGCACGTCTCCCAACCCTCGATCTCGGAACAGATCCGCGAATTGGAAGCCGCGCTCGGCGAAAAACTCTTCCGCCGCGAAGGCCGCAACAACAAACTGACCCACGCTGGCCATGTTGTCTTTGGCTACGCGGAGGAGATCTTCGCGCTCGGGCGCGAGTTGATGAATGACGTCAAGCAACGCCCCGGCGCGAGGACATTGCGGCTCTACGTCGGCGTGGTGGATTCCTTTCCCAAGCTGGTGACCAACGAAATTCTGAAGCCCGTCTTCTTGATGCCGCAGACCGTTCACGTCATCTGCCGCGAGGGCAAGATGGAGGACCTGCTGGCCCAACTCGCCGCGCACCGGCTCGACATCGTCCTCGCCGACGAACCCGCCTCCAGCAGCACCAACTTCAAGACCTACAACCATTCGCTGGGCGAATCGGGCACGACGTTCTGTGCCGAGAAGAAACTGGCCGCGAAACTGAAGCGTAATTTTCCCCAGTCGCTGCACGACGCCCCCGCCTTGCTGCCGACGGAGAACACCAGCCTGCGCCGCACGTTGGAGACGTGGTTTCGCGAGCAAAAAATCCAGCCGCGGATCGTGGCCGAGTTTGAAGATCTCGCACTGATGAAGGTGATGGCCGCCGAGGGACGCGGGTTCATCGCCCTGCCCAGCGTGGCGGTGAATGACGCGGTGGGCCACTACGGTTTTCAAACCATCGGCCGGACCGAGAAATGCCGCGTGCAATTCCACGCCATCACCGCCGAACGCCGCATCGCGCATCCCGCCGTGGCGCTGATCACCAGCCAGGCGCGGGTGATGATGCGGGATTGAACTGCGCGCTGGCGAACCGCCCGGCAAGCCGCGAATTGATCACTTGTCCCACGCGACGACTTTCTTGGCGACGTTCTGGCCGCAGAGGACCACCATCGGCATGCCGCCGCCGGGGTTCACCGAGCCGCCCACAAAGAAGAGGTTCGGGTAGAGCGTGCTTTGCTTGGGCGCTTTGAACGCGAGATTCTTCCAGCGGTCGCTCACGACGCCGTAGATCGAGCCTTTGTTCGAGTTGTATTGCGCGCGGATGTCGAGCGGCGTCCAGAAATGCTCGAAGACGACGTGCTTGCGCAAATCTTTCAAGCCCATCCGCTCCAGCTTGTCGAGGATGCGGTCCTTGAGCTTGGCGTAGTCTTCGCGCGTCAGTGGGTGCGCGTCATCAATGTGCGGAATGTGCGGGAGAATCTTCAGACAATCGCAGCCCGCCGGGGCGACGGTCGGGTCGGTCTTGGACGCGGCGACGAGGTAGATTGTCGGGTCGTCGGGCAATTCGTATCGCTCGAAGACCTTGGCGAAATGTTCCTTCTGATGGCCGCTGAAGAAAAAGTTGTGGTGCGCGAGTTGCGGATATTGCCAATCAAGGCCTAGTTCGATCACGAGGCCGGAACAGGTTGGCTCTAATTTTTTCTCCAATGAGCGAATGAAGGTTTTGTCCTCCCGCAGCAACTTCTCGTAGGCGGGGATGACTTCCATGTTCGACACGATGATGTCAGCGGCGTGGAAAGTTCCGTTGGCGACAAGGCCGGTCACCCGGTCGCCGCGTGAGGGCACGCGGCCTACAGGACTTGTCGGCCCGCTGCCCCCAGCGAGCGCTTTTGCCGTGCGCACTTCGCTGACTTCGGCGTTGAGGTTCACCTTGATGCCGAGTTCGTCCATCAAGCGGCGCAGACCGAGGGCGATGTTGTAAAGCCCGCCGTCCACATACCAGAGGTCGTAGCGGAACTGGATCGTCGGCATGGCGTTCATGAACGCCGGCGCGCGATACGCCGACGAGCCGACGTATTTGATGAAGAAGTCGAAGATGTCGCAGAAGTAACGCGTCTGGAGATGCGACGCCACGCCCTGGTGCATGTTGCGGAACAGGTCGAACTGGAAAAACTTGAACAAGCCGTAGTGCTTGGCAAAGCCCTGCCAGTTGTCCAAGCCCTGCTCGAAGTAGCCGTCGTTCGTCAGGTCGTAGAGGTCGGCGGAGTATTTGAGGAAGCGTTCGATGTTCTCCGGCGGTTCGCCGACTTTGCGCGCCTCGGCAGCCATCTTCTCGGGTTCGGGATGTAAGTCCACCACCTTGCCGTCCTCGAAGAAATTCCGCCAATGCGGTCGCAGCGCGCGGATGGAAAAGTAATCGCTCATCTTCCTGCCGCTGCGCTCGAACAACCGCTCGAAGATGTGCGGCAGCGTGAGAATAGACGGCCCGAGGTCGAACGTGTAGCCGCGCTCCTTGAGGACGTTGAGCTTGCCGCCGATCTGGTCGTTCTTCTCAAATACCTCGACGTTGTAACCCGCCTGCTTCAGCGAAATCGCAGCGGAGAGTCCGCCCAGCCCCGACCCGATGACGATGACTTTTTTGCTGCTCATACTTGCCTCACTTGTTTTCCGAAGCCCGTTTCAGGCCTTCCTTTGCCAGATGATCCGCCGGATGCATCGCCAGTGCTTTGCGGAAGTAAGCTACAGCTTCCTGCCGTTGCCCCAGCAGTTCGTAAGTGCGGCCGAGGAACGTCAGACAACTGTCGTATCCCCAGCGCGGGGCGAGCGGGGCGGCGGTTTTGTTCGCCTCCGTTTCAAAAAGCTTTTCAGCCTTCAGCAAGGTTTGCAGCGCCGCCTGCCACTCAGCGGGCTTGTTGGCGGTGTGAAACTGGCACATTCCAAGAAGATACTGGACGCGCGGATTGAGCGCCCCGTGCTTCAACGCCAGTTCCTGGTGCTTGGCCACGCGCGGACCGAACCTTACCCCCCGGAGCAGGCTGCCACTGATTTTCATGCCGTAAAGCGTGCCGAGCAGCGCGTGGCTCTCGGCGTGGCGTTCGTCGAGTTTTACGGCAAGCGTGAGCGCGCCCACTGCGGCGTCGAGCGCCGCCTTGGCGGCGGCTTCGTTGGTGCGATGGGCGGGAGCGTTCTGCAACTGCAACATCCGGTGAAACTGAGCCACGCCGAGCCAGTAGAAATTGGTGGCGTTGGCAGTCGCGTTGGTGGTCGCACTCCGGAACAATTCCGCCGCCGCCGCAAACCGCGCCCCGTCCCAAGTTCTATACGCCGCGTTAAACTCCGCGACGCCCGTGCGGGTGAACTGGTCGGCAACGTCATCTGCCAGCACTGGCAGTGCGGCCAGCATGAACACGAAGATGGCAGAAATCCGAAGCATCGCTTGAATTCAAGCGTAACTGGCTGACCAGCCTAAACCAAGTCATTGCGGATTTCGCCGCCAACATCCAAAGCCAACGCGCCTTCTTCCAGACCGGCCCGACGCGGCTGGTGGACTTTCGCCGCGCGCAGCTTGGGGCGGTTGGCTCGCGCGTTGGAACGGTGCGAAACTGTGCCGTGCTGAAACCTTCCCAACTCGCGCCGCGCCCGGCAGAAATCATTGGGACGCTCCTGCGGGAATGTTTTGCGGAGGAATACATCTCTGCGGCAACCGGCGGCGCGAACGTGACCGAGGCTCTCTTGCGCGAGCGGTTCGAAAAAACCTTTTCCATCGGCAGCCCGCGTGTCGGACGACTGGTGATGGGGGCGGCGGCGAAACACCTGACGCCGGTGACGCTCGAACTCGACGGCAAGTGTCCGGCCATCCCGTGCCCCGGAGATCCGCGTACCGGCGGACGCGCGTTTCGGCGGCGCGTGCGTGACCGATGTGGTTTCACACATGATTGGCGCAGGGTTGCCCTTCGGCGGATTGGGCGAGAGCTGGATGGGCGCGTATTCCGGGCGCGCGGGCTTCGGGGCGTTCTCGCATCAGCGCGCGGGGTTGCGTCGGGCGATCTGGCTGGACCTGCCGTTTCGTTATCCGCCCCAAAAAATTTCGCATGCCGGACTGAGGCGGGCGATGCGCTTTCTTTTAGGCGACTAACCTTGCTCCAGTTGCCGATTTTGTCTAACCATTGAGTATGTCGCGGCGTGTCATCATAATCGGAGCAGGCCCGGGCGGGTTAGCCTCAGCCATGTTGCTCGCGAAAGCTGGGGCGGATGTCACCATTGTTGAAAAGCAGCCGTGCGTGGGCGGACGCACGTCGTTGATCGAGGCGGACGGCTACAAGTTCGACCTCGGCCCGACATTTTTTCTCTACCCGCAAATCCTCCAGGAAATTTTTCAGGAAGTCGGACGCGACCTTTACAAGGAAGTGCCGATGACGAAGCTCGACCCGCAATACCGCATCACCTTCGGCGCGGGCGGTGAGTTGAACGCGACGCCCGACCTCGAACGCATGGTGGCGGAGGTTGGCAGGCTGTCGCCGCCGGACGCGCAAGGCTTCCGGCGGTTCATGGAATACAACCGCGTGAAGCTGGAGAAATTCGCGCCGTGCCTGCAAGTGCCATTTCCTGGTTGGACAAGCTTGATCAGCCTGCGCCTGCTGATGGTGCTGCCGTTCCTCAAGCCGTGGAAGTCCCTGCACGCGGAGTTGGCGGGTTATTTCAAAGACCCGCGGCTGCAACTGGCGTTTACGTTCCAGTCCAAGTATCTCGGCATGTCGCCCTTCCAGTGTCCGAGCTTGTTTTCCATCCTGTCGTTCCTCGAATACGAACACGGCATCTGGCATCCGACGGGCGGGTGTAATTCCATCTCGCGCAACATGGCGCGCGTAGCGCAGGAACTCGGCGTGAAACTCCAGCTAAACACCGCGGTGGAGGAAATCCTGTTTCAAGGCCGCCGCGCCGTGGGCGTGCGCACGGCCCAGGGCGAACAGCACGCCGATGCCGTGATGGTCAACGCCGATTTCGCCAGCGCCGTCACGAAGCTCGTGCCCAATAATCTGCGCCGCCGCTGGAGCGACGCGAAGGTGGCGAAGAAAGATTTTTCCTGCTCCACGTTCATGCTGTATCTCGGCGTGGAAGGAAAATTCGATCACCTCGCACATCACAACATTTACGTCACGAAGGATTACCGCCGCAACCTCGACGAAATCGAGCGGCAGCACGTCCTTTCGGAAGACCCGTCGTTCTATGTCGCGAATCCGGTGCGCACCGACGCCACGATGTCGCCGCCGGGGCATAGCGCGCTTTACGTGCTGCTGCCGGTAACACATCAGCATCTGAACGTGGATTGGGACAAGGAGAAAGCTCGGTATCGCGGCGTGGCCCTGCGCCAGCTCGAGAAACTCGGCATCACGGACATCGAGAAGCGCATCCGTTTCGAACGCGTCGTGACGCCCGCGGATTGGGAGAGCAAGGTGGACGTGTATCGCGGCGCGACCTTCAACCTCGCGCACAGCTTCAAGCAGATGCTGCACCTGCGCCCGCAGAATCGCTTCGAGGAATTTGACCGCGTGTATCTGGTCGGTGGCGGCACGCATCCGGGCAGCGGCTTGCCGGTGATTTTTGAATCCGCCCGGATCAGTTCGAAGCTGCTGCTGGAGGATTTGGGTCAGGCTGCGTGACGCTGTCTTGGCAATCCTAGCCGCGGACGTGTGTCCGGGCTAACCTTCGACGACCCCGGAAAGAAGTGCGCCGACGGACGGCGGCGGCTGTGGCAGAAGAAATTTCTTTCTGAAGAAACCGGTGCCGCTTCGGGCCCGGCTTCAGGAAACCGGACTGACGGCCCCGAGAGTCTGCTGCGCCCGAGCGCCGAAAATCTCCCACAGGCGCTGCTGCCGATACTGAAAGATCCTTTCGACATCCCGCCGTACGAACAGCCAGTTGATCAGCGCGCCACCACGCGGACGGTAACGCACGCGATCGCGGCAAAGCGTGCCGCCATCGCTCTCCTCGAAAGTGTGCGTGTGGTGCCACAAGGTGTACGGACCGCAGAGTTGCACGTCCACGAACCGGTGCGGCGGATCCCACTCGGCGATTTCCGTGCGCCAACGGATGGTAAGACCGTGAACGGTGATTCGGTAATCAATCAGGGTGCCGGCACGCAAAACAATCGGTGCCGGCGTTAGGACCTCGAACTTCAGCCACGGAGGCGTGAGGGTTTGCAGGTTTCGTGCCTCGGCGAAGAAAGGAAAAACTTCGCTGCGCGGGTGCGGAACGCAGGTTTCGGCTTCAAACGTAAACTCTTTCATTCGGGCGCTCGCTCAAAGCCTGGTTTTGATGCCGCAGGCGCGCATCACGCACCAACCTCGCAGTGCCTCAAACAAAACGAGGCCGCCGGAGACGACGAGCACGATTCCAAGCCAGGTCGCGGTCTGAAACGCGAATCCGGCGCCGACGAAGAGTCCCACGGCAGCCAGTCCGCGCAGAAGCCGGCCGCCGTTGCCGATGTTGGGGGTGAAGAAGGTTTTCATCGTTTCGAGCTCTTTGCGGGTTTACGAAGGGCATCCAACGTCGAACTGAGGTCGCCAAGGTTCGTTACTTGCAGGGCTCCGATTTGTTCGATGGCATTGAGATAGGCTGGCATCGCTCGGCCGCCGGTTAACAGCGCTACGTCGGGAGGCAGCAATTCGCGCAGCAGCGTCAATTCGCGCTCCAACCGCGGGTCGTCTTCGGGATACACTAGGCTCAAGGCCACGGCCCGCGCGCCGTTTTGCCGGGCCGCGCCAGCAATCTCCGCGGCCGGCAGACTCGCGCCGAGGTAGGTGACATGCCAGCCGAGGTTCGCTGCCGCCGCCCCGACCAGCAGTGCGCCGAGCTCATGAATCTGTCCTGCCGGAGTCGCAACAATCAGAACCGGCGCATTCTCCGTTCCAGCAAAAGGTCTCGCGGCCTGACCGAGGAAAAATCGAATGGCCCCACTGGCGAAATGTTCATGCGCGGCGGTGATCGAGCCGTCGCGCCACAGGTCGCCGATGGTTTGTGCCAGCGGTGCGACGACGCGTTGCAGCAAACCCTGCGCACCCAGGTCAACCGCGGCGCGCTTCAAGGTCTCGTCCAGGGCGTGGGAGTCGAGCGCCTTCACCGCCGAAATACATTCGTCGAGAAAAGTCTGCGCTGCCGGAACTGCGGGCAGTGTGCGAGGGGAGGGGACTTTGGTGGCGTGGGATTCCCGTGCGATTTGGCGCAGTTTCTCGGGTGGCAGCTTCGCGACGTGGCCGATGCTATGTCCGGCCTGCGTGATGTCGCGCAACAGACTCAACCTTTCGATTTGTTCGTCCGAATACAGGCGACGGTTGGTTCCGGTGCGCTCGGGCGTCACCGCACCGTAGCGTTTCTCCCAAATCCGAATGACGTGCGCGCTCAGCCCGGTGCGTCGGGCGACCATTTTGATTGCTTGATGGGCTTCTGCCATAAATGTTAGACAATAATGTTACAGCATCTCGCCGATTTGCAAGGAGAGAATTCCGTGAGGATTTAGAGTGGGCCGATAAAATTGAGCACAAAGCCACTATTCCAAGAAATAGCTCGCCGTTTTTATGCTCTGAAAACAATGCGAGACAAAGTGTTGACAGATAGACAAGTGTTAGACATAATCTTCACACTTCAATGCTGCTAGGCAGCAAACTGAACATGAAAGCAAAACGTGAACATCGGAAAACAAACGCCAACGCCGCTCGGCGCCAAGTGGCCCAATGCCGCTTCGCTGCGCCGGTCGTCTTCGCGGTGGTCGTCCGGGTTCACACCAAAACAAAAACCATAAGTCCTCATCCGAACCATGAAAAACATCTGCGTCCTCGCTCTCACACTGTTAATCGCCACGGCGATCACCACCAACCTGGCTCACGCTGATACCGAGTGCGCCAAGAATAAAGACCTCGTGGCTGTCGCCGCCAGTGCGGGCAGCTTCACGCCGCGGTAAAAGCCGCCGGCCTCGTCGAGACCCTGCAAGGAAAAGGCCCGTTCACCATCTTCGCCCCGACGGACGAAGCCTTCGCTAAGTTGCCGAAGGGTACCGTGGAAGAGTTGCTCAAGCCTGAGAACAACGAGAAGCTCGTCGCGATCCTTACCTATCATGTCGTGGCCGGCAACGTCATGGCGGCTGACGTGAAAACGATGAAAGCCAAGACCCTCAACAGTCAGTCGCTCGACGTGATAGCCACCGACGGTACCGTCACGGTGGACAAAGCGAAGGTCATCAAGAACGATGTGACCGCCAGCAATGGCGTCAGCCGCTCGCCCCGGCCTCGCCCCACTCCGTGCGCGGCCGATGAAGGATCCGTGCCGCATTCCGACCACATCGGGAAAACGGTTCGACAAGTCGGCGTCCGGTGCTTAGGCTCAACCCGCGAGATGAAGATACTCTTTCTGAACGGCCCCAACCTCAATTTGCTCGGCCAGCGCCAGCCGGAAATCTACGGTCGGACCACGCTCAAGGACATCGAGGGCATGGTTCGAGAGGCTGCCGCTAAACGGGAAACGGAGATTGAATTTCGCCAGTCCAATTTGGAAGGCGAGTTGGTGACGTGGTTGCAGCAAGCCAAGGGTAAGTTTGATGCGATCGTCTTGAACGCCGCCGCCTACACCCACACGAGCGTAGCGTTGCGCGACGCCATTGCGGCGATAGCCGTTCCCACCATTGAAGTCCACCTCTCCAACATTCACTCCCGAGAGGAATTCCGTCACCGGTCACTGATCGCGGCGGTCTGCGTGGGTCAAATTGCTGGTTTTGGCGCGTTTTCGTACATTTTAGCCTTGGAAGCGGCACTTAACGGTATCGGGATGGCTAAAAATTGCTAGATTGTGGCTCTGGATCGCATCTTTTGAAGGCTCTTCCAAGGTTAAGTTGGATCTTGACGCATCATTTCCGGATAACTAATCTCCTCCCAATCTTGAATAGCGGCACAAGCAGAGTTGAAGTTCGACTACTGCTTTTTTGCTTCTAAGAAGTCGGATCGCGACCTGACGGGAAATTGTCAAACTTAACGAAATACGACTGTGGATCTAAAAGATATCAAGGCCATTCTTGACCTGATGAAGAAGAATTCCGTCTCGGAATTTGAATTGGAGAAACAGGATTTCAAGATCCGCCTCAAGCGCGGCATCAATGGCGGGTTGGTCCCCGGGGCGGGCGAAGACTCCCCGGCCTTGGTTTACGCGCCGCCGCTGGCTGTGGCAGCCGCCGTCCCGACGACACTGCCAGTCTCGGAAGTCTCGAATGATATCGAGATCAAGTCTCCGATGATCGGAACTTTTTACCGCTCCCCGTCCCCGGAATCCGCCTCGTATGCCGAGGTTGGCAGCGAGGTCAACCCGGACACGGTGGTTTGCATCATTGAGGCCATGAAGGTGATGAACGAAATCAAGGCCGAGGTCAAAGGGGTGATCACCCAGGCGCTGGTGGAAAACGCCAAGACGGTTGAATTCGGCGAGCCGCTGTTCAAAGTCCGGCCAACCTAACTCAGGTCACGGGTCGGGGAAGTTCCCCGCCACCCGAATTTCCCGCCGAAAAGCATGTTCGAAAAAATTCTTGTAGCCAATCGCGGTGAGATTGCCGTCCGGGTAATTCGCGCCTGCAAGGAGTTGAATATCCGCACGGTGGCGGTGTATTCCGAGGCCGACGTTAATTCCATGCATGTGCAAATTGCCGACGAGGCGATTTGCATCGGCAAGGCGGCAGCGTCTGAAAGTTATCTCCGGATTGACCGCATCATCAGCGCCGCCGAAATCGCGGATGTGGATGCGATTCATCCCGGTTACGGTTTCCTCTCGGAGAACGCCCACTTCGCAGATGTCTGCGAAAGTTGCAATATCAAGTTCATTGGCCCCAGTTCGAGGGCGATGAATGCGCTGGAGGACAAAGCCATCAGCCGCAACCTAGCTCGCAAAGCCGGCGTGCCCACGCCGCCGGGTTCGGATGGCGTGGTCGAGAACGAACAACAGGCGTTGGCGGTGGCGAAGCGCATCGGCTATCCGGTCATGATCAAGGCGGTGGCCGGCGGCGGCGGACGCGGCATGAGGGTGGCGCACAATGACGTTTCGTTGGTGAAGGGATACCACACCGCCCGAAACGAAGCGGAGAAAGTCTTCGGGAATTCCGGCGTTTACATTGAGAAGTGCATCGAGAACCCACACCACATCGAATTTCAGATTCTCGCCGACCAGAAGGGCCATGTCATTCATCTGGGCGAGCGTGATTGCTCGATTCAGCGGCGGCATCAGAAAGTGGTGGAAGAAACCCCGTCGCCGCTGATTGACGGAAAATTCAAGAAGTTGCGCGAAAAGATGGGCAAGGCGGCGGTGCGGATTGCCGAGACAGCCAATTACACCAGTGCCGGCACGGTGGAATTTCTGGTGGACAACCAGGGCAACTTCTATTTCCTCGAAGTCAACAAGCGCATCCAAGTGGAGCACCCTATCACCGAGGAGGTCACGGGGGTTGATCTGGTCCAACAGCAGATCCTCATTGCGATGGGCGAGCCGCTGAAAATTTCCCAGGGGGATGTCGAATTTCGCGGCCACGCCATCGAGTGCCGCATCAACGCCGAAGACCCGTTCGACGAGTTCCGGCCCAGCCCGGGGCGCATCGAAATGTATTATCAACCGGGTGGACGCGGCGTGCGCGTGGACACTCACGCCTATGCCGGCTACACGATTCCGCCCACTTACGATTCCATGATCGGCAAACTTATCACCTACGGCAAAGACCGGCGGGAAGCGATGGACCGAATGAGCCGCGCCCTCGGCGAATACATGATCACTGGGGTCAAGACCACCATTTCCTTCCAGCAAGCGATTCTCCAGGACCCGAACTTTCGGCGCGGGGTGTATTCCACGGGATTCATTGAACAATTACTCAACGGCGCCCGCCGCGAGTTGCTGGAAGACAAGCATTGAAATTTATCCAAACGGGGCGTTGACACGTTCCCGACCAGTCACTAGGCTGGCCACGCAATTTGAACAAACGGAAATACTGCTATGCTACGAATTAGCTTGGTTATCGCGATCATCGCCGCGCTTGCGGTCGGAGTGCTCAACTTCGTCATGGTGAAGGAGAAGATCGAAACCACTGAAAAACATCGCGCGGACGAAGAAACCGCAAAAAAAGATGCGCTGGGCAAATTGGCGAAGACCACCAAAGATTTGGAGAAGACCACTGCCGAACTGACCACCACCAAGGAGACCCTCGCCACGACCACCTCCGAACGCGACAAGGCGCAAGCGGAAGTGACGTCACTCACCAAGAAGGCGGCCGATTTGTCCGAGAAACTGGCCAAGTCAACCCAAGAACGCGACGACGCCCGAGCCGAACTCGCGGCGTACAAAACCACGGGCCAAACGCCGGAGCAAATCCTCGGTTTTGTTGACAAGATCAAGAAGCTGCAAGAAACCATTGAGGTTGCGACCACCGAGAACAAGCTTCTGGCTCAGAAACTCCGCAGCACGGAAGTCAAACTGGCGAAGATTATTGATCCCGACTTCCTCGTGCCGCTACCACCCGAACTGAAAGGTAAAGTCGTTGCGACTGATCCGAAGTGGGATTTTGTGGTGCTGGACGTGGGCGCGGACCAAGGCGTGTTGACGGATGGAGAACTGCTGGTGAACCGCAACGGCAAGTTCGTAGCCCGCCTGCGAGTTCGCACGGTGGAAAAGGGCCGGTGCATCGCGAATATCATGCCGGGGCAAAAACTCGGTGATGTGATTGAAGGCGATCAGGTTCTTCCGGCTTCATGAAAGAACCGCGCTCCTTTCGTTCGTTTTCGCTTGGCCTCTTATTTCTGAGTTTGGCAGCAGTTTTTCTAGGCGGTTGCGCCACCAGTGAACCCGACAACGCCTCCGCTCGGCCGTGGAACGCTCCCAAAACCTGGGAAACCGGTTTGCCAAGCAGCGCGTTCGAGGGACGTTAACCGCCGTCCTGAAATTCGCTTCCGACTCCTGTTTTGATCCACCTCGTCGGCGTAAGAATGGAGTCCATTCGCACGTCATGCGCAGCGGAGGGAACTTTCCCCACAATTTGTTCGTCGAACGCCACGCCGCACTTCAAGCCCGGGATGCCTGTCAAAAGTCGGTCGTAAAATCCCCGACCATGGCCCAGTCGCCGCCCATGCAAATCGAACGCCACGCCAGGCACCATCACCAAGTCGAGTCGGCCTGACAGGGTTTCCACGCAATGCTCTGCCGGTTCACGAATGTTGAAATATCCGGTGCGAATGTCGGTGCGCACGTCTTGAATCCGCGCAGCGACGTAGAGTTGGGTCTGCGACACGAAGCGGGGCAAAGCCATTGTTTTGCCCCCGGCCAGCGCCTCGGCCACCAGCGGCCAGAGATCCAACTCTTCCGACCGCGGCGCGAAAAGCAAAACGGTTCGGGCGTTTTTCCAAACCGGCTGCGCTCGCACCCGAGCGCAGGCTTGAGTGGACGCAAGGGCGCGGGCCTCGGCCGAAATAGTTTTCAAAGCGGCGCGAATCCTAGTTCGCAGCGCGGCTTTGGCGGCTAAAAGTTCCGTCTCCATGCGGGCTCAGGTAGAACCAGACTTCCCCCCGCCCGCTGCGACTCTGAACTCTGAACTCTGGCTTGCCGTGCCGGAGCTTTGCGGAGGCGGGACGATTGACTGCTGAACCAACGCCCGCCACTTCTCGACGCGCTCCTTGATTTTCTTTTCCACGCCCTGCTCGGTCGGTTCGTAGTAACGCTTGTCCGCCCCGAGATAATCCTGCGGCACGAAATGCCCTTCGAAGTCGTGCGCGTATTGGTAGCCCTCGCCGTGGCCGAGTCGCTTCGCGCCTTTGTAAGTGCCGTCCCGCAAATGTTCCGGCACGGCCAAGGTGCGACCCGAGCGTACGTCTTCGAGCGCGGCGTCAATCGCCTTGACGGTGCTGTTGCTCTTGTTGGCCGTGGCGATGTAGATGGTCGCTTCGGCAATCGGAATCCGCGCTTCCGGCCAGCCGATGAATTCCGCCGCTTGAAACGCCGCGTTCGCCAGCACCAGCGCCATGGGATCGGCCAACCCTACGTCCTCCGCCGCGTGAATCACGATGCGCCGCGCGATGAACCGCGGGTCTTCGCCAGCGTGAATCATTTTCGCCAGCCAGTAAAGCGCCGCGTCAGGATCGCTGCCGCGCATGGATTTGATAAACGCAGAGATCGTGTCGTAATGCGCATCCCCGTCGCCGTCATAAACCACGGCCTTCTTCTGGATGCTCTGTTCGGCGATCGCGAGGCTGATGTGAACCACGCCGCGCGTCTCCGGGGCGGTCGTGAGCGCGGCGATTTCCAGCGCGTTCAGCGCCTTGCGCGCGTCACCGTCGGAGATGGTCGCGAGGTGCTGGAGCGCCGCCTCCTCGGCCTGGATTTTCATGAAGCCCAAGCCGCGCTCCGCATCGGTCAGCGCGCGTTGCAGCAAGGCGTAGAGTTCTGCGGCGCTCAGCGGACGCAGTTCAAAAATTTGGGAGCGCGAGACGAGCGGCGAGTTGACGAAGAAAAACGGATTGTGCGTGGTCGCGCCGATGAGCCGCACCACGCCACTTTCGACATCCGGCAACAGCACGTCCTGCTGCGACTTGTTGAAGCGGTGAATCTCGTCAATAAAGAGGATGGTCGGCTGGCCGGTGTTTTCCAGCCGATTGCCCGCGCCGGAAAGCACGCGGCGCATGTCGGCGACGTTCGATTCCACGCCGCTGAGCCGCTCAAATTTGCTTTTTGTCTGGCGCGCGATGATTTGCGCCAACGAAGTTTTTCCGGTACCCGGCGGCCCGAAAAAGATCAGCGACTGGATGCGATCCGCCTCGATCGCGCGGCGGAGCAATTGCCCGGGGGAAAGGATGTGCGTCTGCCCGACGTATTCGTCGAGGTGGCGCGGACGCATCCGCGCGGCGAGCGGTTGGTGGCGGGCGGGCGTTTCGGCCACCGGAAGCGAGGTGGGCGATTCCGGGGCTGGAGTGGGTGAAAACAAATCGTCGCGCGCCATGACTGGACCCTAGCAATTCGGCGGCGGCTTGCCCAAAAGAAAAAGGCCCGCCATGTGGCGGGCCTCGGAGAGAAGCCCCGCTCTGCCGTGTGTAACTACTCCTTTGAACATGTTTTGCAACATGTGGGACGGGTCGGTGACTTTTGACTTCCAGTTAAGGCCTGTCGGCGGCCACCCAACTTGATGTCCCAGGATCGTTCTAACTACGGTTCAAGGATTTTGTTGATCATCACGAACAGAGCAGGGAAATCCGAATTTGTCTTCAAAGAACCTAGCGCTCACTGTCGCGCCGTAACGCCAACACTCTGCTCCTTCTTCATCGGTTCACAAGTAAAATTCTGAAGAAATTCTTTTGGGGCAATCCGAGATTAGTCAGCGGATGTTTTTACCGGTAGCGTCAGGTATCCGTGCCTGACGTAGAGGCCGCCCTTCCAGCCGCCCGGAAATAAAGTGCCGGCGTTGGTCTGCATCAACTGCGGCAGGGGACTCAGCGCCGGCGGCGCGGCCATCGTGGCAACGGCCAGCAATCCGAGCGTGCAGGCTGCGAGGAGTGATTTCAACTTCCTCAGCGAAACACCTCGTCGTTGTCTGGCAGCAGGTTATTGGCAAGACGCTGGAACCAGGCTTCGATATCCGTGGGGGGCGTCGGGCCAACGATTTCATCCCGGAACATTTCTTCCATGGCGCACTCGCCCAAGGCGCGGTACGCCTCGAATTGCTCTTCCTCGAAAAACTGGTCGCCGGTGGTCTCGTGCGGGAAAGTGGAGTTCTGCCGTTGGTAATCTTTGACGTAGGCGGGTTCGACACCGGTCATCGCCAGCTTCAGGTAAAGCATCCAGCCCAGGTGCCGACCGGGGTCGGTTTCGGGCGCGTAATCAATCTTCACCAGGATTCCATGCGCGCGGCTCAGGCCGTTGGCATCCAGTTGTAGATCGGCGGTGTCGAAGCTCATGCGGATGCCCAGGTCAATCTCCGCGTAGCGTTGGAGGCGGAGGAGGTCCGCGCATTCCATGCCGGGTTCGCAGCCGGCATCCACGCAGACGATGAACTTGCAACGGCGGCGCAGCAGTTCATAGGCGGCGAGGTTCTCGATGTGGCCGCCGTCGGAGAGGTTCACGTAGCGGCACTTCTCGTCCATCCACCCCAGCATTTCGCGGAAGAGATACCACGGGCCGGCACCGGACAGCAGGCGATGAATTGCCGGCTGGCCCGGATGATTCAGCCAGTAACCCAACCGCACGTTGAACAGCGTCATCACGAAGCGGAAATGCGGCAGCGACTGCCACCCCATGCTGGTGGACGCCGCCGCTCCGGACACGGCCATCGCCGTGCCGAGATCGAAATGCGGATCCACTTGTTCCAGCTTCTCGGTCTTCGCATAACCGGTGAGGGGCGAACCGTAGAAATGCCGGCTGGCCATGAAGAAATCGCTGGCCCGCCCGCGCAGGTTCTGGTTGTCGCTGGTGGGTACGTTGAGCGTCATGTTGACGAGGTGATAGGGAGCGGTCAGGTCCGCGCCCAGGCTGGAAAGCTTCACCTGCTGGAGGACTTCCGTTTTGCCCTGCACCTTTTCGCGGGCCAGTGCCCGGATCAGCGGAGCCTTCTCCCCCTCGGCTTCGGGAATGCGCCGGGCGAGGTAACATTCGCAGAGCCGGTTCCGGTAGTAGCGATGCGGGGCCAGCGTGTTGATGTTCACGAAGAGCCAATTCCACGCCGTAAGCCCCAAGGTCACGAGCAACACCCACTTCGGCGACCACAGTTCGCCATCGGATCGCACCAGACCCATCCGGTTGCCGACGAGCAGGAACACAAACAACAGCAATAGCGGGCCGGTGAGAATAAACAGCTTCACCGCCAGCGCCCGCAGCCGAGACCACTTCGGCGTCAGCCACGCAGACAGGGCGGCCAGCACTGCGCCCGCCGCGGCGGTGGCGGACGCGGGCAGCACTCCGGAAAACTCCTCCAAGTCGAACCCGGCCAGACTCGCACTGGCCAGCGTCGTGCGCAGCCATTCGTGCAGGTGGAACAGCGCCGGCGTGAGGTAAATGAAACCCGCCACGATCGTAAGCAAGCCAAGTCCAAGCGTCAGGTTTTCCCAGAGACCCCGGAACATTACGCCCTTGGATTTCGGCGGTTGGCCATGCGTGAACAATTGAATGCCTGGCAACGCGAGCCAGCTCAAAGCAAACAAACCCGCCAAGCCGAGCAGCACCCAACCCGCGATGGATTCCTTGAGCGCTGGCAGCACCGGCCCGCCCGTCCCGATGGCTTCCCCCCAAATCCACGGCCCCATCAGATACGCCAGCAGCGCGGCGAACAACGCGAGCGGCAGCATGATCATCAGGTTCCACACCATGCCGCTGAGCATCAGCCCGATCATCCGCATCTTCCCCAGAAAACCGCCGTGCAGGAGATACTTGCTGTTGTTCCGCAGATGCCGCACGAGGCCGGATTCGATACCCGCCTGCCGCGAGGCCGCCTCCTGCCGGTGAAAGACGTCTTTGATTTTCTGCGCCGCCGAATCCTTCGTGGTCGTGCTGGTGTCGCCGGGTTGGCGCGTGCCCAGCGCAGTGCTCAGGAAACTGCCGAAATATCCGCCGCCGGAAACCGTGGACAGATAATCAAATTGCGGCAGCAATCCCTTCTGCACGAGCACCTGCACGATGCCCAGGCAAAACGTGGCCGACCGGATGCCGCCGCCGGAGAGCGCGAGGCCGATGGCGTTCGTCAACTTTCCCGCCGGCTGGGTCGCGCCGGAGAGAACCCGCCGCCGCTCCAGAATCGCCGCCTGTTCGGCCTGGTTGATTTCGTCCGCCGAATTTCCTTTCGCGATCTCCACCTGCCTGCGGATCCCGGCCTCCAACTCGACACCGAGGCTAGCCACCAGCTTCTGGTTTTTCGCCGCGTCAATCGCCGTCCGATCCGCCGCCGCGATGTCCTTGCCCTGAGCCAGCGCTTCGAGCGCCCGCTGATACGGTTGCAAGCGTTCCTGCAATTCCTGCAACTCGGCCCGCACCATCCGTCGCACCTGCTCGTCCTGGAATCGCAGCTTCGGCAGGCTGTCCGGGCGGTTTGCGCGGTTGTCTTCCGTCATCCAGCCATGCCAGCGCGCCGTGTACGGGCGCAGGGTTTTGTTCAGGAGCGTCTCCGCCAGATCCTGGAACGCGAGCGCCTGCGGATGCGCCGTCATCAACTCGCGGGTCTTCTTGAAGATGAAAGCCACGCTCTCCGCCGCCGCCGCTTCATCCCCGGAACGGTAGTGCAACGCCTGCGTGGTGATGCGGGTTTTGAGTTCAACGCCAAGCGCGTGGGCCGGCGTGGCATCGGGAGTGGAAGTGGATGGTGGATTCATGGCGCTGGTTTGGCTACGGGTTTAGAGGAACTTTTGGATTTATGGATGTCTAACTCAAGCCGCCAAGGATGGGAGTTGGCGTTGATTTGTCAGTCCGGCGCGGACCAGGCGCACGACGGCGCCCACGTCGCGCGTGGTGAGCAGTTCACGGGTTTCGCCGTCGGTCAGGCCGGTGTTGAGAACGGCGGCGGGCGTGTTGCGGGCGGCTTCGACGAATTGCCAGAGTTGGTCGAACGCTGCTGGGATCGCGGGCAGCGGCGGGGGCAATCGGAACTGCTCGGAGAGCTGGAGCAGTTGCTTGAAGTCGGCGGTGTTCTGTTCGTGCCACGCCACGGTCAGTTCCGGTGGTCGGTTCGCGGCCGGGTTCACGATGGCTTGGGCCAGCACTTCGGCGGCGCCGCCGAAGCCACCGAGCAGGTAGAGCGGACGGTTTCTTTCCAGTATGGTGAGTGCTTCCTCCAAAATGCCGGGCAGAAAGCCGGTGAAGCCTTGCACTTTGCCGCCCAAGGCCACGCGGGCGACCACGGCGGGAATGAACTCCGGCGGGGCTTCCGGGATGTCCAGATTCATGGGTTCGAGCATCCGGCGGCGCATCGCGCTCAACGCCACAGCGCGGTTGAACAACAGTCGGTCCGTGGGCTTCGCGGCGGCGTCGGTAGGGTCGGGCTTCGGTGACAGCTCGTCGTCGTTGAAGCCAGCGTCGCGTTGGGTCACGCGGACGATGCGACAGCAGTTGATCCACTGCGCTTCGAGGCGCGGCGTGATTTCGAGGTAGTAAGGCCAGGCGGAATGGTCGTAGAGCCGGCCAATGCGGAGGTTGGTGTCTGGGCCGCCGAGGCTGTTGTCCTCCTGCTCGGTGCTGATCAGGCGCAGGAGTTCGTAGGTGAAGTTGTCCTCGGTTTCTTTCCAGCCGCCGCCGTAGGCGAGACTGGCGCCCTGGCGCAGCAGCGGGCGGGCGAGCCGGAGCAACATTTCGCGCAGGTGTTCGAGGCCGAGACCGCGGGCGAGCAGGTTCTCGCGCTGGTAGCCGATGCAGAGGCCAATGACGTTGTCGGCGATGGCCCGCGAGCGGTAGCGACTGGAGATTTGTGGATTCATGCGAGGGTCTCCTCAAAGGAATGGAAGGTCAGGTTGGGAAAGAATTCGGAAAGGATGTCCAACTCCAGCCCGGAAAGGCCGCGCCCGGGATGGATGATGCTGAACTCAGCCCCGCCGGGGATGCCGTCAATCTGGAGCAGTGTCGTGGGGTCGGGCAGCCAGTTGATGATGATCCGGTTGGGCTCGTCCGGGATCGCCGCGCCGAGGGCGGAATGGAAGGCGGCGAGCATGACGTCGCGGAGCAGGGTGGTGACGACCTGTTCTTCCTGGTCCTTGACCGTGTCATCCCAGCGGATGCACGGACTGTTGCCCAGTTCGGGGATGCCCGCGGTCTGGCGGGCGCCTTCCAGCGCTTCCACCACCAGCGTGGGATGAAGTCGCCAACGGTTCGCGGCCTGGCCGGGCAGGGGATCGCGTCGCGGACGCCGGAACAGGGACAACTCGCGGCGGCACCACGGGCGGCTGGCGTAGCGGGCGGAACGAACTGCAATCAGCGCCGCGGGCTCGCGGGCGTTCAGATCCTTCTGCAACACCCGCGCAAAGACCGAGCCGTAGGCGATGTCATTCTCGTCATAGAACGCGGCGAGTTGGGTCTGGCTGTAAATGTAGTCGCGCAGCCGGCGGGCGGGCGTGACGCCGTCGGCTTTGGCGTGGCTGAGAAAGATCTTCAGCTTCGGCAGCGCATCGGCCTCGTCGTTGCCGGCCACGGTTTCGCTCTGGGTTGCCTGCCGTCCGGCCAG
>CAIKLQ010000758.1 GCA_903828255.1 uncultured Verrucomicrobiota bacterium
CACGTCGAGGCAAACCAAGCGCGTGAGATCGCGCAGGAGCAGCCGGTTGCCGGCCAGCGCCATGGGCGCCCAGGATTCCCGGTTGGTCAACGGCTGCGCTTCGCCGAGCAAACTGAAACGCGCCGGCGAAGCTTCCAGCAAACGCAGTTTGCCCGCATCGTCCAGCGCGAGAATCAAATCCCCGGCGATAAGGAACGGGCCGAGTCCAAAATTTTCACCGGAACCGCTGGCCCAAGCGACTTTTCCATCCAGACCGAGGCAAACAAAGCGGCCGTCCGCCCGCGCGCCGTAGAGGAAGCCGTCTTTGAAAATCGGCGTGTGCTGCGTCGCGCCGAAAATTTCAGGCGGGAGCTTGGCGAGGGTTTTGGGGGTTAGCTTGCCGTCCTTGTCTTCGAGTTGAAGGATCAGGCTGCCGGCGCCGTAGCCGCCGGTGAGAAAGATTTTTCCGTCCGACAGCGGCAACGGCGTGGGCACGGTGGCAATGCTGATTTTCCAATCGAGCGTCTCCCAAAGCTGCGCGCCGTCCTTGGCATCCACACCCACCACACCCTTGCTGGCGCAATAAACGTAGAATCGCCGGCCCGCGAAATCCATCGGCATGAGGCTGGAATGCGTCATCTTCCAGTCGTGCGGATTGGGTGTTTGCCAGAGTGGTTTGCCGGTGGCGAGATCGAGCGCGAGCAGCAGCGCGGTCTTGCCGCCAGGCGCAAGGATGAGCTTGTCGCCATCCACGAGCGGGCATTGGCCGGCATACCATTCGGGCACGGCCGCAGCGAATTCGCGGACGAGGCTGACGCTCCACCTGAGTTCGCCGCTGATGGCATCGAGGCAGAACACGTTGCATTTCGAGTCCAGGGCGACGACAAATTTCTCCGTGACGACCGGCACGGTGCGCGTCATGCCGTGGTAACGCTTGATCGTGAGCGGATAGCTGAAGCGCCAAAGCTCCTTGCCGTCCGCGAGCGAAAGACAACGAAGCGCGCTTTGCTTCGCGTCGCGGTCGTAGTCGAGCAGATAAACCCGGCCGGCGCGCACCGCGACGCCGGCATAACCCTCGCCTACATCAAGCGCCCACAGTTCCCGCGGCGGGGAGGTTTTCCAATCGCGGGAAAGCTTCGGCAAGCCGGTTGCGAGACCGTCGCGGTTCGGCCCGCGGAATTGCGACCAATCGCCGGGCAGGTCGGCGGGCTGGCCGCTGCCGGGAATCAACTTGCCCGCGAAAACGGGATTGGTGCCGCTCGTTGCTCCGCTCGGGGCGGCATCGGTGCCGGGGATGCGGAGCTTGAGTCCAGCACCCGGACGCGAACTCCACCAGAGTGCGAACGCGGCTATTCCCAGCAGCGCAACCAGCACCGGCAGCGCTGCAGTCAGTTGTTTCCAATTGCCCTTCATTTTTCCCGCGAGCGACCGTAGCGGAAAAGCCGGACCGGGACAATCCAGGTTTCGCCAAATTACTTCGCCGCCTTCTTGATCTTCACGACGAGTTCCTTCGTGACGTCGCTCGGCTTGAATTTCTTCTCGAAGAGAATCGCCTTCAATGGCGCGTACTGGCCGTAGTAAGTCGTGTTCGCGTCGTCATCGGGCGAAATGCTGCCGCCTTTGATCGCCGCGCCGCCGTAGAGTCCGTTTCGATCGTCATAAACCAGCACCGCCGGCGTGGATTTGACATCGCCTTCCGCGCCCGCGCTGGACTTGCCAGCCGTGGCGCGCGCTTCGCCACCGAAATTGATGTCGCCATCGGTCAGGAAACGGCTGGCCTCCGTGGTCATGAGCAGGATCACGAGAAAGGATTTTTGCCCGCCGACCTGGAAGCCGAGGCTGGCTTCGTTGGCCTTGAGAAACGCCGCCGGCCCCCACACTCCGGATTTGGGATCTTTCACCATCCCCAACCCGTTGCCGCCTTGATAGGCGAAAATGAAACCGGCTTTGGTGCGGTCAAGCAGCACGATGCCCTGGGCCGCCCGCAATTTGTCGGCGGGGATGCGCTTGTCCGACTGTTCCTGGAGCGCCTCGAATTTTGCCGTCAATTTGCGAATGCGGTTGTCGAGTGAGGCTTTGTCTTCCGCCCCGGCGGCGGACAGAACCAAACCCAAAGACAACAGGCTCAAGCACAGAATTTTCATGGAAGCATTGTGGCGAAAGGGCGCGCGTCACGCAACCCAGCCGAAGAGTGGACCAGTTTGGGACGGGCTGTTAGGCCAGCCCGAGATTCTTCAACACCCGCACGGTCGAAGCCGCTTTGTTTAGCGTGTAGAAATGCAAGCCCGGCGCCCCGGCGCGGAGCAATTCCTGGCACTGCTGCGTGGCGTATTCGATGCCGAACTCCGCCGCCGCCGCGTCGTCCGTGCCGATCTCGTCCAACCGCGCCGCGAGGGCGGGGGGGATTTTTGAGCCGCAAAGCTGCGTGAATTTTTTGATCTGCGTCGCGCTAACGATGGCGATGACGCCGGGCACGAGCGGGACTTTGACGCCGAGTTTACCGGCAACGTGATCGCGGAACGTGAAGTAATCCGCGTTGTCGAAAAACAACTGGGTGATGACGAAGTCCGCGCCGGCTTCGACTTTCTCCTTGAGATGCTGCCAGTCCGCCAGTTTGCCTTCCTTGCAGGCGATGTGGCCTTCGGGAAAACCCGCCACGCCGATATTGAAGCCGCCTTGCTCGCGAATGAATTTCACGAGCTGGGCCGAAAACTCGAAACCGCCGGGCGTCGCTTGAAATTCCCCGCCCGCCGGAGGATCGCCGCGCAGCGCGAGAATGTTTTTGCAGCCCGTGGCCTGGATCTTTTGCAGCAATTCACCGACCTGCTCGCGGGTGTGGTTGACGCAGGTGAGATGCGCGAGGGCCGGGAGTTGGTGCTCGCTCTGGATGCGGTCCACGATGGTCAGGGTCTTTTCGCGAGTGCTGCCGCCCGCGCCATAGGTCACGGAGCAGTAATCCGGCTGCGTCTCCCGCAAGGCCGGAATGTTTTTTTCCAGCAACGCCTTGTCGCCCTCCGCGGTCTTCGGCGGAAAAAACTCCAGCGAGATCACCGGACGTCCCGACAATCGTTTCGCTGCATAAATGTCACCAATGAATTGCATGTGAAGGCAGATTATGCGGGAGGCGGAGGGAAAACCAAGCTTGGACGTGGAACGCGATGCGTGATGCGTGAAAATGGCCAGACGTGTTCACGCATCACGCATCACGGTTTGTTTCCCGTCACTTTTTCCACCACGAGATCATCAAACCAAACCGGCGTCCCGGCGAACGGACTGCCCAGCACGGACGCCCGTCCGCTCACGGGCTCTTCCTTGTCGGCGATGGAAACCGTCCACTCTTTCGGCTCGGCACTGCCTTGCGGCCAAGCCTTGCCTTCCGCCATCCACTCGCCGTCCTTGAGTTTGCGCACTTGGAGCCGCAGTTGCGTCCACGTCGCGCTCTTCCAATCGAAGGCGACACTCGCCTTCACTTCCTGATCTTTCAACAACTCCAGCGCCTTCTTGCCAGGCGACATCTGCAACTTGAAGCCGCCCACGCCCCCCAGGCCCACGCCGAACGTCGGCGCGCGACGTCCCTTGGCCGTGCCGAGAATCCGCGCGCTCACCACCACGTCCGCGGTCTCGGTTGGGCCGAACAGCACCGCGAAACTGTCCAGCGGCGCGCCGGGCAGTTCGAGGACTTTGTTCGTGCCGTCCGCCGCGACATTGAACTCGCCGCCAATGACCATCATGTCGTCCGGCAACTTGCCCGCCGCCGCCTGCTCGAAATTGTTTTCGTAAAGCGGCTTGGTTTGCGCAAAAGCAGCCAAGCCGCAAAGCAGTATCAGACTCATCAAAATCATTTTCATGCAATCGTTCCTTCGTGATGCGTGAAACCGGGCGGACGACTTCACGCATCCCATTTTCATTCATTCCTTAACGCCTTCAACAAATCCCCGCGCACCGCCCACCGCGTCGCGGCCCAGGTCCAGAGCGCCCCATTCACCAGCACGGCGCCGAGTGTCAGCGCCAGCGACGCGGAAGGTAGCGGCGCGCCCGGCGACAGCCAAGCGGGCAACTCCGCCACCGCCGCCGCGAGCACGCCCAGCGCCAGTCCCGCTGTGAGCAACGCCCCGTTCTCGACCAATAGCAACCGCTGCAATTGTGACCTGCGAAAGCCCACGGCCAACAGGACCGCCAATTCGCCGCGCCGCTCTAGCACGTTGCGCAGCACCACGATTCCCAAACCCACGCTTCCCAGCAGCAGTCCCAGCCCGCCAAGCACCTGGAACGTGCCGAGATAGGTGTTCTGCACCGCGTTGAACTGGTCGAGCCGTTGTGCCGCCGGCGTCAGTTCCAGCCCTACGTCCTGCATCGCCCGCGACAGCGTGGTCGACACCTGCGACACGGCGTTCGACGGCGCATCCACCAGGAACATTCGATAACCGCTCTCGCCGGGAAACCGCTTCACGAAGTCGGCTTCGTCAATGATGAGCTGGCCTTGGAGAATGGAATTCGCCACCGCGCCGACGATCCGCACTTTGAATGGCTGCCCGCGCTCATCCACGTAATCAATCGTGTCGCCGACCTTCTTGTGCATCGCCCACTGAATGGAGTTCACATCGCCGATGGCCCAGACTTCTTCTTCCGGTTTTTCAGTTGCTTCCGGATTGGCCGAGTGCGATTCGCGACAGACGCGGAGCGCCTCCCAGGACCCGCCTTTTGCCGCCGTAAATCTGCCGCCCAACATCTCCGCCTTCACCCCAAGCAATCGCGGTGTCAGCGCCGCATTCAAGTTGAGGCAACTCGCCTCATCACCTGCCCGCACGCGGAAGGGCACAAAACTCACGCCGGCCAAGTCCTTTTCATTCAGCGCGAATGCGTCGCGGCCTGCCTTGGAGTTCAAATCCTGCACCACGGGCATCGTCGTTTCGCCCATGAGCGCGAAACCGCCGGTGCCGGAACTGTGCTTGGTCGCGTCGCGATTCGCATCCAGCCGGAACACGCCGATGGACACGATGAGAAAACTCCCGCACGCCAGCATCGCCACCGTGGACAAACTTCGCTTCCGCCGCCGCGCACAACCGCGCACGGCCAGTGACGCCAGCGTGATTGGAGCGCCGGTCTCCGACCCGGCGCGTTGGTGAATGTTCTTTCCGCCGTCAACGTGCCGGGTCGGAGACCGGCGCTCCATTCTCCCCAGCCACGCGCTCACAAAGCTCAACCCCGCCACCAGCACGAGCGATCCGGCGCTGAAGAACAATTCGGCATTGTTCGTCTCGCCGGACCAAAGCGTCCATCCCACCGTGCCCACCGCGCAGACCAACGCCGCCGCGCCTATGAGGTTGCCCCAACTCCGGCCTTTGGCGGTTTCGTCCTGAGTTTCCCCGGCGAGCAGTTCCCGCGCAGGGCGCCGCACAAACTTTCGCAGCGTCAGCCAGATCGTCACCATACTCACCAAGACGCTGGCAAAGACCCCGATGACGAGCGTTTGTGCGGTCACATGGAAGTCCAGCGTGGTGGCACCGACGGCATCGCGCCAGATGGTGGTCAGTCCGTGCAACATCCCCTTCGCGTAATAAATCCCGCCGACCGCGCCGATCACCCCGCCGATGAGTGACAACGCCATCGCTTCCCGCAGCAGGAGTTTCCGCACCTGCTTGGGAGTAAAGCCGAGCGCGAGCAACGTGCCGATTTCCGGCGCACGTTGTTCAAGGCCTAGCGAGAACAACAACGCCATAAGCAACAGCGCCGCACCGATTACGAAGAAACTGAACCCCAGAAACAACCCACCGAAATCCTGCGACTGCTCCGCCGCCTTGAGTGCCTGCTCGCGCACCGGCTCGAAGCGTAACCCGAGTTCCTCCGGCTTGAGGTTGGTGAGGATTTTCTTTTCCAGCGCGGCGCGATAAACCTCGGCGGAAGTCCCCTCACCCTGACCCTCTCCCCTTCCGAAGGGGAGAGGGGAAAGCTGTTGGCCCTCTGTGGATTTTTCTACCCGCGCCGAGCCATCGGCTGCCATCGGTTTGCTCTGCGACTGCGGACGATTCTCCCTCGCCCCCGCCGAGGGGGAGAGGGCCGGGGTGAGGGGACTTGGCGCATTTGTCGGAATCGGAAACCGAATCTCCGTCAGATTCCCGAACCTGTTTCCCCACAGCTTCTGCCCGGCGGCGAGCGTGATGAACGCCTTGGGCGTGCCGCGATACTTCTTCCAGTATTCATCATCCTTGGTTCGGACCTTGTAGGTGAGCGGAAAACCCGCGTCCCATTCACTCGTGCTCTCCGCCTTCTCGATGCCCGGGAAATCCGGCATGAGCGTGCGATCCGCCCACGGCATCTCCGGCGGCACGATGCTGCGGACACGGAACGAGTTCGTCGCCTCGGTCAACTTCGTGCCCGACTCGGGCAGGAAATAGCTCAACGCAATTTCATCACCTGGCTTCACCTGCAAATCCTCCGCGAGCCACTGGCTGATGACGATCTCGTCATCGCGCAAATCTGCCGGTGTCCACGGCTCGTCAGCGGCAGTGACCATCGAGTAAGGCGCGGCATTCGTCCCGGCGCGGAGCAACGTGGCGAGATAAGTCATCAACGGCATGGCATCGGTGAAATAGCCACCTTCGGAAAGAGCATCGTGACGGTTTGGCATTGCTTGCGGTTGCAAAACGGCGTCGGTCAACGCTTTGTCGAGAAAGATTCGCTTCGTGGCCACCGCGAGCATTGGTTGATCAGGAGTTCCAGTTACCAGAGTGTCAGGCCGTTTCAAAGTTCTGACCTCGAATTGTGCATCGTCGAGTCGCCACTGTTTACGCAATTGAGCGGTTAGAAATCTGAGCGTCAATGCCGGTGGAGACTCTGAAATCGATGGAGCGCCTACCCGACCCAGCACTGCTTGGATTTTTCCTGGTAGCCAGGACGCGTTTTTGGCGACCCAATCCAGCAGCCTCCCATGCCAGTCGGGTTGGATGTTTTGGTAGCGGCCGATATCGCCGCCCCGAACCAACAACAGGTTTGCGCGATTACTGTTTCCGGAGAAGTTCCAAAGTTCGTTGATGTTAACGAATGCATTCCGCGGTGGGAGCGGCTGAGCCGTCAGGTTAAAATTCCCCAAGCTCGATTCATCAAGAATCGCACCGACCACCATGCGCAAAACGATGGTTGATTCATCCCGCGGATTGAGCGCGGTCTCGTGCGAAAGCAAGGTCGGCTTTCGCGACCGCAGGATGACCACATCTCCAGGTTTCACGTTGAGGTGTGCGGCTAGCGTTGTGTTAATCAGCACACTTCCGGGTTCGATGTTTTGAACCGGACGCATGGAGCTCGGGGCTTTTGGTTCGTTAACAAGGCTATTGCCGACAACCGTTGGGGGATTTTTTCTGACACGACGCAGCCACTCCTCGCGGCGTGGAGAAAACGACCAGAAATCCTTTGCTACGCCGTAAATCTGAATTTCGTTTGCGCGGGTGGAAGCATCGTCTCGCGTCGCGGTGCCTTGAAGATGAAACGTGGCGACGGCTTCATGTGCGTCGGCGGTCCAAACAAAAAAATTACCGCCGCCAATTGGCGCTTGGATGTAACCCATGCGCTCCTCCAAATCAGCGTTGAACAAACGGTCGCCCGTATTCAACGCTAGTTGAACTGCGCCCAGCCTCGCGAACGCGGATTCGTGCAAACTCTCCCGCACCGAATCCCCCACCACCAGCGCGCCGATGAGTGCCGCGCTGCCCACCGCCGCGCCCAGCACCACGCCCAGGTGCGAGCGCCAATGGAATCGCAGACTGCGACGGATGAGCGTGCGGAAATTCATGAGAATGAGGCGCCGAAACCGCCGGATGCTAATTCAGCGAAACAAGCGATCCCGCCGGAGCGAATCCCAACGGGATTCCAGCACTTAGCCCAGGGTTGCGAGGAACGAGCTACCCTGGGTTCAGTTCCGCTAAGGTCAACAACCCCAACGGGGTTGCATCTGCCCACGGCGGTTTGCTGCAACCCCGTTGGGGTTGATAAAATTTTCTGCCGCACACCCAAGGTAGCTCGTTCCTCACAACCCTGGGCTGGAGGACCCAATCCCGTTGGGATTGAGACTCCGAAACAGGCGGGGAAACTAACTTGAGCGCAGGTTGGATCTTGCGGTTTGCAGTTGCTACGCTGCTGGGTCCTTCGTGCTGAGAATTTCATCGCAACTTCCCGTCGCCAAGTTCCAACACCCGCCCCATCCGCTTCGCCAAATCCATTGCGTGCGTTACGACGATCAGCGTCACGCCTTCCTCGCGGTTTAACTCCACGAGTAACTGGCCGAGCGCGGTGGCCGAGGCGTGGTCCAGCGCGCCGGTCGGTTCGTCGGCGAGCAGGAGTTGCGGCTGGTTGATCAGCGCGCGGACCACGGCCACGCGTTGGCGTTCACCGCCGCTCAACTGGCCAGGGCGGTGATGCAAGCGCTCGCTGAGGCCGACGCGTTGGAGCAGGCGCTCGGCGCGGGCCGCAGGGATTTCGGATTTCGGATTTCGGATTTCGGATTTGGCGCGGGCCAACGTCGGCACCAGCACATTCTCGATCACGGTGCATTGCGGCAGGAGATAGTGGGATTGGAAAACAAAACCGATTTGCCGATTGCGAACCTCGGCGAGTTGCTGGTCGTCGAGAGCGGCGAGATTTTTTCCGTCGAGCAACACCTCACCGCCCGTGGCGCGGTCCAGCGTGCCGATGATTTGCAGCAACGTGCTTTTGCCCGAACCAGATGGGCCAACGATCGCCAGCGTTTCGCCGCGCGCGAGTTCGAGCGTGATGCCCGCCAGCACGCTCACGCCATCCGCGCTGCCGGACGCGGAATAGCGTTTGGTCACGTTCTTCAGTTCGAGCAAGGGCGCAGACATGGACTAAGTTGTGCGGCAAAACCGCCGGCGCAGACAGGAAAAAATTTGCCGACGTCCTGCCACCCTCGCCCTTCGGAAGCGCCGCTCAACCACGCACCGGGACCAAGCTGTTGAAAGGGCTGTGGGTCCAAAAAACCAACAAGAGTGAAGTTCATAGTCCTAAAAACGAAATAGCCAAGCCCGCGCTTGACTTACCCCAGCGGAGGACGAGGGGGCGGGGCAAACTAGCCATTGCGCGCACAAATCGCTTCCTTGAACCAGACTGCTCCCGTATCGTCCAAAGCTCATGTCCGCTGAAAAAGTTGAAACCGCACCCGTGAGCGCTGGCGAACAGCGCGCCCGTTTTTTTCGCCAGAGCGGCTGGCTGATGATCGCCAACATCGCCGGTGGCGCGCTGATGTGGGGGGTGCATTTCCTGTCGAAGCGGCTCAAGGAGGGCGAGTACGGAACCTTCGGCGCGATGTTGTCGCTGGTCATGGTTCTCCCCGTGATGCCTTTGCAGATGGTGCTGGCGCAACAGGCGGCCAAGGCGCTCGCGACCCGGCGGGAAGGGGAATTGGCGGGCATGATCCGGATGATCTGGCTGGGCACGCTGGCGTTGTGGATGGTTGGCGCGGCGGGGGTGTTGTTCCAACAAGACAGTATCATGCAGCGCTGGGGGATCACCAATCCGCTGGTGCTGTGGATCACGCTGTTGGTCTGCTTGTTCTCGATCTGGCTGCCACTGTTCTCGGGAGTGCTGCAAGGACAACAGAATTTTCTCTGGCTCGGCTGGGCGATGATGAGCAACGGCGTTGGCCGGTTCGCCGGGGCTGCGCTGGCCGTCTTCGCGCTGGGGGGCTATGCGTCCGGCATGATGTCCGGCGTGCTGCTCGGGGTGATCGTGGCCGTGGGCTTCGCCATCTGGCAATCGTATTCACTTTGGCGGTTGCCGGCGGTTCCGTTCGACTGGCGCGCGCTGCTGGCGCAAGTCATCCCGCTCATGCTCGGCTTTGCGGCGTTTCAATTTCTGTTCACGGCGGACACGATGTTCATCAAAACGTATTTCACCGGCTCGGAAACGGATGCCTATGTGAGCGCCGGCGTGTTGTCGCGAGCACTGATGTGGCTGGTCGGGCCGCTGGCAGCGGTGATGTTCCCGCGCATCGTGCATAGCGCGGCCAAATCCGAAAAGACGGACCTGATGCGCACGGTCCTGCTGGGAACACTGGTGCTTTCGGTGGGCGGCGCACTCGGGTTGTGGTTACTGGGGCCGTTCGTGGTGAAGCTGGTTTATCCACCGCATTTCGTGAAAACCGCCGTCGCAGTGCTGCCGTGGTATGCGTTTGCGATGGTGCCGCTGGCGCTGGCGAATGTTCTGTTGAACAACCTGCTCGCCCGCGGGTTGTTTCGCATCGTGCCTTCGCTGGTGGTGCTGGCGGGGGCTTACGGCGTCGCGCTCACGCAGTTTCACGGCAGTTTGATCACGGTGCTTCAGGTGCTGGGGGGCTTCAATCTGCTGCTCCTCGCAGCCTGCGTGTGGTTCACCTACCGCGGGCAGCCGGCGGAGAGCCAGGCCGCCCAGGCTGCGGCGTGAGGTTTCTACCGTCGCCGACAGGGCGGCCGCCTCAAGAGGAGTTCCGATTCAATCAACTCGGCTTGCGCTCCGATGGCGGGGCTAAGCCGTGCTGGGTTCAAAGTCGCTTCACCCAGATGTTGCGATATTGAACGGGATTGCCGTGGTCTTGTAACAGCAGGCCGGCGGGTTCGCCTTCCTTTTCGTCCTGCGCGCCCGGGGTGCAGTGGGGCAGCTCGAAGTTGTCGTGAATCACCACGCCGTTGTGGACGATGGTGATGCGCGCGTTGGTGGTTTTCTTGCCGTCCGCGTCGCGCTTCGCGTTGCGAAAGGTGATGTCGTAACTCTGCCACTGGAGCGGCGGAAAGCACATATTCACGGATGGACGGCGTATTTGGTAGAAGCCGCCACATTCGTTATCGAAGCCTTCCAAGCCATAGCTGTCCAGCACCTGCGTTTCGTAACGGCCCTGGACATAGACGCCGCTGTTGCCGCGCCCCTGGCCAAACGACCGGGGCATGTACGGCAGGCGAAATTCCAGATGCAACTGATGGTCGCCGAATTTCTCCTTGCTCACGATGTCGCCGCCCTTGGCCACTTCCATCACGCCGCCGGGCAAAAGCTTCCAGGTGATCGGTTCGGCTGACCCGCGTTTCTGCCATTGATCGAGGTTCGACCCGTCCAAAAGAACCACCGCGCCATCCAGTGGGCGTTTGCCCAAATCCGGCGATACGCGCTGGGTCTTCTTGAGTTCGAACTGGCCGGCTTGGCGGCCCGCGATCGAGCCTTGGACCGTTTCACCCACGAGCTTGCCGGACCAAAGCGATGCCCCCAGGACTAGTCCCGAACTGGTGGTGCCCATGATCTGGTTGACATCGAACGGGATGTCATCCATTAACCGGAACTGCTCGTCGCGCACGATGCCGCGCAACCGGTAGAGGTACGGCCCGCGCTCCCGAAAGTCCGCGACGATGCGCGCTTCGTAGCGGCCCTCGTCCAGCGGGATCATGTAAACCGCGACGGTTTGCTTCTGGCCGGCAATCGTAACGCTGCCCTGCCAGTCGCCCATAAACCGGTCGGTTGTATCCTGGGCCGCGGCGGGCCAAGTCAACAGTGCTGCCGTCGCCATCAATAGAGTGAGTCGTTTCATAAGTCGAAGATTCATGCCCACGGACTATAGCTCCCAGCCCTTGCGGTTGTCACGCTTCACGAAGCGGGCCGACTCCGGCAAGTTGGTGGACTTCATGTTCGGGCCGTCCCAATCCATCCGGTAGCCTTCACCGACGCGCATGGCAACGCAGCCAAGCAGAATGATCTCCGTCAAGTAGGCCGCGATGTCGAAGTTGGAGAACGCCGGGGTGCCGTCTTTCATCATGCGGAACCACTCCTGCATGTGGCCGGGCGAACGCGGAATGCTTTGCGGCACGGCCACGGCAGCTTCGTGTTTGTCGCCTTGCACATACAACTCCTGATCCTTCATCGCCACGAGGAAACGGGCCCCGTTGTCGTCGGGGGCGAAGAGTTTGCCCTTTTCGCCGATGATCAGCGCGCCGCTCGCGGGCAGCGTGCCCATGGTGGCGAGAATCTCCCGCGTCTGATCCGCCGGCGGGCGCAGCGGCTTGAGGTCGTCGCCGGGATTACCGTCATACCACCAGAATTTGAGCGGTGGCAGGCCATCGCGCTCGGGAAATTCGAAGCGGAGGCGGGATGTTTTCGGGAATGTCTCCGGGTAAAAGCGCGAGGCCAGTTCACACTCGACCACGTTCGGATAACCAAGCTTCAGCGCGCGGAAGGGCATGTTGACCGTGTGGCACGCCATATCGCCCAGCGCCCCGGTGCCGAAATCAAACCAGCCGCGCCAGTTGAAGGTGTGATAGACGCCTTTCTTGAAAGGCCGATTGGCGGCCGGGCCGAGCCAAAGATCCCAATCGAGATGCGCGGGCACCGGATCGTCGCCCGGAGGACGCATCAAACCCTGCGGCCAGACGGGCCGGTTGGACCATACGTGCAATTCGAGCGGCTTGCCGATCACACCCGCCTGCACGACTTCGATCGCCCGCCGCAGGCCGGTTTCGGCGCTGCCTTGGTTGCCCATCTGCGTGGCGAGTTTCTTTTCCGTCGCCAGCGCGCGCATGATCCGAGCCTCGGAGACGGTCTGCGTGAGTGGCTTCTGACAGAAGCAATGCTTGCCGAGGCGCATGGCGCGGATCGCCGCCGAGCCGTGGTGATGATCCGGCGTGGAAACCGTCACCGCGTCAATATCCTTGCCGATCTCGTCGAGCATCGTGCGGTAATCCCGAAAGCGTTTGGCCTTGGGGAACTGCGCGCCCTTCTTGTCCAGCGTGTTCGCGTCCACGTCGCATATCGCGACGATGTTGCCACCGCAGGACCCGGCATCATTGCTGTCGCTGTCGCCTTTGCCGCCCACGCCAATGCACGCGACGTTGATGCGGTCATTGGCGCCGAGGACGCGGCCGACGAAGGGGAATGAAAAAGCGGTGGCGGCCCCGGCGGCAACCGTGCTGCGGCGAATAAACTGGCGTCGAGTGAGGGCTTTCATGAGGTTTATTGGAGGGTGAAGGTTGTTTTGGATTTTGCGGCGTTAAGCTTTTTCAAGGTAGCGCCCCCCCCGCAGTTAGCAGGATCGGAGATCTCTAATTGAAAGCCCAGTGGTGTGCCGTCACCGTAAAGCGCTGGAGTGCCGGTTCATCCAGTCAACATCGCGGCTCTTAGGAGCCACGACTCCCAGGGAGCTGACCCCGTCCACGGGCACCACCCGCTGTTTGGTGCTCTGCTCTTTCCAAGAGTGAATCTCGCTGTGGCCGTCCACGAAATTGAATCCGCAGGCACCACTGTGATAACTCGCCGGGAGATCAACCCAACCATCCGGGTTGGTAACTCCGGTGATCATCCAACCGTCATTGATGCTGCCGGGATGTTCATCCACGGTCATCCAGAGGTCGCTCGGTCCGGGGCGGATCACGTCGGAGAACTTGTCGTAATTATAGTACGTTGGATACCAAATCGAGCCTGTGGCGGTCCCCTTGTCAGACTTGTAAGCCCCACCCTCGATGAATCCATTCATGGAGATGCTGCGGGCGCGGTTGCTCCAACCGCGGATGCGTTGGGAGGCTGAAACAAATTTGTCGGCGGGACAGCGGTAAATGCCTGCGCTCTTGGTGTAGGGTCCGATCTTGCCGGCCAACAGCATTACGGTATTGGTGTTTTCAGGACTGGTCGTCCAGTCCATGTTTCCTTGAATCCAGCCGCCGATCCCGCTGCCTTGCAGGTTCGGGGGAAACCAGCCATTGAAGTCATCGCCATACATCGTCAAGGCCAGCCCGACCTGCTTGAGGTCGTTCATGCATGCGATCCCTTCGGCTTTGGTCTTAGCCCGGCCCAACGCCGGCAATAGCATGGCGGCAAGGATGGCGATGATGGCAATCACCACGAGCAATTCAATCAGCGTGAACCCAGTCCGGGCGGAAGGAGAAATACGGTTGGTCTTCATGTTCCAATAATCATGCCTCCAGAATCGAAGCTGTCAAGAAATCTGCGGCGCACCTTGGGATCGAGGGACCCAATCAGGTATTCAAGTGCCGCCCACCCTCCGGTATTTCGAGGCGCGCGATTCTGCGGGCCGTTTCAAAGCTGCCACCCCCGGCGATATTGGTGGTGGATGAATTCATCCGCGGCTGGACAATTTTTGGCGCGTAAATTCTTCGTGTCCCACTCGATCTTGCAGCCGGCGCGAAACGCCACATTGCCAAGCAGCGCGGCTTCGGTGAGCGGGCCGGAGTAGGCGAAATCACTCGGCGCGGGCTGATTGGTTTTGATGGCGTGGAGCCAGTCGCGGTGGTGCTGGGTGAAGTCACTGTTGATCGCAGGCGGCTCCGCGTAGTCGGCGAAGCTCCCGTCGCGCAAAATCACATGGCGCGTGTAATCCGAAAGCAGGGTGCCTTTTTCGCCGATGAACAGAACGCCGCTCCCCCACTTGTCCGAAATGGTAGCCGGGAGCATCGTCGGTTTCTTTCCGCCGTGATACCAGGTGAGCTTGAGCGGCTTGGACTGACCGGGCTGCGCGGGGTATTCGTAACGCACGATCAGATACGGCGGCGTCGAGTCGCGATGCGGCGCGGGGCCATCCACGACTTCAGCGGAGAGCGGGGCGCGCAGGCCCAGCGCCCAGTGCGGCAGGTCCATAAAGTGGCAGCCGAAATCCGCCAACGCGCCGCCGCCGAACGCCCACCAGTTGCGCCATTTGACTGGCACGTATTCCGGGCTGTAAGGATGCGGGGCCACCGGCCCGAGCCACAGGTCATAATGCAAACCCGCTGGCACCGGCGGGGTATCCGTCGGCGCGTCCTTGCCACCGTACGTCGCGCCGACCCAGACGTGAACTTCGTTCACTGGGCCGATCGCGCCCGACTGGATCAGTTCCACCACCTTGTGATAATTTCCGCCGGAGTGAATCTGCGTGCCGATTTGCGTGATGAGCTTGTGCTTGCGCGCGAGTTCCGTGACGACGCGGCATTCCGAGATCGTGCGCGTGAGAGGCTTCTCGCAATAGACATGGCGACCACTGCGCAACGCCGCCGCCGCCGCGACCGCGTGCGTGTGATCCGGCGTGGCGACGACCACGGCGTCAATGTCCCGTTGGTCGAGCAGGCGCCGGAAGTCGTTGTAGGTTTTCGCCGCCGGGAATTTTTGTTTCGCCGCGGCGAGATACGAGTCGTCCACGTCACACAACGCCACGATATTTTCGCTGGCGACATTGTTCATGTCGTATTGGGCTTGGTGCGCGACGCCGATGATGCCGAGGTTCAGCTTCTCGTTGGCGGAGATTTTTCGTTGCGTGGTCTGGCAGCCGGCGAGCCAAAGCCCGGCGGTGCCGAGGGCGGCTTGTTGGAGGAACTCCCGACGGTTTTTGTATTGTTTCATAATGCAAAACTAAATTCAGCGACGGCGCTTTCTGATTAACAACCAACTTCAGTTGGGCGCCGGGATCGGCCGGAAAGCCCCAACCGCTTCAGCGGTTTCGCTCCCGCGAGAAGAAAACCGTTGAAACGGTTTCCCACTTCACGCGTCACCCGGCTGAAGCCGGGTGCTAATGAGAGTTTGTGCGCCGAAGCGCTAGGAAGCCAGCGCAGCTTCCTCAAGACAGCCCTTTGACTTCCCAACCCTTGCGATAGCGGCGGCGGACGTATTGGTTGGCGTCGTCGAGATTTGTGAACTTCAGCTTCTTCGCGTTCCACTGCATCGTGGAGTGGGGGAAACGGGTCGCCACGCTGCCCAACAAAATCGCCTCCGTCAGCGGGCCAGCGTAATCGAAGTTAGCGGCGGTCTGACCGTTGCCGCGACAGGCTTCCACGAATTGCTGCCAGTGATCGTTCTCCGTCACTTTGGGCCGTTGCCAGCCTTCAAAATCCTTTTCGGGGAAAAGCTGCGCGCGGGCAATGTGTGGCAACATCATCGTCCCTTTCGTGCCGATGAACAATGAGCCTTGGTCGGGCAACTTGTCGCTTCCCAGGTCCGGTTGCACTTCCTTCGGCGGACGTTCGTTGCCGTCATACCAGGTGACTTTCACGGTCTTGCCCTCGGTGAATTGCGTGCCGGGGAAAACGTATTCGATGCGGGCGTTGATGGCCCAATTCCACTGATTCGGCGCGGGGCCGTCCGAGCGCAGAGAAATCGGCGCAGTCAGTGCGAGCGCCTTGAACACCGGATCGTAAATGTGACAGCCCATGTCGCCGAACGTGCCGGTGCCGAAATCGAGCCGCTTGCGCCAGTTGCCGGGATGATAATAGGCATCGCTGATGAAAGGCCGCGTGGCAGCGGTGCCGAGCCAGGCATCCCAATTGAAATCCGCCGGCAGTGGATCGGTGCGCTGGGGCAGCGGTGACGGATCGCCCCAAGCCTTGTTACTCCAAGTGTGAACCTCTTTGACCTTGCCGATAGTCCCGTCTTGGATGATGCGCACGCCCTCGCGATACGTGCCGCTGGAATGGATCTGAATGCCCATTTGCGTCACGAGTTTGTTCTTACGGGCAAACTCCGTGACTTGACGCGTTTCGTAGATGTCGTGCGTCAGCGGTTTCTGGCAATAAACGTGTTTGCCGAGCTGCATCGCGGACATGGCGATCGCCGCGTGCATGTGGTCAGGCACGGTGACGTTGACCGAGTGAATGGATTTCTCCTTCTCCAACAACTCGCGCCAGTCCTGATAAATCTTCACATCCGGGAAATCCTTCTTGAGCGCCCGGGCTTTGGTGAGGTCCACGTCGGCGACGGCAACAAGCCGGGCGCGACCGCCCCGAGTAAAGCCTTCAATGTCGCTGCGGGCCATGCCGCTGCTGCCGATGCTGGCGTGGAGCAGTTGATCACCGGACGACGCGGCGCGCAGATCGCTGGTGACGTAGGGCGTGGCCCACACGCCAGCGGCGGTGATGGCTGCGCGCCGGAGAAATTCCCGACGGGAGAGGTTATTATTCATAGGTTATTTCGAGTTAAGTTCACGGATGTAAATGTTCTTGAACCAAAGCGGGCCGCCGTGGTTTTGCAGCTCGATCTGGCCGCTGGGGAAAATCGGCTGGCCGCGGTCCCAATAATTCTCCAGCACCGTGTCGCGGGTGACGAGTTCGCCGTTGAGATAAAGATGCGCCATTTCCCCGGTCATAATGATGCGGAAACGATTCCACTCGCCGATGGGTTTGTCGGCGACCTTGAGCGGCTTGCTGGGATTTTTCTGATTGTTGTAAAACGCGCCGGAGCCGACTTCGGCGCCGTGACCGACAGGCTGGGTGAACGGATCCCAGATTTGCACCTGCGGCGAACCACGCAGGTAAATTCCGCTGTCACCATGCGCCGGAATTTTCCAGTCCACAATCATTTCGAAATCCGCGTAGTCCTTCGCGGTGCAAAGGCTGCGGCCCTTGCCGTCAAAAACAATCTCGCCGTTCTCCACGCGCCAGTGCGCTCGCATGTCATCATCCGCTTCCTGCTGGGCTTCGGCGCGTTGTTTGGGCGTGAGCGCGGCGCGTTTGATGGGATTGTCGTTGGGCGAATTCAGCAAGCCTTTCCAGCCGGTGAGGTTTTTTCCATTGAACAACGCCGTGAATCCTTCGGGCGGCGTGTTGTCCGAATCCGCGTGCGGCAGTTCCTTGACGCGAAGATTGCGGAACTCAAGATAATCGTTGTGGCCTAAAAATCCGATGTGGCCGCGCTCGCGGAACAAACCCGGATGTTTCATCAACTTTGCCGCATCGGTCACACTGTTGAGATTGGCGTCGAGGATCGTCTGGCCGTTCACGACGACCATGATCTGCCGGCCGCGCGCGGTGATTTCCTCGGTGTTCCATTGGCCTGGAGGTTTGAGCGCGCCCTTCTTCGCCGCGATCAAGTCATAGACCGAGCCGTGGTATTGTTCCTCGTGCAATGGCCCCCACTTGCCGCGCAACGCCGCGCCTTCGTCCAGGATTTGAATTTCCATTCCAGCACTGGAAACGTCGCCGCTTAGTGGAGCGCGGATGCCAATGCCGTTATTCGAGCCATCCTCGAGCTTGAATTCAAAGCGCAGGACGAAATCGTCAAATTCCTTTTCGGTCAACAAATTCCCGCCGCCGCCTTGGGCGCAGTAAATGACGCCGTTCGTGACGCCGTAGCCCGGACCGTGTTTGCCGACGAGTGTCCAACCGTTGAGAGTCTGGCCATCGAATAGACTGATGAAGCCCGACTCGGATGAAAAAGTCGCACAGGCAGAGAACAGTGCCACGCCCGCCACCGCAACGAGAAAGAACTTTGCGCGCTGCAATTTTTGGAGCGCCGCGCTGAGATTTCGTTTCATCATGGTGTTGAAGTTAGCGATTTAGTGGCGCGAGCGTTCGCGAATTTGGGCCACCTGTCAAGCGGGGGTTTGCTCCGGGGTGCGATTGGAAAAGGTAGTGCACATGGCGGTCGGCATCTTGCCTACCGTAGAGCTAGGCTTCCCAGCCCGGTGAAAAATGCGCCCCGGCGCACTGGTGGTCGGGAGTTCTCGCGAGTCGGTTGGCGTGCGCGCGGTTTCTCCAGGGCGGCAGGAAGTGCCCTCTACGTCAGGCAAGTATGCTAGCGCTACGCTGGTTGCCCGGCATTTTCAGTTGCCCAAAAAGTCGCGGGCCTCGTCCGCATAAAAAAGGGACGGCATAACGCCGTCCCTTCGTGGAGTCCGAATGAAAGCAACTCCAGTGTTACTCTGCCTTCTTGTCAGCGGGTTTCTTGTCGCCGGTAGGACCACCGGGACCACCGGGACCGCCAGGGCGACCTTGACCGCCCGGGCCCCGACCCTTCGGCATCTTATCCCACTTGGCAAACTGCTCCGGGGTGAGGATTTCCTTCATTTTCTTGCTCATTTCCTCGGCGGCAACTTTCGCTTTTTCCCGCCGTTCTTCGGGAGTGGAGTTGGCGTTGGCTTCACGCGAACCGCGCATCTTTTCCTGCTGCGCCTTCATGGCAGCTTCGACTTTGGTCTTTTGTTCGTCGGTGAGCTTGAGCTCTTCCGCGATCTTGTTGAGGCGTTCTTTGGCCATTTCACCCCGCTGCGGTCCGCCCGGACCACCGGGGCCGCCAGGGCGACCTTCGGGTTTCGGGGCATCCTTGCCGGCTGTGGCATCTTGCGTGTGGCCCGCCGGCGCATAGGCGACCAACGCCCCCGCGATCAACGCGGCGATCAGACTGATTTTTGTTAGTTTCATAATTTTCGGTTTGTTTTCGTTTTGTGTTTTTTGGGGCCGCACTGTGCGCCCGTTACCCAATGACAGACGGGAGGTGGGGGAAATGGTTACACGAGTTTGGCGGCGGAACGTTGCCGGTGGATGCGTTCAAACTTGTCGGATGAACCAGAGGTGCTAAGGTGGCTTTGCAATGAGCGAAAAAAAATCGCTGAAAATGGTCACCTGCGTTTGGTGTGAAACGAAAGTTTTCATTTCCGGCGAGCTCCCACCACTGGCGACAACACCCTGCACCAAGTGCGGTCACCAGATCATGATGCCCATGAGGTTGCGGCAGTTCGACCTGCGAAGCGTAATCGCCTCGGGCGGCAATGGCACGGTCTATCGGGCGTTCGACACGGTGCTCGAACGCTTGGTGGCAGTGAAGTTGATGAAGAAGGAGTTGACGGGTGATCCGCTGGCGCTGGAAAGTTTTTACCGCGAGGCCCGGGCCTGCGCGCAACTCAATCACACGAACATTATCCACATTTACACCTTCGACGAATCTGAAGGGCAAATGTATTTGGTGATGGAACTGGCCGACCACGGCAGCCTCGACAATCGCATTGAGAAACAATTGCGCGTAGCCGAACTCGATGTCCTCGACATCGGCTACAAGATCGGGTCCGCCCTCGACCTCGCGCTGAAACACAACATCCTGCATCGGGATATCAAGCCGGGTAATATCCTGTTCAATTCGGACAACGAACCCAAGTTGGTGGACTTTGGCCTCGCACGCAAAGCCGATGCTGAACCCGAGTCGGCGGCGGTGACCGAAGGCACCCCATATTATGTCGCGCCGGAAAAAATCAAACGCGAGCCGGAAACGGCCTTATCCGACATGTACAGTCTGGGCTGCACACTGTATCACGCGCTGACGGGGCATGTGCCCTTCGAGGCCCCGACCGTGGAGGAATTGGTCTCAGCGCATGTGCATAAGGCCCTAACTCCGCCCAATCTGGTGCTGCCAGAAATATCCCAGCCCACCAGCGACGCGCTGGTGAGAGCGATGGAGAAAAATCCGGGCGACCGGTTCTCAAGCTACGACGAATTAACCATGGCGTTGTATGCCGCCCGCAGCCAGTTGCTCATTCAACAATCCACGCAGCCTGAATCGCCAAAGCCTAAGGCCAAGACCAGTTGGTGGCGGCGGTGACTTGAAGCACCAAAGGGGCGGGTTTTTCACCTGCGCCTCCAACTGATCCGCTCAATTCGGAGGGCTAGGAGTTTGTTTTTCTTTTCCTTTTTTCGCGTCGCCGGATTTCTTGGCGGTGGCTTCGGGTTTGGGCCCGAACCGAACTGTTTTGGCGTTCATTTTTCCGTCGTCGCCTTTTAGATAGTTACCGCCTACTTCCTCGCCCACAACGGCATCATCCAGCGTGGCGGGTTTGCCACCCTTCGACAACTTGGAGTCCGAGGTGACCTGAAACGTGCGTTCCCCGACTGTGATGGTCTTGGCCTTTTTGTCCACGGCAGCGAGTTTGCCGTGGAATGGAATCCGGGCATCTTTCTTCTGAGCCTTCGCCGGC
>CAIKLQ010000759.1 GCA_903828255.1 uncultured Verrucomicrobiota bacterium
AGCCGAAGACCAAGGTGAACACCAAGAGTTTCCAGCAGCGCTTCCGCTCGGCCCGCGGCGGGCGCGAACGCCTGCACGCGCTCCTCTTCGCCAAGCAACCCCAACTCTTTGACTTACGGATTTGAAAGGACGCGTCTTGAGATCGAGATAAATTTCAGATTTGAGACTTGAAACTTCAAATTCGCAAACGTAAGTCGCCGTGCCGGAGAAATGCTTCACGCCGTCGTCCGGATGCGCCGACCACGAAATGAGTTGATCCAGGTTGACGCGTTCCGGCGCGCCCCAGTTTGGCGGGAACGTCAGCGACCACGGCCCGCACAGCACCGTCGGCGCTGGCAATGCGGCGACATCGGCGGTGAGCGTTTTGTCGGAAGCGGTTTGAACGACGTAGCGTCCTGGCGCGGTGGCACTCACGAACAACTTGCCGTCGGCTTGCCGCACAAGTTTGGCGACCGGCGTAGTGGACGCGAGCAGATCGCCGTCATTGCCGATGAAGCTCTGCACGGAATCCACACCAGCGGCGGATTTGCGGAAGACGACGAACACCGACTCCGCCGGGTCGAAACGCAGGGCGACGGTGACGAGGCCGTTTGTCGCGGTGAAGACCGGCGCGAGTTCAGTCGCGCCCGTTTCAGGATGCCAGAGTTCCGGCTCGCGGTTGCCCGCCCGGAACGTCAGCCGCGCACTGACCGGCTCCCGGCTTTGGCTGGAAACGAAGTAGGCGTCGGCCTCGCCGATGCGGCGATGGATGAAGGCGAATTTCGCTGCCGCGTCTGTGCTGAAATCGGGCGGCGTTTCCAATTCCTTGAGCACCTCGGCAACCGGCATTCCGCAGAACACGCGGCCCTGACCGTAAATATGCGAAGTGACTTTCTGACCGTCACAATCACCCCAGACTTCAGCAGCAAGCTTGGCGATGGCGGCATCGGCGGCTGGCCAACCAGCAAGACTGGGCGATTTTTCCGGGCGCGGGCCGACGACCGTCGCGCCAGCTTTGACGAGCGCGGCGATTTTTTCCAGCACCACCGGTGTCATGCGATTATCGTCGGGCAGCAACAGCAGCCGGTAGCTCATGCCGTCGGGCAGCACGAGTCGGCCCGCCTCGACGCGGACGCGGTTGAGCAGCACGTCAGCGTTGAGGGCGTCGAATTTGTAGCCGTCAGGCAGGCTTGGCTCGCGGCCAAAGTAAGTGTTGATGGTATTGGGCGAACCTTCGCCGTAGAAGTAAGCCACGTCGGCCACGAACAATCCCTGTTGCAGCAGAAACTGGCAGCGGTGGAGATACCTCATCCAAGCGCGGGACTGCTCCCACCACGTTTGCGTGCGCTCGAAGTTGCTGCCCCACGGCCCGAGCGTCAAGCCGGGCGTGTGATTCGTCCCCGGCTGGTGAACGTAGCGGTGGAAGACAAAGCGGTTGATGCCACGGCAGAAATTCAGGTCGCCGAGGGCTTTGAAATCGAAGGGCGCTTTGGCCCATTTCGCATCGGGGACGAGGGCGGTGAACGCCTCGCTGGCGATGAATTTCTTGCCGTAAATATGCGCGGCGCTGGCGGGCTCGCGGCTATCGGTGCGACCGTCGAACCAGAACTCGCCCATCGGCACGTCGGCGTATTTCTGGAATTGCAGCGCATCACCGATTGGCGGCGTGAGGCCCGGCGCTTCGGCGGTGAACTGCATTCCGTGTCGCGCGCAAAGTTCCTGAAAGACGCCGTAGTGATTTTCGGCGATCAAGTCCGAGATGGTGCGCCGGAAATCCCAGAGGAAACGCTCGCTCTCCTCCAATGAACCCACGGCCCGCCCCGTCAGCGCGGGCAACCATGGTGTCGGATCGTAGCCGCGCCGCTGCTGAAATTCCGCGATGAAGGCCGGCGTCCAGTTCTGATTGCCCGCCTCCCAACTGTCGGCAATGACCATCTTGAGCGACTTGCCCGCCAGCGGCCCGGCGTCGGCGATGACCACGCCCGCCAGATTTTCGAAATGCGCTTTGACGGCGGCGCGGCTCATCTTGTCACACTCCAAGCCGATGTCCGCATCATGCGCCGGATAAACGCCCACGCCGGTGGACGTATGGCCCAGACGAAGAATCGTCCAGCGACCGGACGGCACGTTCCAATCCAGCCAGCCATCCGGGCGCAGCTTGTCCGTCAAATTCACGATGCGCTCGGATGCGATGCACAGTTCCGGCGGCAATTTACCTTCCGTAAACCGGAGCTTCGCCAGCGTATCGCGCGAATCGTAACCGGCCTTTTGCTCAATGCCTTTGATTCCCTCCGCACTGAATTGGACACCGGCGCAGGTGATTGTTTTTACGCGTGGGTCGGCATCCGTGAACGTCACGCGCACGAACCGCGCGCGGGTGCTGGCAAAGCTGGCGGTCGTCAGCGAATTGACCTTGCCGATGACCAGCGGCAGATCATCCACCTTGCGAAATGTTTTCCCGTCGTCGCTGACTTCGATCCGCCCGTTGACGGACACCGGATGGGCGACATCGCACCGCGCCAGCAGGCGCAACATTCCGAACGTCACCGGCTCACGGAACTCGAACTGGAGAAATTGCGGCTGGCCCGCCAGTGCGGGCAACTCCACCACCGTGGCCGCGTCGTTGTCCAGCAACGCCGCGTTGTTGAAGTTCGATACGCTGGAGGTGATGACGGGATTGAGCGTGGCGAAATTGATTTCCTCGCCCGGCAGCGTGGGAAAGGCATACACGGCGATGTCGCGGTAAAAGCCCCGCACGCTTTCCGGTTGTTTCAACGTCACCGAAAATACAGCCGGCCCTTGCACGTGGGTTTCACTCCAAACCACCTCCTGCATGGACTGATCCGGTGTCACCCACGGGCCGCCGGACTCGCTCCAGCCGGAACAGTTGTGCAATGTCAATTCGACGCCGACGCGCGCGGCTTCCTGGATTGCGTGTTGTGTCAGCGTACGCCATTCCGGGCTCAAGAGTTTGACCGGCCCGGGCGGCTCGGTGCATTGCCCCTGCTCGTTGTGCTGCGCCACGTTGAAGATCTGCGCGCCGCCGATGCCGATGCGCGCCATCGCTTCAAGGTCGGCAGTGATGCCCTCCTTGGTAATGTTGCCATTCATCCAATGCCACCAAGTGTGCGGCCGGGCGTCCGCCGGTGGATTGAGAAAATCCTGCTCCAACTTTTCCGCCGACTGCGTGGCCAAACCGGACAGCAGCAGCGAACCCAAAACCAGCGGATAGAGGAATGCAATTTTCATTTTGCAGCAGCGGCTGACAACAGCAGCGGGACGGACAGTCGTTGCCAGTCGGACGTGATGGCGGGCAACGCGTCGGGCACTGGGCCAGCCCAACCTTGAATCACGCCGCGAACGCGTCCATCCGCCTCGGTGCGAAACGCAAAATCAATTCGTTCGGGAAGCGCGATTTTCAAACCGTCGGTGCGAATGCTTTTCAACCCGCCCGCCGCGAACGCCGCCACGTTGCCATTGGCGGAAAAGCGGATGGCCACCAAACCCGTTGCGTCCACGGCAACGCTGTGGCCCTGACACGCGAATATTTCGTTGATGGGATCGCCTTCCGCATTCTTGGCTCCGGCAATTCGGATATAGGTACCATCGGTGAGCCGGCTGTTGCCGTCCATCGGCGGCAGCGCGTCAAAGCTCGTTCCTGTTTGCTGAACCGACCATGCGGTGACGCGCTTAACCCCAGCGGTTTCGAGCGCCTGTCGCACGGCGGCGACGCAGGCGGCGGTGTTGGAACTGGAATGCAGTTTCGCGCCGGAAAGTTGCGGCAGCGCCTCAAACGGTTGGGCGTCAAAATCGCGCGTCCAGTCGCCCACCACGAACACGGACGTTTTGCCTTTGGCGGCTTGCTGGAAAAATTCCAGCGTGGCCTTGCCTTCAAACTCCGGGTGATAAAGCACGACCGCGTGGTAGCGTTGCACCCCGAGACAAACAAAACCGTCGTCATCTATTCGCAAAGCAGGCGTGCCGATCAAGCTGGTTGGAAACAAATCCGCCGGATAACCACTGCCGCACAATTCGGCGGCAACGCCCAAGCCGACATCATCATAACCAGGAGCGGCCCAGTTCATCGCGCTGGCGTGGCCGAAAATCACAGCCACGGGGCAATCGAGTGGCGCGCGTGTAATGAAATCAAGCATCCGCAGCCGGGCTATGCCCAGCATGAAAGGTTGTCGCAGCAGTTCGATGCAGCTTTCCTCGAACGTGCCACTGTGGGGATATAGTTGATGGACGTTGAGTCGCCCGCCGCTCAATGCATTCGCCCAAAGCTCGCGCGCATACGGCTTCAAGGTTGACGCATAAAATTGATTATACCAAAGCGGAAAGCCCCAGTGCTTGGCCAGCGAGGTGCGGCAGGGATAGGGCGTGGATTCATCGCATTGCCCGATGTCGCGCGTGGCGTCCCACCAGTCCAATCCGTTTTTGCGGAACTCCTGCACGCCCGGATACGGCGTCCAAGTGGCGTGCGTCACGATGAGCGAATTTGTCCCGAAAGTCTCCTTGCCCGCCCGATAGAAATCGTCCTCGACCGCCGCGTTGCGTTGGCGGCACAAGTCGCGGTAACGGTTAATCGCTGCCTGACGCTCACGTTCACGGCCGCGTTCTCCAGTGAACATCAGCAGAGTGTCACGCACCAGATCACGTCCGTCGGTGCGTTTCGAGTAGGCCTGCGCCAAGGCCGGCGAATACCAATAGCGGTCATGTGCGGGATTGCCCGTGTGATCCGGTGGAAAGCCCCACTCGTCTTTCATCACCCCGGCCAAAGGCAGGCCCGCATATTGCCGGATGATCTCGCGCTGGAAGGAGAGCAGATGCGGAGCAAACACATCCGGCGTGAAATAGCCATGGGAGGCGATCACACACACGCTGCGCCCGGCTAGACCTGATTGAGACGGAATCGTCACCGTCAATTTTTTTGGGCCGTCGGCGACTGCGTGGATTCCGCTCGCACCGATTTCATGCACAGTGGCGGGGTCAATTCCATCGCGGCCACGCACAAAAGAATAAGCCCGCACCAACCGGATGGTGAGACACAGGAAGGGAGGCGCGCTGCCCACCATGTGATCGGCCAGATCGTCCCCCTTGATGATCATCACCGTCGGGCCGCTGGTGGATAACTCGACGGTCTTTAATACCAGTTCCTCCTGCTGCTCGTCCGGGTAACGCGCGCGAAAGGCGGCGCGAGCCACACGAAGATCCACCTCCAGCGCAATCCTGAGACCCAGCGTGTGCGCGTAACTGACCGCTTTGTGCATCTGCTCAAAAACCTGCGGCTCGACAATTTCTCCTTTGGAAATACGCGCAGCGGTGGAAAGCAACGTGTAAGGCGAATGCGCCGCTGCCGCATCCAGAAACGATTTGTAAGCCTCCGCCACCATGTTTTGATCAGTCCAGAACCACGCGCCAATCACCGGCGGCCAATCACCAGTGGGGCGAATAGCACCGACACCTGATTCCGGTTCAGCTCGCAACGGATTCAGGCCAGCAACAAACAACAATCCAGCCCCCACACTTGCGCCACAAACAAGACGTCCAATGGTATTCATCATTTCTTATTTACTTTTCCGCCGTCAGGGCACTGGCGACCTATCTGCGGATTGGAAGTTTCATTGGGAGAAAATACCAAAGCGGACATTGCCCGTCTGTTTGTGATTTGACGAATCCTGATTGTTTTTTGACCACAGCGGTTTCGGACGCCTACAAAAACGGCCGCATTTTCCGCTTCTTGCGGAATCTGCATCAGCTCAATCGGGAACGAATTCGATGTCGCGGTAATAAACATTCCCGGCGGCCGTCGTCGGCCTTGAGCCAATCTCGGTGGCCACCACTCCGCTCTTTTCAGGAAACGTCAGGTGCTTGGAGCGTTGGTTGAAAAACCTCCAATAGCCTGGAGCGCTGGTATTGGGATCACAGCCCTTAACCGGATCAAAGCGATTCGAAGTGCTTTGGAATGCGAAGAATTTGCGATCATCATCACCGTTTGTCACCGAAACCGTATATTCCGTATTCGCCGAGACGCGCACCGGAGCGGGCAATGAATAGCGGTGCCATTCATCTTTTCCAGTAAGATTCAGGGTATAGGCTCCACCGACGCAGACGTTGTCAGAGTTTCTCCATATCCGGGCGGTGTGGTTGCCGCTTTCACCGCTGACTCCATAAACGGAGATTGCCTCGATCTGTCCCGCCACCGTAGGCACGAACTTTTGTCCCAGTTCGTATGCGGTTGATATGCCGTATTTATCAACGCAGTAATCATGAAGGTATTTTCCCCACATGCTGTCGCTGCCGTCCGCCCAATTGCCTTTGGCCACGTCCAGGTTCCACTGGTTGTGCCAGTTCACGGTCAGGGTGTTTCCGTTATGTTCGATCGGCAGGAACAACAACCGGGAGTCAACGCGGAACGCCGCATCGGTGGTCGCATTCGCCCAAGCATCGGAACAGAAAATGTAGGTCGTCCCTTCAGTACCCACCACCGGCACGGTCTTGGCATGTTGCGATTGGTAGGTCCTCGTACCGGCCGCCGGGTTGCAAATGTAGGTCTTGTTCAGCCACGGCCCGGTGATGTTGGTCGCCGTGTAATAAAAATTATCGTTGTTGGCATACCCGCTTAAACTCGAAGCGATCATGTAATAGGTGCCGTTCTTTTCAATAAAATCGAGCCCCTAGATTTCTAAGTCGGTATCCACTTTAGTGCCGGGCACCAGCTGGTAGTAATCCGCATCCAGTTGATAGATCCAGACATGGAAATCATTGAAAATCGAAATCGCGGCGAAATAAACTTTGCCGGCCTTGTCCTGGAACACGGTGCCATCGCCGCCGACATATTTGCCCGCATCCGCAGGGTCCGGGCATGGCATGAAATGCTTGAACTCAAAACTTCCGGCAGGGGTGCGGCTGGTAAAGCAACCGAGTCGGCAGTCGCTGGCATTGTCCTTGAGAAACTTGGCGATCATGACATATTCGCGGTTCTTTGCGTTGAAGATCACATGGGGTCGGGCAATCACCCAGTCCTCCCTCCCCCAGGCAACCATCTGGGCATGGGTGATGACATTGCGTTCAAAGGTCCAGTTGGAAAAATCCTTGGTGGACCAGCAACTGATGTTGCTGAATGAGTAGGGTGCGTTCATGCAATAACGGCCGAGGTCCTCGCCATGCAAATAGTAGGTGTCGCCAACCTTGATCACGCCGGGGGAATGGCACTGCATCCGGTTGCCACGGCTGTCATAGATCATTTTCCCGGGCTCGATCACCGACCAAGAAGCGGGTGCGGCGGCGGAATCAGCAGCCGGCGCAACCCCCATGCTGCTTGCCATCAAGAATACCACCGTTGCGAGAACGGCGGATCGAGCTAGGGAGTTGGCAACCACCCTGTTTAATAACAATTCGAAACGAAACCCGGCACATTGGTGGGGCGCGTCACTCCGTGCGCGCCGCCGTGACGATCCTGATTGGCTTGGCTGGCAACCGCAGTGGGCCGAGGACTGGCCCGCCCTACGCGTCGCATCGAGCATCTTTGAGAAATGGTATAGCATTGTATTTCGGTCGCTTCTATCTGTCAGCCCCCCGCTCCACAATCACCATCCCGCCTTGCGGAATCTTGACGTCAAACGTACCGCTCGCGCTGGCGGCTTCGCGCGTGGCGGCCAACAGGCCGTCCGCGCCGAATTCGTAAATCTTCACCCGCGCCGACTCGTGCCACGAATAGACGCCGGGGATAATCGTGATAATCCGCTCCCCTCCCTGCAGCCAGCCCGCATGGATTTCTTGAGTCGTGAGGGGGAACGATTTGAAAACATTTTCCTGCGGGGCAAGGTCCGGAATCTCCGGCCAAACGAAACCGCAGATGACACCGTATTTCAACATCTCGCGCGTGTGTTTGAAGGACATGTCTTCCACCAGCGCGATCGGCGAATAAAGGTGGCTTTCGTAGGCGCGCGGATAGGCATCGGTGCGGCATTCGGTGTGGCGCGGGAATTTGAGACCGTTCTCCCATCCGGTATCCGGCTCGCCGTTGCCCAGAATGATCCACCCATGACTTGCCATCCGCTCGAACAACGTCTTCTTGAAATCGGCGGACAGCAATTCCAGATAGCCGGATTTCTGGACGATGGCAAAAGTCTGCGGATCCAGCACGGCTGAGTGGCCATCCCAGACATTATAGGTGCAGGGGAAGAAATCCATCCACCCCATCCCGCTGGGATAATTGACCTCGTCAAAGTAAATGCCGTTCCCCTTCATCGGCCCGGTCATCGCGTCCAGCACCTGGAGCATCCCGCGCCCCACCGCATTTGTCAGGGTCGGAAAAACCTGGGCCGAGGGCGTAAAGTTCAGCATCTCTCCCCAATCGGTGATCGCGCGCGTGCCATCGCGACGGGTGACCCATGAATCCTTGAACGATTCGGGATCGCCCTGCGGATCATACAGGAACGTGTGGAAGTAATGGGTCACCTTGACGCCAGGCACGACGCGATGAATCCGCTCGGCAGCCTGCGCCCAAGTCTCTCGCATTCTTGCGAAATACGGATCAAGGACGCCCGACCCAAAACCGAGTTGCCGCTTCTCCTTCGGATCGGTCTTGGCCTCGGGGTTGAGCCAGCCCATCATCGAGGTGGTCACGGCCCAAGCCCCGCTCTTTTGCAACCGGGTTTTAATTTCCTCGTCGGTCATCTTGGGCATGGCGGAAATGAAGGACTGACCGACCATCGGCCCGGGGACGCAAAGCTCGTTCAGTTTCCAATCCGCGCGCACCTGATTGATGAAATCGTAATAGGTCTTGTCCGCGCCGGGGATGATGTAGGCCGTCCAGCGCGTCGTATATTGTCCGCCGGGCGGCAGGGCGAAATTCTCGTCGCGAAATCCCACCGTCAGATTGGTCGGCGAGGTCTGCCGCCAATACGTCAAGGCATGCACCCGCATCACGTCGTCCTCGATCGTCAGCCCCACGCCGGCTTCCGGCGACGGCACATAAACCGTCGGGTTGGACGGCCGCCAGCAATCCACACCCAGCGTGCGCTCGCCCTCCCAGAGAATCTTGGCGTAATAATTCGTGGGATTTGATCGGCCGTCTCCGCCCAGATGAACCGCCGCCGTCGCGGCCAAATCTGCGGGCACGGCCAGCTCATGCCGCATCATCCAGCCCAGGTCCTGATCCGACAGATTGCTCAACGTGTCCTCGACCTGCACGCGGTGGCCGCTGACGCGGATCGTCCGGTGCAAACGGAATTGCTTCGTCTCCGCCGTGCCTTCCCATTCGTTCGCCGTCTGGCGCACCGGCTGGATTTTCCATTCGGCGACTTCGCCCGGCGCCGGCGTCCCTGCTCCAGCTCGATACCAGCCCCCACCGGGCCGGCTGAACGACGAACCGCTCGCAAAGTCCCGCCCACCGGCGTGGATCACGAACCCGCCGTCGCCGGTGAACGACACTGAGCCGACGGGCTGAATCACGAGGCGATCAATCAGCATTTCAGCCCACGCTTTCACCGCCAGCCCTTCATCCGCGCGCATCCCCAACCGTACGGTATGCAGCCCGGCGGACAGGTAAACATCCACTGCCTCCATCTGCCAACCTGTCTCTAGCTGCGCTTTGCCGTCCCATTCGCCCGGACGAATTCTCACCAATGATTCGTGGGCATTGCAGCCCACCGGCTTGCCGTCCACCGTCAGCAGCGCGTCCACAAACTGCGTTGGCGTGAAGGCCCCGCCGACCCGCACGTTGAACCGCACATTCACCCGCACCAACGCTGGCGCGGCGAGCGAAACCGGCACGGACCAACCGCCGGAGACAGCCTTGGCCGCCGCGCTGGATGAGGACTTGAGGCGCACCTGCAATGCTCCGCCTTCAATGCCTCCGCTCCGCTCCCAACTTCCCTTCGCCTTCCCCTTTGATCCGTCGGCAAAGATATTGTCCTCAAAAATGAATCCGCCCGGCCCTTTCCCCAGGTCGGCGCGGAAGGGAATTTGTTCCGGCACTCGGCCTGCGCCCGGTTTCGTTTCTCCTTGTCCGAAAGCCTGACCGACGACCAGACACAAGATCGGCGCGCACGCCAACAGGTGGCGCATGGATTTGACCCGGGCAAACACCAGTATTTCCAGCAGGCAGTTTTTCATGGTTGGCTTCATCAGAATGTTTCGTTTACTGGTTGGAAATGAAATGAAACTTTCCCGACTCCACGCCCAACACGGCGCGGCCTCCTTCCATGCGGAGAAATCGCACGCCGCTGACTTTCGACAGCGGATTGCCGCCTTCGGTGATTTCGTCCGCCCGGTTCGCGGGCAGAAAAATGGTCGCTGTTGTGTTCGCTGGGATCTCCACGCCCAATTCAAATGAGGTTTTGTTGCGCCGCCAGTTGCTTTCAATCCGGCCGCGGATCGAATCGTAGTGCGCCTTGACCCAATTGATGGGCGCGCGTTCCCGGTTGCTGCCGGGCGACGGCGGCGACGGCCGGATGATGATTCTGCCGTAGCCCGCGCCGTCGGACTGGATGCCCGCCAGGTCGCCAATCATCCATTCGCAGACCGCGCCGAAGGAATAGTGCGCAAAGGAATTCATCGAGGAGTTTTGTTTGCCGTCCATGCCGCCGAAGCCGTTGGCTTTCGTGTAGCTGTCCCAATGCTCCCAGATCGTCGTCGCCCCCTGCGCCACTTCGTAGCCCCACGACGGAAATTTTTGACTCTGGAAATGTTTCACGGCCAGATCGTTTTCGCCCACGCTGGTCAACACTGGCAACAATGGCCGCGTCCCGAGAAAGCCTGTCGTCATGCCGGAAGTGTCGGCGGTTTCGCCCCGGCGCAACTTGGCTGCGAGGATTTTTCCGGCGTTCGCGCGCAGTTCCGCCGGCATCAAATCCATGAACAGCGCCAGCGCGTAGGCCGTTTGCGAATCCACCGTCAACGCACCATCTGGCTTCACATATTTCCGCGCAAACGCGGCTTTGATGTGGTTGAGCAACTCGCGGTATTCCGCCGCCGCTTGGTCCTTGCCAACGGCTTGTGCCATGTCCGCCATCAGCTTCGCCGTGTAGCCGAAATAGACGGTGTCAATGTATTCGATGGGCGTAGGATCATTCATGTTGAGCCAATCGCCAACGTCACTGCCGTGGTTGATCCCGAGAAAATCCTGGCTCGCGGCCTTGCGCCAGTCGAGGAACTTCACCATGAACGGCCAGCAGCGCTCGATCACGCGCGTGTCGCCGTAGGCCTGCCAGATGGTCCACGGACAAATTACACCCGCATCGCCCCACGCCACCGCAAACCCCCAGTCGTGCCGGAACGGAAACGGGGCGTAGTTAGGGAACGCGCCGTTGGGCCGCTGCGATTCCATCACTTCCCGCAGCCACTTCGTGTAGAAGGCGGTGATGTCGGCATTGTAAGTGGCGCAGCGGACGTAAACCTGTGCGTCGCCGGCCCAGCCCATGCGTTCGTCGCGTTGCGGACAGTCGGTCGCGACATCCACGAAATTGGCGCGTTGCGTCCACACCACGTTTTTGAACAGCCGGTTCGGCACGGGATCGGAACACTCAAACCCGCTGGTCAACGGCGTGTCACTGTGCAACACGATGCCGGTGATGGCGTCCTTTGGCAGCTTGCCGGGATAACCGGAGACTTCCACGAACTGAAAACCGTGGTAGGTAAAACGCGGCGTAAAGGTCTCGCCGTTTTTATCACCGCGCAGCACATAAAAATCCGTCGCGCGGGCGGTGCGGAGGTTTTCCGTCATCAACCGCCCGTCCGAATGCAACATCTCGCCGTAGCGCAGTTGCACCGTTGCGCCGGCCGTGCCTTTGACTTTCAGGCGCACCACGCCCGCGAAGTTCTGGCCGAGGTTGAAGATGTAGACGCCATTCGTCGGCGACGTGATGGCGACGGGCTTGATTTCCTCAATCGACCGCACCGGCAAACCAGGAAACGCCTCCAGCTTCGCAGGCCGCTTGAAACCGAGATCCACCGGCCGTCCCCTGATGTCCGGCTCGCCGCTGGGTTTGTCCGGGTCAACGTAGTCATAAAAGGTTGCCAGCACGCTGCCGTTTTCCCCGGCGAGAATCGCCTGCTCCCACCGGCTCGCGTCAAAACCCGGCTGCGTCCAGCCCGGCGTTTCCAGCCGCGCATCGTAGAATTCGCCCATCAGGAAATCGCCTTCCCGGATCGGGCCGTCGCCGGTGACCTGCCAGGACTTGTCGGTAACGACGGTTTCGCGCGTGCCGTCGCTGTATTCAATTTCCAGTTGCGCCATCAGCGCGGGCGTCTTGCCGTAGCTGTAGCGCCCGATGGCTTCGGTCCCCACACCCCAGAGCAGGCCGCAGCCGATGTAGCCGGAATACCAGCCGTCCGCCAGCCACGCGCCGACGGCGTTGCGTCCTTGCTTCATGAGCGCCGTCACGTCGTAGGTGTTGTAGTAGGCGCGCTGGTGATAATCCGTCCAACCGGGCGCGAACCGAGCGTCGCCGACGCGCTCGCCATTCAAGTAAAGTTCGTAGATGCCGAGTGCCGTCGCGTAAATCGTCGCGCGCTTCACGGTCTTGGCGGCGGCGAACTCCTTGCGGTATTGCCGGGCGGGCGGGAGGAAAAGATTGGTTGCGTCCTTCCAAACCAGCGAAGCGTCGCGGAAGGAAATGTAATCCGCCGACCAATCATCCGGCTTGAGCAAACCCATCGTCCACGAAGCCGGCTCGCTCCAACTGGCGCGACCGTCTTTGTCCCAGGCGTGAATTTTCCAATAACATTGCTGCGGCGACGCGAGCGGCTGACCGGCGTAAACGACGTTCACGGTTTCACTGCTGGCGACTTTGCCTGAATCCCACAAATCGCCGACATCCTGCTTGAGCGCAGCCGCACTGCTCGCGACGAGAATTTGATACGCGGTCTGTTTCTGTCCGCGGGCCATGGACTCGACGCGCCACGTCAAACGCGGTAGCGCCTCGTCAATGCCCTGGGGATTAATGCGATATTCGCAGCGTGGCGCCACGAGTTGGAGCGCAGCAGCCGCAGTGACCACGGAAGTCGCCAGGCTGATTATCGCCGCGCCTAGCATGACGGCAGTCAGTGAGAGGGCTCCGCTAGCTGAATGTTTCTTCATGGGTGGCTCTTTTGGTGTTTAATTAGGAAATGCTGTGTGCAGAAATCTCGCACAATCTTCGGCGGGTTCATGGCCGAGGGCTTTGCTCAACGGTGAGGTTGCCCTTCCCATCCTGCCGAAAGATCACCTCGGTCTGCCCGAAGACGAATCGCATCTGGTCGGGGCGACCCAGAAAGGGCTGCAGGAGGGGAGCAACGGCACTGTTGTCCACCTGATCGGTGACGATCCATCGCCCCAAGCCAGTTGGATATACCTTCACCACCTCTCCGCCCAACGGCATCCCCGGTGGCGCCAGATACGCCGGAGTCACTACGGTGAGGCCCCGCCTCACCAAGTCGTTCAGTGTGTCCCGGCACCTGGGGGATATTCCCTTGCCGGTCAGGAACACCAGCTTGGCCGTGGCAAAGAGCTTGGGATCGGCGGCCAAGTGGTCATAGACCGCCACGTTATTGGCCGGGAAGAAGAACCGGTAGGGAATCTTGAAGCCCGCATTCCAATTCAACCCGTTGGTGGGAATCGTCCCATGACTGATAACGTGCCAAATGCGAATCCAATAGCTGGTCTGCCAATCGCGGCTGAGGTTGGAAGCGCCGTAGAGGTTGGTGCGGGTGTAGCTAGTGCTGATTTGCCCCCAGTCGGTGTCTGGGAAGCGAAGGATGACGATTTCCGGGGCGAAGTCCTCGGCCCGAATCGCACGGGGATTGATTGGCAGATAATCGTGCTTGAACCCGCGCACCGCCTCCCCCCAAGCCGATAGTTGCACTTGGTTATTGGTAACGCTGTAGAGGCTGCACTGATAGTTGAAGTTCTCAATGTAAGCCCGCTCCGCACCCGTCCAGTAAGCGAACAACAGGGCCGAGGAAAGCTCCGCGGGGGAATGATTGGGATAACTCAGCGTGGGCAACGTGGGCCCCCATAGATCCAGGCACGGCCAATACTTCGTGCCGTATTGCCGCACGCAACCCAAGGCCAGCGCGGCGGCCACGGGCGTTACGGTTTCCTTGAGCAGCTTGGGCATCGGGTTGATTCCCGCCCGGGCAAAGACGTGGAACATGGCCGGGAAAACGTGTTCGGTGCAGACAATCTGACCGGTCCGGCCGTTGGCTGGCGTGGCGAAACCCGGATAGTTCGACTGCATCAGCATCTGCAAGTTGTAAAGGTTGCCCGCGTAGGCTTGAGCGACAGTCTCACCTTCCGCGTTGTGAAAGTGCGGGGCAAACGGTCGGCTTGCACCCGTGATCCAAACGCCTTGGTTGACCAAGTGCTCGGCCTCGTCGTAACAGACGCCCAAGAAGTGCTGGCTGGCGACTGCATGGGCGAGAAACTCCTTGGCCGGCTGATAGAAGAAACCGGGCTGACGATAGAAGGTTGGGGCGCCTGGCGGACGTGAGGTATTCTCTTCGTTCAGAATGAAGTCGTGGCCGGTTCGTTTGGCCCAGTCGATCAGACCGTTCAACTCCGCCGTGTTTTCGGCGTGGAGATGGAACATGAGGAAGTCAAAGCCGATGGTCTCAAAAGCCTCGGCCATCCGGGGATCCTGGAAAATCGCCTTTTGCGCCCCCGCATCATCAACGCCCAGAGACATTGGGTTGGGATCGGCGGCGGCTGGCCGTCCGGCTTTGGCCAGAGGAGATTTATCGGTAGTGCCAAGGTGGTCGTTGGGATTGGGTTTTGGCTCCGCTGCCTGCGTGCCGACGGTAAAGAAAACCAAGCAAGCAGTCAGAATCAGGGCGAGAAATGGTTTCATGGACTGATTTGATTCGCGTCGTCGCCACCGTTTTATCTGCGGATTTGGACTTTCGTTTGGATTGAAATACCATTGCCGACACTGGCCGTCTGCCTGTGATTTGACGAAACGTGGTTGTTTTTTGACCGAAACCAAACATTCGCTCTGGCTTAACGACTCCCGCCCCCCGAACTTCTTACTGACACCGCACCAGCACGCGCAACCGCTTGGCTTGGTAGGAAGCGGCATTGGCAGCGAACGTCCAGTCGGGATTCTTCGCCGGCTGGTTGCCGAGGCCGAGGTCGGCCTGAACGCCCGCTCGCCAGTTGTTCAGGGCAAAAAGCGTTTGGCTGGCGGCGTGGTTGTGAACCTGCATCGAGCCGTGGCCGTTCACCGGCTCAATCGGCGCATCGCCGAAATCATATACTTGAGCCGAGGCGTCCGGCACTTTCGCCGCGTTGTCCGGCGTATAGTTGTTGGGCCAGAATTCGATGTTGCCGCCGGCGAAACCGGCGCCGGGGACGATGTCCTTGACGTTGGAGAGCACATTCAGGTTCGTCACGTTCTGCTGGAAGCGGGCGCCGGAGGCGGCGGTCGGCACGCCGATCTTGCCCAGGTCGCTGGTGAAGGCGTCCATGGAAACGAAGACATAGTCCGTGCGGTTGCTGGATTGCAGTTCCATGAAGTAAGCGACCCGGTCGAACGGGCGCGTAATCTTGCTGCGGTTGTCCACGTCGTAGGTAATGGCTTCGCCGAGCTTCGCGAGATCGAGGTCATAGACCAACTGATAGTCCTTGGCCTCGGGAACTTTCGCGTCGATGAGATCGCGCCGCTTCGCATCACCGGCACGGAACGCCCCGGCGGGCAGGCCCTCGGCGTTCATCAGGTTGGGCTCGGCCAACATGCTCCAGGCGTAGCGCACCGCCACGGGATGCGGCACTTCCGGCGCGGACACCACGACCGTCGCGCCCTCAATCTGCGCGCTGGCTTTGACGAAGCCGCCTTCCTCCGCATTGATCACCTCAAACCAGTTCAACGGCTGCCCGTTGCGGCTCTTCAATCCGCCGCCGACGTGGTCGAATGTGAGGCGGATTTTGTCGCCTTCGATGCTCATCGCTTTGAACGCAGGTCCGGAATACACCAGATTCGTCCGTCCGTAATCCTTGGCCAGCGCCCAGAGCGCGAGCCGCTTGCCGACATCCTGCTTGTTGGTCGGATGAATGTCTTTGAGGTTGCCGATGTCGTTGATGACCGCCATGCCGGTGTTGGGAATGGCATGGGCAGCGGTCTGCGCTTCCAGAAACGGGCCGGCTTTTTCAAGATCGAAGCCGACGTAGTTGTAGGGCGCGATCTGCACGAAGTAGAACGGGAAATCGCCCCCGCCGAACAGTTGCCGCCAACCGGCGATCAACGCCTTCATGCGCTCGGTGTAAATCGAACCTTCGCCACCATAGAAGTTGGACTCGCCCTGATACCAGATCGCGCCCCGGATCGCGAAGGGATGGAGGGGGTGAATCATACCGTTGTAGAGAGCGGTGGCGTGCTGCAAATCGTGCGGCGGCAGGAGTTCCGCCGGATAAGCCGGCATCGGTGGGACAAGCGTGCGGTCTGTCAGCGCCTTCCGAGCGGCAATGTTCCATTGCTCGATTTCCTTCAGCGCCTGCTCCAGACGTTGCTGATGGAGATCGGTGCGCGGATCACCGAGCTGCACCCGGTCGGATTCCGATTTCAACGCCGGCACCGTCGCGAATCCTTCGGGCGGCGTCCAACTCTGAATCACCGTTCCGCCCCACGTGGAATCAATCAATCCCACGGCCACACCCAGTTGCTGGTGCAGTTCGCGCCCGAAATAATACGCCGCCGCCGAGAACCCGCCCCAGTCCGCATCCGCCACGGATTTAGGCGAACAGATTTTCCAGTCGCCACCGATGTCCGCCTGCGGCTCCGGCGTCCATTTCCTGGTAACCTTCAGCAAACGGATGCCGGGGTAATTGGCCGCGGCGATTTCCTTCTCCCCGTCCTGGCAGACCCCGATGCCCATTTGCATGTTGGACTGACCGGAGCACAGCCACACCTCGCCCACCATCACGTCGTCGAACTTCACGCTACTGGACCCGCTCACCGTAAGCGTGTAGGGCCCACCCGCCTTCACCGGAGACAACACCACTTTCCACTCACCGCGGTCGTTAACGTGGGCGGATTTGGTCTCGGCAAGGAATTGCACCGTGACGGTTTCACCGGGCTGCCCCCAACCCCAGATCGTGAGCGGCTTGCCCTGCTGGAGGACCATGTGGCTGCCGAAGACTTTCGGCAGGCGTACTTCTGCCTGGAGCGTGGGCGCGAGAATTCCGGCCAATGCGAAAACCGCGAGCGCAGCTCCCACGGCGCGGAATAGTTTCAAGTTTGGTGGGAATCTGGTTTCTGTTGTGGTTTGGTTCATAGATGCTGCGGGCGGCCTTGCAAGTTGGAGAATAAATTTACGGTCCCAAAAGCACACGATAAAAGCGCTGATTGAAATTGCTGGCCACTGGATCGATGTAGGTGAACGGCAACGCCGGCGAGTTGGTCACCCAGATGGCCGACCAGATGGTGAGATTGGTCGAGGCGAACACCGTGTAATCCGGCCCGCGATCCCCGGCGATGGTCATACGGAACAGGCCATTGGTCCACGTGGCAGCGCTGACCGTCGGCCGCACCGGCGACGTCACCGTGATCGAGAAACTTTGCGTGGCGCTCATCGCCGGGACGCCACTGTCGGTCACCGTCAACACGACCAGGTTGGAGCTCGGCGACTGCGCGATGGTCGGACGCCAGGAGAACAGGCCGTTGGTGGGATTCACGTTCGCACCCGCCGGAGTCGTCGTCAGGCTGTAGGCCAGTTTTTGCGCCGGCACATTCGGATCGGTGCCAGTGGCGTTCACGGTCAGGTTCGAGCCGGCCAGGATCACCAGATTGGGCAGGATTGGGAACACGGGCGGTTGGTTCGGCGCCAGCGCGCCGCTTGGCAGGAAGCGCACCCAGTCAACGGACACCACGGCATTCGATACGAAGCTTGGGTAAAGCCCGGCCCGTACACAGCCGGTCCAGTTCGTGTTGCTGGACAGGTCAATGGTCTGCTCATGCCACTGGCCGTCCGGCGGCACGATCAGGTTCGCCGTGTAAACGGTGCCATCCGGTGACTGGAAATAAAACAGCGCGCTGCTGTAACCGCCCGGCCGGTTCACGTTCAGACGCAGTTGTAAACGCTTGTAAAGGTCGGCGTTGACGCCCAGCCCGTTGTTGTCGTTGCCGGTATTGAGCACCAGGACGGGATTGGAAACACCAATGACGCGCCCCGACCAAATGCCGTTCGTCGCGACGATGTTGGTAATGCAGCTGGGGACCGTGAAAAAATCATTGGCCGAGTTGCCATTCCAAACCCGCACAAACAGCTGCAGCGGCACCATCCACGGCGAGACGTTTCCGCCGCCATCGCGCGAACGAACTCGCCACCAGTGAACCCCATCCAGTTCCGGCCCGACGTAGGTAAAGTTGGTGAGGCTCTGGGCGGTGGTTGCCAGCAGCACATTCGTGAAAGCAAAATCCGTCGCCAGTTGAAAGTCGTAGGTCAACGGCGCGTGGTCCGGCTCGGTGGCCGGCTGCCAGACGAAAACCGGATTGGGCGAGTTGACGATCGGGTCGAAATACGGCGCGCGCGGCGGCAGCAGCGCCGGCGACAGCGCCACGTAATCCACCGCGCAAGCAACGCCGTTGGAATTCACCGGATCGAGCCGGAAGCGCGTGACGGCGCCAGACCAGTTCGGGTCCGCGCTCAAATCAATCTCGTAAGTCTGGGTACCGGCGTTCACGAGAAAAGCCGTTGTATAGAATGTCTCGCTGCTTTTCCACCAATAGATCTGGCCCTAAGCGGACGCTGCCGAGGTCAGGCGAACGCGCACTTTCTTGTAAAAGTCCGCGTCAATGAACGCCCGGTCTGCGTGCGCACTGGTGCTGCGCTTGTCCGTCGCAAGATAGAAGTAACCGTCCGCGCCACTGGTGCCTGTAAATTGCCCGTTGGTCACCGCCCAGCCGGTGAAATTCGCCACGCCATAAACCTCGTTCGGGTCGTCGAAGTGCCAGCAAGGCCCAGCCTCCAGTCGCACCCAGTCCAGTTGCAGCCGGTTGCCTGCGCCGCCCGGCGGCTTGAGTGTGATGGCCCGGATTCGTTTCTCGCGCCACGCCGGATTTTCCGCCAGGTTCACATGGCAAAGATTCCAGCCTTTCTGCACGTTGAACGAAACGGACGCCGTCACGTTGTTGGTGTCCGTCCACTCCAGCGCGGCGGAGCCGGCGGGCGCATTGCTGAAAAAAATCCGCAACGACGCGGCATAATAGGCGTCGGACGCCAGCGTGTGCCGGCTGGAATCAAGCGCCAGTGAGAGCGACACCGTCGCGCTGTTAATAGCGGCGGAAAAAACACCGTTGCTGAATACCCGGCCGCTCAATCCCGAAGTCGCCGCCACGTCGTCGGCATAGCTCATCGTCCAGATGACGTCGCGCGAATCCGGCGCCGCTTCATACGCGGCCATGCCCGAGTAAACCGAGTTGCTGTGGTTGCTGATGAACTGCTGAAGCGCCGTCAAATAGGCCGTGTTCGAGATCGCGTAGCCCGGATACGTCCAACTGTAGGGACAGACCATGTGGGCCTTGGCATTCCAGACCGCGTTCAGCGCATTGAGGTTCGACGCGACGGAGGCGGACATGGGATTGTATTCGGTGAGGGCCCAGTTCTTGTCGTCGGCATACAGGGCATTAAACATGTTGGCATGCACGGGATCGAGGCCGTAGGCATCCACGCCGCCGCTGCCTTCCTGGACGAAGGTCGTGGTCCACGGGCCGGCCCACAGGGTGCTGATCGGGTCGGTGGTGGAATTGGGATCGCCGGGCAACTGATGGCCATAAAGCCGGTCCGGACTCCAGCCCGCCGACCGCGCCGCGCGCATCTGGACCTGCTCAATGTTCCGCACCTGCGCCACGCGGAACTGATGCCACTTCTGCCACCAGTTGCCGTTGGGAGTCGCATTCCACAGCACCGGGAAGGGCGGCTGGACAACCGACCAACTGGCCCATGGAAAATTGGCCGCGCCGGCGAACGCCGCATTGAACGCCGACAGGCTGGCATACTGCCCCTGCCCCGCGTAAAGCCCCGCGCCGCTCAGCCAATCGCGAAACTCCTGCACCGACCACGCGCTGTAATCGCAGTACTCATTGTTCGCGGTCTGATTCTGCTGGTATTCGGACGACAGGGTGCAGAACGTCACAATGTCCGGCGATTGCTCGCGCAGCCAGCCGAAGTAGCGGGCCGCCATCCGTGTGTTGCGAATCAGGTAATCCTGCACCAACGGCGCGTAGCGCGAGAGCGTGAGCTCCATTTCCAAATACGGCACACCCGGCGACTGCTCATCAAGCGTCGGATCCTGCGCCAGCGCCGTGTCCCGAATGCGTCCGTAGCGATCCATCTGCAAGAGCGAGCCCCCGTTGTATTTCTCCAGAAAGTTGCACAGGATGTCCTGACATTGAATCGCCGAGTCGTCCCACGACGTGGCCATCAGGCAGACACCAATAGGCACGTCATTGGTCCGCGCGTCATTGAAGGGCGACTGGAGTTGGAACACCGAGAGCAGATAATCGTAGTAGCCGCCAACCGCCCAGAACAGGAATGGGTCGGTGGCATCAAACCCCACCTTCAGGTTGCGGGGCATCACGCCGCCCATGTTTGCCAGCATCAACTGCCGGTATTGCGCGCCGCCGCCCGGCGCGACGTCGTAGGCGTTGATGTGAAAGGTCTGCCAGCAGGTCGTATCCAGCGGGTCCATTGCGGAATCGAAAGGTGGATTATTGTAAGCGTCGGCATGCGCCTGAATGCTGGTCAGAGGAAGGGCGTTGGTGTAAACTGCGACTTCATCCAGTTCGCCGATCCATGTCCGGTAAACCAGGGTTGGGACGGTGAAATAGAAAGCGCCAAGAGTGAAGACTTCAGCCGGGGTGGCAGAAATTGTCCCCAGGGGACAGGGTTGGGTGCCCAAACTCTGGCCGTCCCAAATCACGGTGCAATTCCCAGAACTAAACTCCACGGCTAGGTGATGCCAACTGTTGCCCACCCCCGCTGGCAGGTTGAAGCATTCCGCGCCATTCACCCCATCCCGCATGATGATTTGCGACTTATCGGCCGACATGCCAGCGGCATATCTGACATCGCCATACACGTTGGCGAAAATGATGGAAACTGCGGGGCTTCCCGACCCAGAGCTACTACCCACCCATCCGGGCTTCAGCCACAATTCCACCGTGCCCTGACCGCTGATAAAATCAGCGGGCGATCCGTATACATAGGGAACCCCGTTGCCACTGCCATCCTGGTTCAGCGCTTGATCAGGCCCGCCGCCGAGACCGCTGGCATAAGTTGCCGGTGCATTCGTCCCAAACGACGGCGTCAAAGGGCTGCTCCCTTTGCTGTCGGCGCCGGTGCTGGAGTCGAATTTGTAATACGAAACGAGGCTCGGCTCGGCCATCACAGCCGACTGATAAGCCGCCACCGCCGGCGGCATGGCCGCTTGCAAACGGAGACCGCCGGCGCTCACCAGGCCCAGCACCACCACTTTCACGAGGATCGAATTGTTCTTCACTACTAACAACTTTTTGACCGCTTGCATGTTGCTGTTTTCACCACCTCGGAAAATCGCATGTCCACGACGACAACCTGTCGGCTTCCGGATCACGGCTGCACCACGCGATAGTATTGTTGCGCGCGGGTCGCGTTCGGATCCGTGAACTGCCACGAACCATCGTCTCCCGCCGCGTTCGTGCTCACCGCGCACCACGGCGCGCCGAGGTTCGTCGTCGTCTGCACCACATAATTGGATGTTGGAACACCAAAGCACTTGATGTTCACCACCCCGTTTGACGGAGTGCTTATCCGCGCCGGAGGGCTTGTCGAATAATATCTTTTCGCGAAGTCCAGCACGTAGATGCTGGGATAGGTAACATTGGTGATAGTCACTTGGAAACTCGTCCCACTGCCGGTTCTCGAAGCACAGTTGGCCAGATTGTTCGAGCTGTCCACAACAAATAGCGTGTAGGTCCAGTCCGAAAACGGCAGATTCGTCACATTGACGTGATAGGTATTGTAGGTATCGCAGCGGTGGTTGGTGATCAGGATTCGTGCGTCAGTCGCGGCAGCGTTCTTTCCGGCCAATGGAGGCGTCATGGCTTCCGGGCCAGAAGCGCTGCACATGATGGGGGTATGGTATGCCAGCATGGCGTATGTCGTGAATCCATAGAAACCCTTCTTCCTGGCATCTGGCGGACTGGAGTTCCAGTCCCACATGCCCCAGATAAATCCAGCCATGGGACTGCCGGCGTAGTAGAACGCTTTGCTGACATCTGAATTTTGATCCAGGATCAGGCTGGAAGCCATCATGGCAGCCTCGGTAGCAGTGTCGTTGTTACTGCCAGTCCCGGATGCCCATTCGGTATTGATGATCTCAGCGTTCGTATAACCGTGGCTGTCAAGCGCGGAACGGATATGCGCGGCCTGATCGCGCACGGTGGATCCATAATCCGAATAGTAGTGGAACGAAAAAAAATCCAGCGCCACGGAATTGCTCTGGCAGTAATCCAGGAAATCGTCCATGAACCTTCCCTCTGAGGTATCAATGTTCCCGGAGGCATCCAACTGCCAGGCGCCGTATCCGCCGACCTTTACCGAGCTGTCTTCAGCCTTCAGCGCATTCACCACCTTCCGGTAAAGCTGCGCAAACTGCGTGGCCGTTCCGGTCCAGACAGTGCCTAAAGGGTTCTCGGGTTCGTTGTAAAACTCCCAGTATGTGATCGGCCAGGTATGACCGTTGACGCCAAAAGAGTTCTTGCACAAATGCTTGTAGGTGTTCCGGCAGATCGTCGCATATCGGTCGTAATTGGTGGGCGGATACCATCGAGTATAGGGATCCTCCCAGGTATACTTGGTGGAATAGCCCAGGCGGAAAATGATCTTGTTTCCATTGTTGATGCATGGTGCCAGGTAGGCATCCAGATTCGTGAAATGGTAATTCGATGCGTTGAACACATCCCCTGAGTCGCCGGACGGAAAGACGGACAATATATCCCCGGCTGCGATTTCATCAGTGCGAATCCACTTTACCCCGCACCAATTGTATTCCGACGTCAAATCCACTCCGTTGCTGCCATTATAGGCGTATCCCGGCATGTTAACGGCCAGCACGCCGTGATTCACTCCGCAAAGTTCGGCATTGATCGTGCCGGTCGTGCTGCCAAAGTTGGCATGGAGCTCAGCCGTGGCCGCAATTGCTCTTGCCGGCAGTATGACCAGGACTGACACCAGAATGAATAACCAAGCTTTCATTGTTTGCATCCATTCAATCGGCCAATTGACGGCATCATGCACTGCACTTGCAGCTTTAACGTCAGTCCGCAAATCCACAAAATAACGAGGCTGGGGAATTCTCCAACTCCTCAGCCTCGATTCATACATTTCCCAATTTTTCTGGCGTCAAGCTCAGGGCGCAGTTATTGCGACCGCAGGCGGAAATACTGGTTGCCGCTCATTGAAACGCTGACAGGACTGCCATTCGTTTGCACTGGTGTCCAACTGACCACTGCCAACGTCGGAGAGGATTCCAATACCCAGTTCCCCGGCTCCGTCCATGACAAGACGATGTTATTGCCAGATGTTGCAACATTGATTACGGGACTGGCTGGCGGGGTGAGTGGCCCCAATATCGTCTGGACGTGGCTCTGGACCTGGCTGGCGCTGAGCGCTGCGGAGTAGAACGCCACTTCATCCAGTTTTCCAGTCCAGGGAGGAACGATTGAAAAACCACCCGTTGTCAGCGGGCTTCCAAGCAACGTCAAGCCGCCGTGGTATGGAATCCGAGCGGCAAACGTGTTGGTGCCCACATTCACCCAATCCCAGAAAAGCGTCCAAGTGTTGTCGGCGTTAAACACCGCGGCCATGTGATGCCAATTTGTACCTGCCGCCGCCGGCAGGTCAATCGGCGACCAGAGTGGTCCCCCATCAAAACAGACGATATTGGTCTTGCCTGGGGCCATACAGAAACCCCAGGTTGCAAAGCTGCGCCCCCAGTCCATCGCGATGGTAGGATAATCACCAAAGCCACTCGTATCCCAATCGGCCTGCACCCACATTTCCAGCGTGCCGGTCCCGTTGACAAAATCAAAGGCTCGAACGGCCCCAAGATTGTCATAACCGTTGCCAATAAGATTCAGCGCCTTGTCAGAACCGCCGCCGACTCCGGTGACTAAACTGAAATCATACCAGAGCGCTCCGTTGTTGCCGCCGAAGTCGTCAATGGCATTGCTGGCGTCGAAGGAGTAGTAGGAAATGAGGCTGGGTTCAGCAAAAACAGCCGTCTTGTAGGCCGACATTACGTTGGTGGCCGGAACGGGCCAAGCCACAACCACCGCCGGGCTGCTGGTGACCGAGCCGCTGTTATTGGTGACTACGCAGGTGTAAGCACCGCCGTCGCCCAACACAACACTGGACACGGACAAAGCGCTATTTGTCTGGTTTGAAAGCAGACCGGTGTCCTGATACCACTGGTATTGCGGCTGCTGGAGCGGATCAATTTCGATGGCTAGACGGCGACGCTGGCCGACATACCAGTTGTTGGTGAGCGACGGCTGCGTAAGAATCACCGGCGGAAAGGCGGACAAAGCGGCCCCGTAGTGCGCCTGGATGCTGGCCAGAGGAAGGGCGTTGGTGTAAATCGCGACTTCATCCTGTTCCCCAATCCATGGCAGGTACGCCGCTGTTGGGGCGGTAAACCAAAAGGCTCCCAAGGTGAATACTTGGTCTGGAGCCCCACTTACCACTGCCAAGGCAAACCCCTGTGTGCCCAGACTCTGGCCGTCCCAAATGATGGTACAGTTCCCGGCATTAAACTCCACGGCCAGATGATGCCAATTGGTGCCCACCCCTGCTGGCAGGTTAAAATACTTCGCCTGCGTATTTCCATCAGTTAAAACTAGCTGGGACTTATCTTGCGCCATACCGACGGAATATCGGAGCAAAGTATAGGCGTCAGCAAAAATAATGGGCAGCGGGATGGCTCCCGAAAGAGTCCCCGTCCACCCTGGCTTCAGCCACAATTCCACCGTGCCCTCGCCGCTGGTAAATTCGGCGGGCGGTCCATAAAAATATGAAACCCCGTTGCCGCTGCCATCCTGGATCAGTGCTTTATTATTAGGCCCGCCGCCGAGGCCGTCGGTATAAGTAGCCGGTGCCCAGCCGCTCGGCGAAAACGACTCCACCAAATGGCTGGTGCCCTTGAAGTCGTAGCCACAGCCGCAGATGTCGAATTGATAGTAGGAGACGAGACTCGGCTCGGCCATGACGGCCGCCTGATAGGCCGCAAAATCCGCCTGCGCATGAACCGCGCCGCCGCACAGGAGGCCGAAGGCCAATGTTGCCATGAGGGTTGATTTGTTTTCACTGCCATCCCATAGGAATTGGGAAAAAGCGGTTGGAAGTTTTCAGAAAACCTGCCACAAGGCAGGGGTATGAAAAACCAAAAACTTCCAACCGCATCAAAACTCACGATTGTCCGTCAGTTTTGCAACTATATTCCCAA
>CAIKLQ010000760.1 GCA_903828255.1 uncultured Verrucomicrobiota bacterium
ACAGGCTTGGGAAAATGGAGCGGCAGATCGTATTGCCGCAGCACCGAGAGCATGTCCACGCCCTCCTCATCGGGCGCGCCGAGGACTTCAATGACTTCGCCTTCGGGATTTGTGTGGCGCGATTCCCATTCGCGCAGCTCGACGACGACCTTATCCCCGAGGTGCGCGGGCCGGCCCACATCGCGCGGCTCCGGGACTAGGATATCGTGGGGGACGCGCGGGTCATCGGGAGTGACGTAGAGAAACTGCCGACCCTTTTGCAGCGTGCCGACAATCTGCGTGCGCCGTCGTTCCAGGATGCGGACCACCTCGCCCGTGCCCGGCTCGGTGGTTCCGTGACGCAAGCCCTTGGCCCGGACGTCGCGCCGCACGAGCACGCGATCTTCGTGGAGCGCTGTGCCGGTCGCGCTTTGCTCAATGGCGATCTCCTTAAGCCCCGTATCGTCCGGCTGGAGAAAACCCTTGCCCTGGCGGTTCATCCGAATCCGACCCGGGATCAAATCCGCTTCGCGTGGCTGGATGTAACGGTTGCCCTTGATGCGCGCGACGGCGCCGGCTTGCTCAAGCTGGCGCAGCACCGCCTGCAACTCTTGCTGCCGATTGGGTGCCAGGCGCAAATGCCGGAGCAGTTCCGGCACATTCGCCGGCAGGTAATCTTTGCGCGCCAACAAATGGATGATCTTGTCTTTCATGATTTGGAATACGGCGTTGCCGCTAGAACCGGGTGGTCGTTCCAATGGAGTTCCGCCCCGGTCGGCCACCATTATGACCGCTGGCGGGGTCTTGACCAGCACCACTTGCAAGAAGTGGACGAAAGGGGCGGGAGCAGATCATGATTAAGAAGCCGATTAAGATGAAGAACCCCGAGCTTTATTCCCCTGCCAGCCCCAAGAAGGCCGAGGCATGAAGGGCAGAGGAATTGGACTGGCAAGTGCGGCGGGCCACGGGCCAAGTGCGGCTTTGCCAGAGGGGGGAACCCGAAGCCATACTCCAAGCTATCCGCAACCGATGCTATGAATCCTGCGTCCGCCCCGACAGCTTGGCCACACGCCGTGAGCCTTTAACAGCGTTGGGTGCGGCTGGCGCGGGGCGGCCAGCATCTTCCGCCCCATGAACCTCGTCCAGACCGCGCTGCGCCGACCGTTGACCATTCTGGTGCTGGCCATTGCCGTGGCGCTCGGCGCGGGGATTGCGTTGCCGCGCATGCGCCGCGGCAGCCGGTTCAACAAGGTCTCGGTTCCCGGTCGGAAGCAAAACAACACCGGTCGTTGACTGCTGCGGCGCGGGGCGCGAAAACGGCGTCACCTATGGCCCGTTGATGCCCTCGCGCGGCGCACAAGGATTGCGCCGGGCGACCGGGCGTTTGGGCGGGGCGCGGGAGGAGTGAAAAATCAGCCAGCCGCTGCCAGCGTGAAATAGAACGTCGCGCCAGCGCCCACTTCGCTCTTGGCCCACACCGTCCCGCCGTGGCTTTGGACGATGTGCTTGACGATGGCGAGTCCGAGGCCCGTGCCGCCCTGCTCGCGCGACCGCGCTTTGTCCACGCGATAAAACCGCTCGAAGACGCGTTCCAACGCCTCCGCCGGAATTCCCGGCCCGTCGTCCCGCACGAATAACTCAATTTTGCCCTCGTCCGTCGGGCGGCCCCCGACAGTGACCGTGCCGCCTTCGCGGCCATATTTGACCGCGTTGTCGAGCAAGTTGCCCAGCACTTGTTCCAGCCGGTCGGCATCGGCCTGGACGGTCAAATCGGGGAGCGCATTGACGAGTTGCACGCGGCGCGCATCGGCACGGGATTTCAAATCTGAAAGGACTTTTTCCGCCAGCGCCCGGGGCGTCACCGGCTGGAGGTTCAACGCGACGCGGCCGGACTCCAGCGCGGAGATCGTGAGCAAATCCTGGATGAGGAAGTCGAGCCGCCGCGCGTTGCGATCAATCGCCAGGAGGAATTTCCCGGAAACTTCGGGGTTGTCTTTGGCGCCGTCGAGCAAGGTTTCGGCGTAGCCTTTGATGAGCGAGAGCGGCGTGCGCAATTCGTGGCTCACGTTGGCAACGAAGTCGGCGCGGGTGCGCTCCAGTTTCTTGAGGCGGGTCAATTCGTGAAAGACCAGCACCGTGCCGAGCCGGCGGCGTTCGACGTTGGAAATGGCGGCGGCGTTGATTTGCAGCCACTTTTCCGGATCGCCGGGCAGCCGCAACTCGTGGTCCATCACGCGACCTTCGTGGTCGGTGCGGGCGACCAGTTCCGCCACCTCATCCATGCGCACCGCTTCCACCACGGTTTGGCCGCGCAACTCCCCGAGGGTGGCGAACATCGCGGCAAAGGCGCGGTTCGCGAACTGCACCCGGCCGTTTTCATCGAGCACCAGCACGCCTTCGATCATGCTGTCCAGTAGCGCGTCCTGCCGCGCGCGGGCCTCGGCGGTCTGGACCAGGTCTTGATGCTCCCGCTGTGCGAGCGTGGCCTGCCAGGCGCGGCGCTCACGTTGCATCCGGCGGCGCCACCCGAAATGCAGCGCGATCAGGCCGGCGAGCAGGAGGAAGATGATCAGCGTCGGCCACATGGCGAAGCGAATGAAAAATGAAAAATGAAAAATGAAAAATTCAGAGTAGGGGACGGGGAACCATGAAATTTGGCTGCTTCATTCTGCATTTTGCATTTTACATTCTTCATTCACCCACAAACCGGTAGCCCACGCCGCGGATGGTTTCGAGATATTTCGCCGCCGGGCCGAGCTTCTCGCGCAAGCGCCGCATGTGTGTGTCCACGGTGCGGGTATCAATGAAGTTGTCGTATTCCCAGACGTCGCGCAGCAAGACGTCGCGAGTCTGCACCCGGTCGGCGCGTTGGGCGAGCAAGGTGAGGAGTTTGAACTCGGTGGCCGTCAGGTCCAGTGCCTTGCCTTTCCAAGTGGCCAAGTGGCGCGGCGTGTCGAGCCACAAGTCGCCAAAGCGCATCTGTTCGCGTTTGTCCGTCGGAGGCTGGCCGCGCTGCAGGAGCTTCTTGATCCGCAGCACCAGTTCGCGCGGGCTGAATGGCTTGGTGACGTAATCATCCGCGCCCAACTCCAGGCCGACTACCCGGTCAACTTCCGCAGCGCGAGCCGTGAGCATGATGATGGGAATTCCCGCCGTCGCATCGTCCCGCCGCAACCGTTTGCAGACCTCCAGTCCGTCAACTTCCGGCAGCATCAGATCCAGCACGATCAGCGCCGGCACCTGGGTCCGGGCGCGTTGCAACGCCTCCTTGCCGTCCGCCGCCGTGACGACGTCGAAGCCAGCCTGCTTCAGATTGAATTCAATGAGTTCCACCGCCTCCGGTTCGTCATCCACCACAAGTATTTTGGACTTCACGAACGCTGAATAACACACGCGGTTGCTCCACTCAAACCAAACCCGGAAACGAAATGGTGCCGGGCAGGTTACGGCTGGGTGACGACTGGGCTCCGCGGTGATGATCCGGCGCGGCGGCGCCGCCCCAACCAGCCGCCATCCGGCGAATCCACCCAGCCCGGCAGGGCGGAGTGGGGGGCGGCTGCGGGTCGGGGCCATAGCCTCAGCTCGCCGCGCGCATGTTACATTTTGGTGACGGGCCATATCATTTTTGACTTCACCCAGGTAAACCATGCAACAATGAAGGCTATGAAATGTTTCTGGTTGCTGTTGGGTGTCGTGAGCTTGGTGGGGTGCTCATCGTCGCGCGTGTCGCGTTACGATGAGTTCGAGAAGGTCAAGGTGGACAAGATGTGCGGCAACGCCGTCTCGGGAGCGGTCTTTGCGCGCACGGTGGTTTGCTTGAACGCCGCGCGCGAAAGCCGAGGGTTCGTGGCGCAGACCAACATGACCATTGCCGTCACCACCAACTTCGTCGTCACTTCAACGACCAACCTCACCGTGACAACTTCCGGCAATACGCAAACCGCTTTGCTCACGAACGCCGTTGCTCCGTCTGCGACGACGCCGATGGCCGAGACCAACAATGCCGCCGTCACTACTTCAACCCCCGGTAATAGCACCGCTTCCGGGGTCACCACCGCCACGGCCCGCAACGAATCCCTCGCCACCGCGCCGAATCAAACCGTGCGCTCCGGTTCGATTCAGTCGGTCACCACGCTCAATTCCCAGGCCACCGTCAGCCGGGATTTGCTTTCCATCACGAGCGGCACGAACGATGTCGTCACGGTTGAAACCAACTACATCATCACGACGATCACCAATCAGGTTATCGCGCCGGTGACGAACCTGGTCGTCAAACTTTCCGAACAGCCGGTGGCGGATTATTACCTCTACACCGAGATCGCGCCGGCGGACTTCGCGTTGGCGCCCGGCGAGTCGCTCATCGTGCTGGCCGATGGCGTCCGCTACGGCTGCACCGTGACGCCGCCGCAGACCGCGTGGGAAAGCCGGCGCGGATTCCTGACCACTTATTACAGGGTCGCGCCGGAAGTGGTCATGGCAATCGCCAATGCCAGCGAGGTGAAGTTGCGCATTCGCGGCACCGCCGGAACGCTGGAGCGTAAGATGAACGACGGCAGCCGGACGCATTTCCGCGAGTTCCTCCTGAAACATTTCGGCCCGGCACAGTCCGCCGGCGAACGCAAATCCGGCAACACCTAACCTCAGCACCCTATGAAGAAATTTGCCACGCCCCTCCTCATTGTGCTCGCCATCGTCACCGCTGTCGCCATCAACGCTTGGCGCGGGGCCAGTGCCACGGCCACCGCCGTCACCGCCCAGTTGACGACGACCTCGAATCAACTCGCCGAAGCGACGGCCAAACTCGCCGGCCAAGGCGCCACCGCGGAAACCTTGCGCGTGCAACTCGGCCTCCAAAAAACGGACCTCGCCGCGGCCAGCAATCACATCGGCGCGCTTGCGGGCCAAGTCAGCCAAGCCACCGCGCGAACGCGTGACGTGGAGGGCCAGTTGCAAAACCGCACCGGTGAAATGGGTGTCTTGAACCGCACCAATGCTGAACTTGCCGCAAAGATCAAAACCCTCGAAGCCAGGGCGACTTCGCTCCAATCCCTGCTGGAAACGGCCCAAGCCCAGACCGCTGAAGTTACCAAACGGCTGGAATCCACTGCCGCCGCGCTGAACGAAGCCGAATCCGCGAAAGCCGCGTTGCTTGCGAAACTGGGCGATCCCTCCGCGCTGCGGGCCCAAATGGAATCCGTCACCGCCGCTCCCGCCGGTCCCAAGCCGAAGACTAAAGCGCCGTTGGTGTTGAACCCGGATGGCTCAGTCAGTTCCACTGCGGTGCCAGAACCCGAGCCCCCAGCCCCGAGCATTACCTCACCCAAGTTCAGGCTTTAGCCCTGCCGTCGCCGGGCGAAACGGGATCAGTTTGACCCCGGCAGGTAGTTCATGAGAGTGGCGTCGCTCGGCGGCACGAGCGCCGCCGCCAGGTGCCGCTCCAATTTGTTAAAATCCATCGGCTTTGGGAAAAACTCGCGGGCCCCGGCGTTTCGGGCGGCTTGGGCGATGACGTCGGTGGTGACCGCGCTCATCAGGAACACCGGCGTATCGTTGGTGTCCGGATGCTGGCGCAGGATTTCACAAATCGTCAGTCCGTCCAAGTCGGGCAGGAGCAGGTCGAGCAGGATCACGTCCGGCAGCTCGCGGCGGATTTTGTCCAGCGCTTCATCCCCGGACGCCGCGACGATCACTTCGTAATTGAGCAGTTGCAGGCGGAAGCGGAGCAACTCGGAAAAATCCGCCTCGTCTTCCACGACCAGAATTCGTTTTGTCATGACCTTCTTGTAACCCAACCGCGAGTCAGGCCAATGTCGGTGGCGTGACAGTCTTGTGACAATTGCAGCTCCGATCCGGTTGCCGGTGGTCTTGGCTCACATTCCTCTGCCCTTCATTCCCCTGCCTTTTTGAAGAGTGGCAGGGGAATGATTGTCAGGGGAACGAGGCCTGGGATCTGATGGCGAAATACTACCTCTGCCAAATACAGCGGGGGAGACCCGCAAAGACTTTGGCTCTCCCCCGCGTCCCACTTCCTTGGCGTAACCCTTACTGTGCCGACACGCGGAAGTACTTCCCTCCCGTCGCCGGGACTGTGAACGTGAGCGCGCCGCCGTTGCCAGCTTGCGAGTTTGCTGGGGTCACGCCCGTCGCTGGATTCCAACTCGCCGGACCGAGGCCCGTCGTGGATTCCAGCGTGTAGGTGTAACCCGCCTGCGAGCTGCAAGTGATCACCACGTTCGCGCCGCTAAGCGTGATGGCGACAGTCGCCGGGTTCGGCAGGACAGCGGCGGTAACTTCTTGAGGTGTTCCGGCCCCTGCACCGGTAATGAGGCCGGATTCAGCGGCGAAGCCCCAGTCCGCGGCCCAGTTCACGTTATTGAATGCGCCTTTGTAGGCGACCGGAGTGAAGAAGCCGTCGTTCGGGGCAGTGCGCGTGCTGGTCAGAGCCGGACTGCCGGGCAACGGGAGCGGATCGAGCATGAAGGCCGGATCGTTGGTGCGGCTGACACTGGTGATCATCGGATCCACGAATGCGTTGTTGTTCGCCGCGTTGGTCAAAACGGCAGCGCAGTTGGCGTTCTGCCAATAGGATTGGACCACGCCGTTGGAGGCGAAGTTCCAGAAGATGTTGTTTTGGAACGTGGCGAGCCCGTTGGTGAAGTGGCTATAGGATTTGTCGTCAATGTTCCCGCCAACGTTGAACTCCGTGAAGATGCTGTTGTACACCTTCGGGGCGGCGTATTCCCGCGAGATGAACGCCCGGGCGCCGCTGGAGTTCGTTCCCGCCCCAATGTAGGTGGCGTTGTAGATCGTGAAGTTACCGATGGGAGTATTGCTCGCGGCGAGACCATTGGGCTCGCCGTTCCATTCACCACCGTTGTCCTTGCGATCTGGAGCTTGCAAGGCAAACCAGAACTGGTTCTTACCCCGGTAGCCTTGGTCAATGTCGAAGTTGTCGTCGTCGCTGAAGATGCTGGCCATGTATTTCGTGTTGACCGTGCCGCCGAAGAACTCCACAGAATCGTCTCCCGCGCAAAAGACTTCGACATTGTCTATCTTCGTGCCGCGGCCCACCGCGCAGAGCGAGAGGCCGTTGATCTCCTTATTCGGGAGGATCACGGTGGAGGAGTACCGGATGGAGACGTAGCGGAACACGCCGGAGTTGTCGGCATCATCATTCCCGCCGAAACGGTCAAGATGCTGACCATTGACGACGGTATCGGGCAAGCCTTCAAACGTGTCATATTTAGGGGAAGCTGCATTGCCAGCGGCGTCGCTGGCGGTGTTCAGCACGCTCTTGCCATAGATAACCACGCCCCCCCAAAGATTGCGCGTCCACAGTGAGATGTCGTTGGGGTCGTCCAAGTCGTCGGTTTCCGAGGTGAAGATGATCGGACTATGGGCCGTCCCATTGGCGTAGATTTTTGCGCCTTGGGTGATGAAGAGCGCCGCGGAGTTGAGGCCGACGCCGGCCTTGCCGCGAATGGTGGTGCCGGCCTCGATGTTCAGAACGCTATTCGTCAGGACGTAAATGAAACCGTTCAGCATATAGGTGTTCGTGCGATACCAGGTGGCGGTGCCGCTGATGTTGTTCGTGACTTGGATGATGTTCGCGATGTCGGCGAGCGTGGGGCGGTGCGGCACCATTCCGCATTGCGAGGCGAACGTCCATTCGGAAATCCACAGGTCGTTGGTTTCAAAAGCGCCCTTGTAGGCCACGGGCGTGTAGAAGCCATCGTTCGGTGCGGTCAGCGAACTGATCAGGGCTGGGCTGTCAGTCTGCGGGCGCGGGTCCAACTGGAATCCCGGATGGTTCGTCCGGCTGACGCTGGTGAGAAGCGGATCCACGAATGTGTTATTGTTCGCCGCGTTGGTAAGAACGGCGGCGCAGTTGGCGTTCTGCCAATAGGATTGAGCCACGCCATTGGAAGCAAAGTTCCAGAAGATGTTGTTCTGGAGGGTGGCGATGCCGTTGGTGAAGTGGCTATAGGACTTGTCGTCAATGTTGCCGCCTATGTTGAATTCCGTGAAGATGCTGTTGTACACCTTGGGGGCAGCGTATTCCCGGGAGATGAACGCCCGGGCCCCGCTGGAGTTCGTGCCCGCGCCGATGTAGGTGGCGTTGTAGATGGTGAAGTTACCGATAGGCGCGTTGCTCACGGCGAGACCGTTGGGTTCGCCGTTCCATTCGCCGCCATTGTCCTTGCGATCTGGTGCCTGCAAGGCGAACCAGAACTGGTTCTTGCCGCGGTAGCCCTGGTCAATATCGAAGTTGTCGTCATCGCTGAAGATGCTGACCATGTATTTGGTGTTGACCGTGCCGCCGAAGAACTCCACGGAATCGTCACCGGCACAGAAAACCTCGACGTTTTCGATCTTGGTGCCGCGCCCCACGGCGCAGAGGGAAAGGCCGTTAATTTCCTTGTTCGGAAGAATGACGGTGGAGGAGTAGCGGATGGAGACGTAGCGAAACACGCCGGAGTTATCGTCATCGTCATTGCCCCCAAACCGGTCGAGATGCTGCCCATTGACGACCGTATCGGGCAAACCTTCAAAGGTGTCGTATTTGGGAGACGCGGCATTGCCGGCGGCGTCGCTGGCAGTGTTTAGCACGCTTCTGCCATAGATGACCACGCCCCCCCAAAGGTTGCGCGTCCAGAGCGGGATGTCATCGGGATCCGTCAGGTCATCGGTTTCGGAAGTGAAGATGATGGGTTTGGCGCGCGTGCCGTTGGCGAAGATTTTCGCCCCTTGCGTGATGAAGAGCGCGGCGGAGTTGAGGCCGACGCCGGCTTTGCCGCGGATGACCGTGCCCGGCTCGATGTTCAAGACGCCGTTCGTCAGCACATAAATGAAGCCGTTCAGGACGTACTCATTGGTGTTCCGCCACGTCACGTTGCCCGTGAGATTGGTGGTGATTTGAATAGTGTCTGCCAACGCCGGGGACGCCGTCCCCAGCACTGTTGCCAGCGCGGAGGCGCTGAACCAGTTGCGGATTTGATGTTTCATGTTGTTGTTTTGCTTTGGGATTGTCGGTTGTTTGATTTCTTGGACAAATATACCTCCTACAGTTAGCCAGTGTCGCGTGGCGATCCAATGGCGAGGGAGTGACAAATCCGTGACAACTTCCTCGCCACTTCCGTCGCCAAGATAGTTTGGAAATCGGCCTACGGTGCTTTCCGCGTCGGCCTGAACACCGAAACGCCGACCGGGCCAGTGAATTCGAAACCGGTGAGGCTGGAGCTACCCGTGGAAGCGCCCGTCTTGAAGGCGACCAGTGTCGGCAGGGCTTCCCGGTGAATGCGTGCGCCCACCGCGCTGTGGCTTTCCAGAAGTTTGAAGGCAAAATCTTTCTTTGTGCCTCCAGGGTAAACGACGAACACCGTCAGCAAGTTAAGCTGGGTGAGTCGGTTGGTTGGCCGCAGTTGCAGGGTCCGGGTGCCGGGTAGGAATGAATCCGCCGTGGACTCGACCGCTTCCCAAGCGCGCAACGCATGACGGCTGGCTGGAGAGTTGATGCGCAACCCGGCATGGGGCAACTCCAACCGCAGGTCGCGCCAAATCGGATCCAGTCGCGTGGCGGCGGGAAGTTGCAACTGCATTTTCAACTCCACGGGTTCTTTGGCGACCACCTGGTCGTAAAGGACGAACAAGTCCGGTTGAACAAACAGAATCCCCCGATGAAACTTTTCCAGGATTCCGTGGTAAGCCTGACTTGCATCGTAAGCCACGTATCGCCAGTCGGGGCCGGACGCGGCTTCCAGGATGGTCATACTATTGGTGAGCGCAAGCTGCGGCCCGGCCCCATTGATCAGGATATTATCGAGTGACGCGGTGGTTGGCGACGTCGTCAGCCATCGTTGCAAGCCTGCTCCTGCCGGACTGGATAAAAGATGCTCACCGTACGCCACGATTTCAAACGTGTTGAACCGGTGCGAAGCCTCCGGCGCGGCGTTGGTGTAGAGCCGGAATTGCACAGCGTTCGTCGAGTCGGGAAAAATCAAGGCATCATTGCGGGAGGGCAGGGCGGCGCGGGCACATTCCAGGTGCGGCGTGACTGCGGTCTCCGCCGGATACCCTCCAACGACAAGGCCGATAATGGACATCCCCAGTAGGAGGCGGCGCTTCATCGAATCAGGGGACGCTTGAATGGCTGTCGCGCCGAACTTAGAGCCGGTTTGAAAAGTAGCAGCCGGCGTAAGGAGGCTCTGACTCTTGAGCGTGCAGGCCCACGAAAACCAAGAAATATGAGCCTCCTTACGTCGGCTGCTACGACCGAAATGGGAATTCTCAGACAGGCTCTTAGAAGTCATAGGTGAAGGTCACGCCGAACGTCCGGCCTTTCTTGTAGGAATCATAGAGCTGGCTACTGTCCTTGCCATAGGTACGTTCAAATTTGGGGTCCAACAGGTTTTTGGCCGAGAATTTGACGGTGGCCCAGCGGCTGAGTTTCTGCGACAGGACAAAATCCAAGGCCGGTGCCGGTTGCTCGTAAACATCGTTTGCATTCAGTTTGGTAAGGGCAATCCGCGGTCCGGCAATACTGAAGATGAGCGCGGCACTAGTGCCGAGGCGCGGCTCATCATAATTCAAGTCGAGATTGCAAACGTACGGCGACTGGTCGTAAAGCGGGCGGGTGGGTTTCACGTCCGGGAAGAACTGGCATTTGTTAAACAGTTCGTTGGGGGTCAGCTTCACTTCCGACTGAATTAGTGACAGGTTGCCCCCGAGGCTGAACGGTTTGAACCCTGCGCCGAGGACATCTAGGTTTTTTCTGGCTTCCAACTCCAACCCGTAGAGCTTGGCGGTGTCCCGGTTAAAGAAAGTGATCACGTCGCCCTCCTGTTTGACATCGCCTCTTTCTATCGCATTCGCCAAATCCTTGTAAAAGAGGCTGGCACTAAGCAACTCCCCGGGTCGGGGAAACCATTCCCACCGTACGTCGAAGTTGTTAATCGCCGTCATTTGCAGGAGCGGATTCCCTTCGACGAAATCATTGATGACCGGATCGTAGCTGTAATAGGCCGCTAGTTCCCGGAAGCTAGGCCGGGCAATGGTCTGGCTGTAGTTTAGGCGGAGATTCTGGTTCGGCGTAACCGCGTAGATCAGCCCGGCGCTGGGTAACAAGTCCGACTGTATGATCTCGGCATCATTGACCTTCTGCGAGGTGACGCTGCTGGCCAGATAGCTTTCGGAATGGACGAGGAAGTCGGTGGTCTCGTAACGCGCCCCGCCGACCAATCGCCATTTCTCGACAACCGGCAATTCCAGCATGAGATAGGCGGCCTGTATGTCCCGAGTCCCATTGTATAAGCTATCGAACACTTGGATGTACTCCTGCCACCGGAAATTGATTGTCTTCCGGTTCGCATTGGTCTTGATGATGGCACCCAGGTTGGTTGCCGTGAGGAACTGGTTCGGATCGCTATGGTATCCGCCGCCCCCTGGATAATAGAACTGGCGCTCAGTGAACGCGCGCTCGGAGGAGCTGTTGAAAAGCCCGAACTTGAACTGCCCTTCATCCGCCGACCAATTGCGAAAGGGCAGGGTCCAATCCAGCTTCACGTTTTGATTGTTCTCTTCGAGGTCGCGAAAGTACCGCGTTGGTTTGCTTGGACTAGGGACGCCATTGCCACCGGCTTCAAACCCGTTTCCGGTGTCATTGTCGTTGAAAAACCGCGCGTCCGGTTCGGCTTGCGAGGTTTGCGTCAATGCCACCAGCCAGTTGAACTTGAGTCCCCCCACGTCCGGAAAGCGATCTTCCCCTTTCATCTGATACGTGGTCAGGTTGCGCTCGGTCCAATAGAGATTGAATTTGCGAAACGTGCCACTGCTGTTGGCCTCATATCCCTGATCCTGCAAACGCGTGTCATCTACCGCGTTCTGGTTGTAGAAGAACAAGAAACCTAACTCGTGATCCTCAAACGGCTGATAGGCCAAATTCACCATTCCCGACCAATTGACGATGCTGAGTGAACGGGAGTCCCGGTAACTACTTTTCAATTCGGTGCCGTTCTGGTTGCGTTGCGAAACCCCATTCTCGTAAAACCAATAGTCGTGCTTGTAACTCCCGCCTGCAAAGTAGCCCAGCGGTTGGCCGAACATATAGGTCGAGCCGCCGCCGGCCAGGGAGAAATTTTGATTGAGCGGTGGCGCTTCGCGCTTGGGTGCAAACTCCGTCGTCCCCATTTCGCGGCTTAGTTCGTCGAGTAGAAAATTACCCGACAGTCTGGGACTGTTGGTCGCGATATTTCCCGGCACCGCTGGAGGCAAGGCTTGACCGGTCGGGTTGATCGGCGCCGCGGCACTGATCCCGGCCGGCAAGGCGCGCGAGCCATCATCCATGCCGACCCAGTCGAGCGCGCCGCCGTTGTAAGTCAGAAAGCGCTCGTTGAGGCTGGCCTGCGTGTTGTAGGCACCGCCCAGCGAGAGCGAAAGAAAATCGTTTGCGGGAAATGACCGGGTCACAATGTCAATCCCGCCACCCGTATAAGCGCCCGGCTGGTCCGGCGTGAACGTCTTGGACACCACCACTTTTTCAATCACCTGGGAAGGGAACAGATCCAGCGACGCGGATTGCCGGTAAGGATCCGCTGAAGGGATGTTGGCACCGTTCAAGGTGGTGCTCACATAGCGATCGCTTAGGCCGCGGATGACCGCGAACTTGCCTTCGACAATCGTCGCCCCCGCCACTTTCGTGACTGCCGACCCGGCATCTGAAGCGCCGGCCTTCGCGATTTGCTCCGCACCCACGGCCTCAATGGACGAGGTGGCCTTCGCGCGCTCAGCAAACAACTGCTTGATCGTGCTTGGCGCCGCGGCGAACACCGGACGGACCGGCGGCGGTGCGGTGGCCCGCACCACCGGTGCGTTTGTCGGGCGAGCGCTGCCCGCAACGCCACCACCAACTCCATCTACTTGCTTGCGCGTGTCCTGAAAAAACGTGTCGCCGCCATGCCCCTGGGGGGCGTCCGCGGCCACCGCACGGCGCGTCCCTGAGCTTTCCGGCGCTTTCATCCCCTGATTGATCGGCGGCAGCTTCGGCGCGGCCGCTTGCTTTTGCGGGACCGGTTCGGGTTTCTTTTCGGCTTTCTTCTCCCCCTTCACATACTGCAACACGGCCTGGCGCATCTGCTCCAGTTTGCCGGTCTTGTACGCCCAGAACAGCACCCCACCAATGATGGCCGCGTGCAGAACAACCGCAATGACCAGACTCGTCCGGTCTTTCTGACGCGGACGGGGCCGTCGCGACGGAGTTGGTTCGGAAGGAGAAGACATGCGCTTTCACCGTGACCGAAGTCCGGCGGCTCGGTCGGAATGGGAAGGGCGGGGCAAGAAATCGCTAGTTAGCCACGGCCACTTCCGTCGCCAGTCCCACTTTGCTGACGTTGGCGGAGACGAGCACGTCCAGGACGCCGACGACTTTCTGATATTGGATGCGGCTGTCGCCGCGCACCACGACGTTCAAGTCCGGGTCCTGCTTGCGAAACTCCACCAGCGTGCGGAGCAATTCATTTTCATTCATCTCCACCGTGTTCAGGAAAATCTTTCCGGCGTTGTCCACCGTGATGTAATTCACTTTCGACGGTGCATCCTTTGGCCGGCTGGTGGCGCTGGGGAGGGAAATGTTCAGGTCGTTCACCGCCGGCGCGGTGGTGATGATGAAAATCACCAGCAGCACGAACGCGAGGTCCAGCAGCGGGGTGATGTTCAGCTCGTTCAGTGTGTGGTGTTTGCTGGCGGAATATTTTCTCATAGTGGTCTCCGGGGGTTCAGGCGGGCGCGAATTCAAAATCGCTGGCGCGTTCGGGGAACAGTTGACGCAGCGCTTCCACGACTTCTTCGGACACCGAGCGGTTATCCACGTAGGTGTGCTCGATGGCGGTCGCGAGTTCCGAGTTGAAGTTATCCAACTCCTGGGTAATCGCTCGGACGGTGGTGATCATGTAGTTGTAGGCGAACATGGCGGGAATCGCCACAAACAAGCCTACCACGGTTGCAATCAACGCGCCCGCCACGCCCGGCGCCATGGCGGTTAGACTGGCGGCCTGGACTTTCGCAATGCCGGAAAAGGTTTCCATCACGCCCCATACCGTGCCTAACAAGCCGATGAAGGGTCCGCCGGCGACGGCGGTCGAGAGGACGATCAAACCCTTTTCCAGCGAGATGGCCTGCGCTCCCACCGCGCGTTCGAGCACCACCCGCACTGAGTCAAACGACGAACTGCTGATCTTGATGACCCGCGAACGCGCGATAAAGTCCGTGGGGATTTCGCGCCCCGCGTCCGGTTGGTGGTGGGAACGAACTTTGGGCCGCGATTTGACCTCGACCGGATTGTTCTTCAAGTGATAGGCGAGTTCCTCAGTGCCCGCCAGATAGACTTCAAAGGCCGGCGCTCCCGTGTAGTCTTCCTTCTTATTGAACATCTCCAGCGGATCGCGCGTCTCCCGGTAGGCTGCGAAAAATTTCTTCCCCGCTTTTTGCGCTCGATACAACTGCCGGCCCTTGGTGATCATGACCGTCCAACTGAACAACGACACCACGGCGAGCAACCCGATGGTGACCTTTCCTTCCACCGTGGCCTTGTCCAGCGCGAATTGAAAGGCGTTCGCAAACATGGGCGTAAATTGAATATCCATGCCGCAAAGATGAACGGGGTGCTTGGCATTTTGGCGTCGGCACGGTTACGAATGTGTGACAAAACTCCCGCGCTTTAAGTTCACGGAATTGTAACCGAGCCGTCATGGGTTCGTCGCGCCACCCGGCGGAAATGGAAACGCATGAACCGAAGTGTTGTGATTTCGCGATTTGAATCCATGTCCTTTGTTGTCGCTGTGGTGCGAGTGGCGGCGGGTAATCCTCCAAAAACTCGTAATGGTGGCGTTGCCCGGCGAGCGGAAAATTTCACCCCGCTGCCGCGCTCCGGCGGTGCGCCTCCCGTCGAAGAAGCGCCGGGTTGTCTTCACATCCGTGACTTCGTCTCCACCCCATGAAACTCAATCCCGCCATGTCGCAGCCATTCCTCAAGCTCCTGGCTTACCGTGAGCGCTCGCGGAATTACCCCAACTCGCCGGCGCTCGGACGCGAACGGTGGGCAGCCGATTGGAAAAGCGGCGACACCGCAGATTGGGAAACCGCCGCCCGACCGCTTTCGCGCGTTCGTAACAAAGCCCCGGTCAAATGGACGGTCTAACGCATTTCCGCGTCCCGGCTGCGGCGCTTACTCAACTTCAATTCGGTAGAAGGCCTTTGGCGCTGGCCCGGGCGGGAGATCGCGGAAGGTGTTCCGGGGCGGCGTGGCGGACAGATTCGTGGCCACGGTAGTAAATGCCGTTTGAACGGCGGTGCTGCGCAGCACGCGGTAAGTCCGATTGGTCGCGCTGGCCCATTCCAGCAGGAAGCTCGGGTCCAAGCCCGCATAGGCACCGAGCGTCACCCGGAGGAAAGACTGGGGGTTCTTGGGATCGGTACCGGCGATGGCTTCCTTCCAGTTGGGAACCCCGTCGCCGTCGTCGTCGAGCGAGTCGTAACGGCTGTTCCAGATGACGACTTCGGCCCAGGTGTTCGTTTGCGAGACGATGCGCACGTTCCAGCCGTATTGGCCGTCGTTGCTGCCGGGATTGCCATCCGCGCCGGCTTGGCTGAGGCCGGACGCCAACAGGTTCGTCCGGTAGGTGACCAACTCGTTCGTGCCCACGAAGGCCCGCGTGGCGATGATGGTCTGCACCGGCGTGCCGGTGGCGTAGCCCGGACCGCGCACCCCGTAGGGCTTCGTGGAAGGCAGGACGGTGCTGGAGTCCCATTGCCAGGTGCGCCAGAGGTTCGCGCCAATCTGCTGGATGCCGGGATAGTAGCCGCTCGCGTCGGAGAATTGTGCCGCGGCGGGGCGGCCCGGGAAATCCGCGTCTTGAAAAGCGAACGGCGGTTTCAGGTGATAAGCCGTCGTCGGCCAGCGGCTGAACGGCGCGTCGCGCATCGAGCCGCGACTGAAGACAATGCCGAGTTCGTTGGAAACGCCATGCGCGACCCAGTAGGGATCAAGATCGGGTTCCGGGTGCGCGTCCACCACCAGCAGTTTGCCCTTCGGCCCGAAGGACGGCGCGTCGGCGAGGGAATTGACGAGGCTGTTGTCGTAGTAACGGTCGTTTTGATACCAGACGAGCAGGCCGGAATTGGCCGGGCCGAAGCGGAAGCGCGGATC
>CAIKLQ010000761.1 GCA_903828255.1 uncultured Verrucomicrobiota bacterium
CGGAAAATTCTTCGACACCCGCCAACCGTTTCGCCTCGACCGTTTCCGCGAACATGATGTGGAGATTGCGGTGGGGGTGCTGGAGCTTGGAGTTCCGCGGTCACGCGGTCGGGTGAAGGCAAGCCAAACGCCTGAAGGCAGGACTCCGAACAAACCGCAGCAGCAACTTATTGACGAAACCTTAAAGCTCGGCCACGGCACACTCTTCGCCTTGGACAATCAGCATAAGCTGACCGTCCACTCGACGGAGCGGGCGTGCCCTGATTGCGGGAAGTCTTTTGAACCGCTCGATCCCAAAACCTTTTCCTACAACTCATCGCAAGGCTGGTGTCCCAAGTGCCGCGGCTTCGGGGAACTGTTTTATCTGCCCGATGTCGAGCGCGGGGCAAACGCCGACGCCATCGAGGAAAGCTGGTACGGTTGGGCCCAGGAACGCGAGCTTTGCCCGGAGTGCCACGGCGCGCGGCTGAATCCCGTGGCGCGGGCGGTGCGACTTGAACTCGGAGCAGCCGACGTGACGGAGCTCATTTCAAGAGTGGAAAAGTTAGCGCCTTCTCACGGCGGCGGCTCCGGAGTGAGTATTGCCGACTTCTCCCGCCTGTCCGTCGCCGGCGCGTTTGAACTTTTCCGCAAAGTCAAATTCACCGGGCGCGAAGGCGAGATCGCCCGCGACATTTTGCCCGAGCTTCGCGAGCGGTTGAAATTCCTCAACGAAGTTGGACTCCACTACCTGCAACTCGGCCGCGGCATGCCCACGCTTTCGGGCGGCGAGGCGCAGCGTATCCGGCTCGCGGCGCAACTAGGCTCGAACCTCAGCGGCGTGCTTTACGTGCTGGACGAACCGACTATTGGCCTGCACTCGCGCGACAACCAGCAATTGCTGGCCGCGCTGGAAAAGCTCAAGTCGCGCGGCAACTCGGTCATCGTGGTCGAGCACGACGAGGCGACGATGCGCCGGGCGGATCACATCATTGACCTCGGCCCGGGCGCCGGCGTGCATGGCGGGGAGGTCGTGGCGAGCGGCACGCTGGCGGAGTTGGCGAAGCATCCCGAATCACTCACCGGACAATGCTTGCGCGCGGAGAAGAAGTTTCCGGCGCGAGGCGAGCGGCGGGCGGTTCTCGTAGGACCAGTGTCGCGCAAGTCTGCATCCGAAACCGGAAAGAAAGTTAGCGACCGGCGCGACGCCGGTCCTACGCTGAAGCTCGGCGGCGCTTCGGCGAACAACCTAAAGAATCTTACCGTTGAGTTTCCGCTTGGCCGGCTGGTGCTCGTGACCGGAGTGAGTGGTTCCGGCAAGAGCACGTTGGTGCGGGAGTGTTTGCTGCCAGCAGTTCAGGCGGCTGTGAAGATAGCCAATACCCGATCGTCTCAGGTCGCCACCAAGGCGTCCCCGCGAACCGCGAACCGCAACCCGCTTCGGCTCACCGGCCACGAATCGCTCAAAGCCGTCTATGAAGTTGACCAGTCCCCCATCGGCCGCACGCCCCGCTCCATTCCCGCCACCTATGTAGGCTTCTTCGACGACATCCGGGCGTTGTTCGCCCAAGTGCCGGAGGCTCGGATGCGCGGTTATTCGGCGAGCCGGTTTTCGTTCAACAGCGCGCAAGGCCGCTGCCCGGAGTGCGAAGGTGCCGGGCAGATCAAACTCGAGATGAACTTTCTGCCGACCGCGTTCGTGCGTTGCGAAACCTGCGGCGGCACGCGCTTCAATCGCGAAACGCTCGACATCGAATACGGCGGTAAGAACATCGCGCAAGTTCTGGATTTGTCGGTTGAGGCCGCGCTGGAGTTCTTCGCGAGTGTCCAGAAAATCCAGCGCCCCTTGCAGGCGTTGCACGATACAGGTCTGGATTATTTGAAGCTGGGGCAGACAAGCCCGACGTTGAGCGGCGGTGAAGCGCAGCGGGTGAAGCTGGTGACGCATTTGCTCAGCGGCCTGAAGCCCGGGTTGGAACTTCCGCAAATGGCAAATCGCCCCGCGGCAATCGCCAAGAGGAATTTATTTATCCTCGAAGAACCCACCATCGGTCTGCACATCGCTGATGTGAAACGACTGGTGGGGGTCCTGCAACGCCTGGTGGACGCCGGACATTCCGTGGTGGTCATCGAACACAACCTTGACCTGATCGCCGAGGCGGATTGGGTGATTGACCTCGGACCGGAAGGCGGAGAAGGCGGCGGGCAAATTGTCGCTGCCGGCACGCCGGAGGAAATCGCGCGGAGCAAACCTTCCCACACCGGCCGGTTCTTGCGGGCGCTCCTCAAATGAGCGGAGGTTGGGTTTTCTCGAAACGTGTCGCGCCGTACCGGAGGCCGGCGCTCCGATAGAAAGAAGTTTGCCGTGGTCTCCCGGCCGTGGCTACGCTTTCCCCATGCACGCGCCTTACGAAGAAATGCTGGCCGGGGTGTTGACGCTGCGCCTCTCGCCAGGCCCGCGCCACGAATTGATTTGTGCCCGGCTGCACGCCGCCATGCGGACGGGCGTCGCGAATTTTCCGGGGACGAAGTTGCTTGGCGCGCGGACGCAGGTGCGCTTCAACCCGTCCACCGCGCTGCGGCCGGACCTGGCACTGGTGGCGGCGGCGAGCGGCAAGCTCTGGCTGGCGGCAGAGGTCGTGAGTTCCGAAGATCATCACCCGGACACCGTCATCAAGAAGCAGATTTACGAGGACCTCAAGCTGCCCCGGCTCTGGATGATTGATCCGCGCTACGACAACGTTGAAGTCTATCACGCCACCGAGTATGGCCTGAAGTTGAACGGCATTCTGGCCGGACGCGAGGTGCTCTCGGAAAAGCTGCTGCCGGAGTTTCAACTGGTGGTCGCGGAATTGTTCGCGGCGGCGTCTGAGCCTGGTTAGCGGCGGCGTGAAGAGTCCCGGTCGCTTGTCCGCCTCGTCCTCGACATTGCCGGGGTTTCGCGGACTTAGAGCCTGTTTGAAAAGTAGCCGCCGACGTAAGGAGGCTCTGACTTTTGAGCGTGCAGGTCCGAAAAAACCAATAGATTTGAGCCTCCTTACGTCGGCGGCTACGACCGAGGTGGGACTTTTCAAACCGGCTTTAGCACGAACCTGCGATGGTTTCTTCTCAAACCAGCGCTCCGCCAACTTCGCCCCCGGCCAGGATTTTTCCGCGAAACAGCGCTTGAATTCCCCCGAGCGGTGTGCGTCTATTCCTTCACGAGCCATGAAAACAAACTCTCCTTACCTCTGGGTCTCGCTGCTCACACTGGCCTTGACCGGCCCAGGGTCTTTCGCGCAAGACGACAACTCCAGTTCCGACAACTCCAGTTCCGACAACTCCAGTTCCGACAACTCCAGTTCCGACAACTCCAGTTCCGACAACCCGGCGAACGAAGCGCCCGACGCGACGACCGTGGTTTATGACGCGCCGGTGGCGTACTATGCCTCGGTAGTTTACCAAGCCCCGGTGATTTACAACGCGCCGGTTTTCTACGTGGCGGCGGCCACGGTGGCAGCGAGTTGCGCCGCCCAGGCACAAGCCCCGGAAGCCGAGCCGGCTTCGACCGTGTGTGTCATCGGCGGCAACGACGGGGCTTACACTTATTCGAACGACGGCTCCCCGTGCGCTGGTTCAACGGTGATTCAGTTCGGTCAGCGCGGCGGCTGGTTTGGCCTGTGGTGGTGATTCATCACCGACCTGATTTAACCGACGCGCCCGCGCCCAACTTGCCGCCTCAATACCCCCATGAACGAAGACGAAGGCCTCATCCTCGCATTCCTTAGAAGCAACCCGGAGTCCGCCTTCGGGCGCAAGGAAATCTCCCGCAAAGCCTCCAGTCGGGCGATCTACGAAGAGACGCCTCGGTGGGCCGACGCGCCACTCAATGCCTTGGTGGACAAAAAACTGGTGGTGGTTGACGACAGCGGACATTACCGGTTCAACCAATCACATTAGGCCACGGTCGGCGGACTTGCACGCTTGGCTGACCTATGTATTTTCGAGGCTGCGCCCGCATGGAACTGAAACTTTATCCTCCCCTACCCGCCCGAAAGGACTTCCGCATCGGCATCCTCGGCAGCGGGTTCATCGTCAATGATTGTCACTTGGTCGCGTATCGGAAGGCTGGGTTCAATCCGGTGGCGATTGCGTCGCGCTCCAGGGAAAACGCGGCCCGCGTGGCGCAGCGGCACGGCATTGGGACGGTAGGCGACGGATATGATCAATTGCTGGATGACCCCAGCCTTGAAGTACTCGACCTCGCCGTGCCGCCGAACGCCCAACTGGGTTTGATCAAAGCGGCGTGTGCGCGGAAGACCGTGAAGGGAATTCTCGCCCAAAAGCCACTCGGCCAGAACTACCGCGAAGCGCTCGAAGCTGTGCAGACCTGCGAAGCCGCCGGCATCAAACTCGCGGTGAATCAGAACATGCGTTACGACCATTCGGTTCGCGCGGCGAAGACTTTGTTGGAGAATGGCACGCTCGGTGAACCGGTGTTTGCGACCCTCGAGATGCGCGCGATTCCCCATTGGATGCCCTGGCAAAAGGACCTCGGCTGGCTGACGCTGCGCATCATGTCCATTCACCATCTCGACACCTTTCGCTATTGGTTCGGCGAGCCCGAGGGGATTTATTGCAGCGTCCGCACCGATCCGCGCACGAAGTTCCCGCACACCGACGGCATCTGCACTTACATCCTCGAATACGCCAACGGCCTGCGCTGCGTGGCGATTGACGACACTTGGGCCGGCCCGGCGAAGGAAGGCTGTCCGAGCGACAACTACATCCGCTGGCGCATCGAAGGCACGAACGGTCTGGCCCTCGGCGACATCGGCTGGTGCAAAGAACCTTACACGACGCCTTCGACGATTCGCTACGCGCGCAAAGGCGACCAGGAGTTCCACGAACCGCGCTGGCCGGAAAGCTGGTTTCCCGACGCGTTCATCGGCACGATGGCGCAACTGCTCGTTGCGCTGGAAAACGGCGCCGAACCGGCCATCAGCGGACGTGACAATTTGAAAACGATGGCGCTGGTGGACGCGGCGTATCGAAGCGCGACCGCGAACAGGCGCGTTGACACAGCGGGGATTGTCGGTAGTTAGTATTCCATAGTCACTGGCATCAAGCGGCGCTCGACTGGCTGGCTTACTGACCACTTACTATACAGAATGAAACTCGGCCTCATTAACAGCGCGTTCGCCCAAGCCGGCATGGACACGGCCACCGGATTGAAACACATCGCCCGGATGGGTTTCGATTGCGTGGACATTCAGACCGAAGCCGTCGGCCTCGCGAAGAAGGAAATCCGCCTCGTCGCGCGGGCGTGCGACAAACTCGGCCTGCCCATCGTCTCGCTGCCGCATTGCGCACTGGGATTGGTTGATTTTTCCGCGCCGGTGCGCGAGTTCCACGTCGGGCGGACGAAGCAGTTCATTGACCTCGCCAAAACGTGGCGGGCAAAAAATGTTTTGCTCGTGCTCGGGGAATACCTCTGGCAACGCGAGGTGATTCCGCCGGAGGCGCAGTGGAATTGGGCGCTCGAAGCCTGCCGCCGTCTCGGCGATTACGCGGAACGACGCGGCGTGGACCTCGCGCTCGAACTCGAACCGTTCCGCCTGAGCTTGCTCAACAGCGTGGACGCGATGGCGCGCTTCGTGGACGAGTGCGGCCATCCACGGGTGCGCGCCAACATTGACATCAGCCATCTCGTGCTCGCGGACTGCGGCCCCGCCGAAGTGCGCAAACTCCGGGGCAAAGCCATCCATGTCCACCTCAGCGATTGTGACGGCAAGGTGCATAGCGACTTACCGCCGGGCCGCGGCGTCGTGAAGTTCGCGCCCTACCTGCAAGCGATCAAGGAACTGAAGATTGACGGCGCGGTCACCATCGAACTCGAATACCCGCCGAACCCGAGGCGGATCGTGGAGTGGGTCGAGGAGGCGTATCGAGGGACGGCGCGGCTTATGGAGCAAGTGGGGCTGCGATCGTGAGGCAAATACCCAAGCACCCAAGATGCGTGCGCGCGACTTCGCCGGCTTTTGGGGTATTGGGGTGCAGGCTGGGGTGGTTTCTCCCCGTTTCCCGGCTTGCCATAACCGCAAAATAAAACTCCACTAACACCACATGCGCATTGGATTCATCACCGACGCCCGCGTCGAACAACTCGATTGGGCAAAACAAAATGGCTTCGGTTCCTTCCAGTGGAATCGTTTTGAAACCAGTTTTGCCGCGCCGGCAAACCGCGATTGGCAGGGTGAGGCCGAGCACTTCGCGGGGGAAGCCAAGTCGCGCAACCTCCGCATCTCCGCCATTGGTGCGCATTACCGCAATCCCCTCGACCCGGCGCAAAGCGAGTTCGCGCGCTCGGTTTTTCTCCGGGCGATTGACGTCGCGGCCCACATCGGCGTGAAAACCGTGACCGGTTTTCCGGGCGCAGTCATCGAGCTGGAAACCAGCCCAAAGGGACTGAACCCGGTTTACCAGCCGTTCGAGAAATTTCTTCCGCAAGTCGTGGCCTATTGGGAACCCCTCGCGAAATACGCGGCGGACCACGGGGTGCGGCTCGCGTTCGAGCATTGCCCGCAAGGCCCGTTTCACCTACCCATCATGCACTACAACATCCTCGGCCAGACGGCGATGTGGGAGCGGTTCTTCAACGCGACGAAATGCGAGAACCTCGGCATTGAATGGGACGCGAGCCACCTTATCTGCCAATTCGTGGATCCGGTGGCGAACATCCACAAGTTCGGTGCGCGGATTTTTCATATCCACGCGAAAGACGCCTTCATCAACCGCACATTGCTCGAAACTTACGGGATTTGCCATCCCGGCGTGGCGGAACATCGCTTCCCCGGATTCGGCCAAACGAATTGGGCGGAGATCATCCACGCGCTGCTCCGCACCGGTTACGATTCCGATTTGAATCTCGAAGGCTGGCACGATCCGGTTTTGCGGGATCACTCGCCGGATTCGGGCCAGCGGTTAGCGGGACAGAATTTGGAACGGTCCGGCTTGTTGCTTGCAAAGCAATGGCTCGAACAGTTTGTGCCGTCGGAAACCGTGAACATGCACGAGTCACTTTGATTTTGTTGGGCCACATTGCGGTTTGACCCTCTCATCTTGCAGTCATGGTCTCCCGCCTTGACTGAAGACCGCCATGGAAGCCCGCTGCCACCGGACCAGACGAGAACCCAATATCGAGGCAAGCTTTCCTCTGACTTGAATTGTTAACCACAGAAAATCATGAAGCCTTGCAGTTACTGCGGAAAAGAGAACGAAGAAACTACGCTTCGTTGCGGCGAGTGCGGCACAAAACTACAACCTCTAAAATCAGCCACGGGGCCCTCAGCGCTGCAACAAGTGCTCGATTGCATCGCGACCCTTCGGAGGCGAATGACAAGAACCCAAAAACGAGTGATGGTTGGCATGGCTGTTTCTCTGATCTGCATCGCTGGCTTTCTCGCATCGGACTATTGGCATCGTCCAAAGATGAGCAAGGCGGATGTGATCCGGGTTGCGAATGTTGCTGCAGTTTCTGAGGGCTTTCAATTGAACGAATACCAGCTCCAAGGTCCCTATTTCGAGTTTTACAGGCGCGACCGCATCTGGTCAGTGGGTTATATCTTGAGGGCCTCGGCTCCGTGGGAGAAGCCCGTTGTTGCCCCAAAAAGCGCCCACGGTGCTCCGGGCTTCTTTTTGGTCTTTGTCGGAGACAGAACAATGCGTGCGCAGGTTGAAACACCTCAGAAAGTCGGTGTATCAAAACCAACGAAGTTGCCACCCGGCGTCAAGGCGTTGGGACACTTTTCGAATCAGGAGCCAACTGTGCCAATTACGAACTGAATGACAAACGTGCAATGTAAGAAGTTACGGAGCAAACCGATGAGGGTCGCAGTTGTCCGCCGTTCCCCGAATTACACCCACTTGCCGCTTGCTCCCCTGCTCCGCCCGCTTAACCTGTCACCGTGGATTGGTTCACTGCTCGTCACGTTTTCCTGCTCGCTGTAATGGTTTACGGCGTCAGCATGATTTATTCGGTCTTCATTTGGCGAAGAGGCTTTCGTCGTGATGACCACGTGAATTATTTCCTGCTCGTCCTCGGATTCCTGCTGCACACCGGGGCCATGGGCCTGCGCGGCTTCTCGCTCCAGCAATGTCCCGTCAATAATCTCTTTGAGGCCACCATGTTCAGTGCGTGGGGGCTGGTGCTCGCAAATTTGATCGTCGGTTTGCTGCCGCGGCTGCGCTTTCTCAGTACGTTTGCGTCGCCGATGCTGTTCGCCATCGGCGTGTTTGCGCTCATGCCGTCGCTGGATCCGCCGCACGGTCCGAAGCCGGAGTTTTCCAACTGGATCACGAGCCTGCACGCCGCCCTGATTATGCTGGCCTATGGCTCCTTTGGCTTGGGCGCGGTGGCGGCCATCATGTTTCTAACGCAGCAACACAACTTGAAGTTCCACAAACTTCGCGCCGTACTCTCGCTCCTGCCGCCGATCCAACGACTGGAGCTCGTTGCCAGCCGTCTGGTCCTCGTGGGGTTTGTCATGTTGACGATCGGGCTAAACGCGGGCGGGCATCTGCCGCGACCCGAAGGGGTGAAATACTGGAAGGAAACCAAAGTCCTGTGGTCGGGCCTTCTCTGGGCGCTTTACCTCGCGCTGCTGGTCGGACGCTGGCGGTTCGCGTTGGGCGGACGCCGGCTTGCTTGGGGCATCCTCGGGCTTTTCGCCTTCCTGCTGCTGACGTTCTGGGGCACGAACCTGCTATCCACGTTGCATCATCCATGAAGTCCGTCTTGAGTTCAGAGGCCAAAGTCCAGAGGCCCAGCCGGGCTGCGGCCCCGCATCCTGCAGCACGCATTACGCACCAGAAACCGCCCGCCGCGTGCCAGCACCATTTCGTCACCCGCCTCCCCTGCCCCGCGACCACCCCATGATCGTCGTCATCGGCCTCAATCATCGTTCCTCACCCGTGGCCTTGCGGGAGCGGTTTGCTTTTGCCGAGGCGCGCATTCCCGCAACGCTCGAACAACTCCGCGCCGGAGGCCTCGCCGGCGAAGCGGTCATCCTCTCCACCTGCAACCGCGTCGAAATTTACGTAACGACGCCACTCCAGTCCGCCGAAGCCTTCGCAGCGTTGAAGAAATTCCTGGTCACAGTCCACGATTATCGCGACCCGCTGGCGGATGAGATTTACGCCTTGGCCGAACCGCAGAGCGTGCATCATCTCTTCAAAGTCGCGAGCGGGCTTGATTCCATGATGATCGGCGAAACCGAAATTCTTGGGCAGCTCAAGAAAGCCTACGATCTCGCCTTGAAACACGGCCACACGGGGGCGCGCTTGAACAAAGCCTTCCAGCGCGCGTTCAACGTCGCCAAGCACATCCGCACCGACACCGGCATCCAGCGCGGCAGCGTCTCCGTGGCGTCGGTCGCCGTCGAACTAGCGGAGAGAATTTTCAGCTCGTTGCACGATCACGAAGTCATGGTCATCGGGGCGGGTGACACCAGCGAGAAAACCGCCCGCGCGCTCCTCTCGCGCGGGGCCCGAAGCATCGTCGTGGCGAACCGATCGCTCGACCGCGCCGAAGCCCTGGCGAAGGAATTCAACGGTCGGGCGGTGCCGTTCGACGACTGGGCCAGCGAGTTTGAAAAGATCGACATCGCCATCAGCAGCACATCGGCCCCCCATCACATCCTCGACCGCGCCAAGCTGGAGCCGTTGATGAAACTGCGCCGCAACCGCCCACTGCTGTTGATTGACATCGCCGTGCCACGCGACATTGACCCCGAAGTGAACCGCGTGGAAAATGTTTACCTTTACAACGTGGACGACTTGCAGAGCATCGCCACCGACTACATGAACCAACGCAAAGACGAGATCGCGCGCTGCGAAGCGATTATTGTCGAGAAGGCGCAAGCTTTGCTCGCCTCCGCCGGCGCCTTTCACGCCTCAAGCCTCACGCCTCCACTAACTTCCCATGCCTGACAAATCCATCCTCATCGCCACCCGCGGCAGCGCCCTCGCGCTCGCCCAAGCCAACATGATCGCGGCGCAGTTGCGCGCGGCGTTTCCTGAACTGCGCTTTGAACTCAAGATCATCAAGACCACCGGGGACAAACTGCAAAAAGCCTCCATGGCACAGCCCGACGCCAGCCTTCCGAAGGGGCTGTTCACGAAGGAACTTGAAGTCGCGCTCCTTGCGGGCCAGGCGGATTTGGCGGTTCACAGCTTGAAGGACTTGCCCACGGAGTTGCCCGCCGGCCTGATCCTCACCGCCACGCCCCAACGCGCCGATGTGCGCGATGTGCTGATTTATCGCGCCGCAGGCGGGGTGCCCAACAAGAGCGAGCGACGGGGCCTCAAACCGCATGCGCAACTCCAAGATTTCCCCAAAGGCGCGACCATCGCCACGAGCAGCACGCGCCGCAAAGCGCAACTCCAAGTCGTGCGCCCCGACCTGAACATCGTCGAGATTCGCGGCAACGTAGCGACGCGCATGAAGAAGATCGCCGAGCAGGCGGAACTCGACGCCACCGTGCTCGCGCTGGCTGGCCTTACGCGCCTGAACTTCACCCTCGCTCCCGACGGCACGATTCATGGTGAAGCGGTTCCCGCTGGCCTGCTCGCCACCGTGCTCGATGTCGAAGTGATGCTCCCGTGCGTCGGCCAGGCGGCCATCGGAATCGAAACAAGGGCGGACGATGCCCGAATCAACAAGCTTTGCGACCAACTAAACCATCTCCCGACGTTCCGCTGCGTGACCGCCGAGCGCGCCTTTCTATCGGGCATGGGCGGCGGCTGCCAAAGCCCGGTGGCGGCCTACGCGGAAATTGCCGGCGGCAAAATTCAGATGCGCGCCGTGTCGTTCCGTGACGGGCCGGGCAAACGAGCCAGCGCAAACCGGCCGGAGCATGAAGCCGCAACGCTGGGTGAACAACTGGCGGCCCAGTTGCGATAGCCTGGGACGAAACGCCGCAGGGCCAGGATGCGCGTGGAATTGCCAGCTTTACCGCCGGCGGAGCGGGACGACACTTGCATATTTGCGCCTTGCGCTGGCCCTTTCGCAGTACGTTTCCACATTGATTTTTTTGGCACGCCGCGCATGAGAGCCGGTTTGAAAAGTCCCACCTCGGTCATAGCAGCCGAGGTAAGGAGGCTCAAATCTCTGGGGTTTAGCGGACCTACACGCTCAAAAGTCAGCGCCTCCTTACCTCGGCTGCTACTTTACAAACACGCTCTGCGAGCGAAGCCCCGCAGCGAGGCGAAGCGATGAACCCCGTGGAGGTCAGGGAGGTCAAGTGTTCAGGGTGCGGCGGGGAGTTTTCCCTGGGCGAGGAGTATTGGGACAAGAACGTGGTGTGCCCCGTCTGTGACACCGCGTTCTACGTGCGACCACCGCCGTATCAACCCGGCGCGCAGCCCTTGCGGCCCGGCCAAATCTTGTTGGATGACTTCGTCGTCGAGAGCGTTCTGGGCGAAGGCGGAATGGGGCGGGTTTATCTGCTCAGCAGTCGGTCCACCGGATCGCGGTTCGCGGTCAAACACTTGAAGGGCTTGAGTGCGTCTGACCGCCGGAATTTTCGGAGCGAACTTCAGCAGTGGGTTGACCTGCCGGAGCACGCGAATCTGCTCTCCTGCCGGTTTGTGCGCAACTTGGGCGACGAGCTTTTAATCTTCGGCGAGCCGGTCGAAAGCGGCAGTTTGAAACAGTGGATTGAGGTGGGGAACCTTTATGCGGGCGATCCCCGCACGGCGCTGGCGCGGCTGCTGGACGTGGCCCTACAGTTCGCCTGGGGCTTGCACTGCCTGCATGAGTTGCAACTCGTTCACCAAGCGGTGAAGCCGGCCAATGTGATGATGACTCCCGATGGCACAGCGCGCATCACCGACTTTGAGCTGGCCACCTTGAGAGCGCGCGCCCATCCGAGCGCCACGGCCGATCCAAAGCAAAGCGCCCAGGCGGGTTCATCCGCCAGCGCAGCACCGTATGATTCTCCGGAGCAGGCCGCGGGGCAGCCGATGTCGCGCGCGACGGACATCTGGAGTTGGGGGGTGAGCGTGCTGGAGATGTTCACCGGAAAGCCGACTTGGAATTCCGGTCCGGCGGCGGCGGAAGCTTTGGAGGCGTACCTGCGAGAACGCGGCGCCGACGCGCCGATTCCAGCCATGCCCGTGGGACTGGTGGTGGTGCTGATGGGTTGTTTCCAACCGGAGTTCACGCTGCGCTGGAAAAGCATGGCCACCGTGGTTGAGAAGCTGCGGGTCGTGTATGCGAAGGCGACCCAGTCCGAATACCGTCGGGAGTTGACCGGAGCGAACCGCCAGGCTGAAACGCAAACGGGCGTCAAGAACCGCGATCCCGCAGCCGGCACTTGCGCGAGCGCCCCGACGCCGGGGACTGGCCCCACCCGGCAAACGGACGGAGCGCTAGAATTGGCCGCTTGTGGCGAGACGAAGCGGTTGTATGCGCGCCTGCTGCGGGCCGGACGAAACGAGCTCCGGAGCGATTTGGCCACGGTTTGCCTGGAAAAAGCTTGGCTCCACCGTACGGCAGCGGATGCCGCGGGCGCATTGCCGGATTACGATCAAGCGATCGCGATCTACGACCGGTTGGTCAATCAGGAAAATCAGCGCCAACTCGCCGATGACCTGGCGACCGCTTGCCTCGGCAAGGCCACCGTGGTCAGTGATCTGGGCGACCAGCGCGGCGCCGTAGCGTTCTACGATCAGGCGATTGCGATTCAGGAACGACTGGTCAATCAGGAGGGCCGTCGCGAACTGGCCAACGCATTGGCGGGCCTCTATTTCATCAAGGCGAATGGGCTCCGCGAGTTGGGAGATCAACGCGGCGCGGTCGCGCTCTACGACCAGGCGCTTGCGATCCGGGTACGATTGATCAACCAGGAGGGCCGCCTTGAACTTGCGAATGATCTGACGCTGGTCCTCATGAACAAGGCCAATGCGGTCGGCGCGTTGAAGGACCCGCGCGGAGCCGTCGCGCTCTACGACCAAGTAATTGCGATTCGCGAGCGGTTGGTCAATCAGGAAGGCCGCCGCGATCTGGCCAACGATCTGGCAATGGTTTTCATGAACAAGGCCAACGCGCTTGGTGAGTTGGGCGACCAGCGCAGCGCGGTGGCGTTCTACGATCAGGCGATTGCGATTCGGGAGCGCTTAGTCAACCAGGAAGGCCGCCACGAACTGGCCGGTGACTTGGCGACAGTTTACATGAACAAAGCCGTAACGCTCGGTGACCTGCGCGAGCATCGCGGCGCCGTGGCGCTCTTTGATCCCGCGGCGACGATTTGGGAAAGGCTGATGGCCCATGAAGGTCGCCGCGAACTGGCCGAAAACCTGGCGCGCTTGAAAGCCTGCCGCGGAGAATCCTTGATCGCTCTGGGCGAAAAGGCGCGTGGTTTGCAAGACCTGCGTGCCGGGCAAAGTCTCCTGCAGGCCGAGATCGCCCGCACCGACCGGGCGGATCTGAAAGAGTTTCTGACCTGGTTAAGCCCGCGTGTTGCCCGACACTCTCAATAAACCGCCCCTCGGAGCGCGAACCGCCGAGTCCACGCGTTCCCAGTAGCCGAACGCGGACTCAATTCAACGCCACGCCGCGCCGGATGTAAGTCGGCATGTCCAAATCTTCGCCGTTGTGGATCGTGGCTTCCGTTTTATCGAAACGGCTCTTATTAACGATCTCCAGCGGCAGTGGAATTTGTCGCGAGCGCGACGGCGTCTTGCGTGCCCGGACACTCTTGCCGGTTTGCTGAGCGAGAACCTGTTCGCGCGGGTCAATGGTCGGCGGCGACAACGGCGACGCGCCTCGCGAGGCAGGTTTCTTGGTTGCCGAGCGATGCAACAACTCGGTATCAAAGCCCGGCGTTTCGTCGCCGGGAGCGAGGGGAGCGACCCTCCCGGTAGTAATCGGCGATTCTTCGCGCCGAGCCCGCCGCGTCGCGATGACCGTCAGCGCCAGGTGATCTCGGAATTTCTCGTCCACGACGGCGCCCATGAGGACTTGAGCCCGCGGAGACTGCGCCTTGATCTGGTCCATCACATGGTTGATGTCGGCCAGGGTAAGGTCCGGCCCGCCAACGATACTCACCACCACGGCTTCCGATTCGGTCAGCGCTGCGCCGCCTTCAATCATCGGGTGCGCGAAAAGTTTTTCCACCGCTTCGCGCGCGCGGGTCACGCCCGCCGCTTCCACAGCCGCAAAGCAGCTTTCCGCGTGGCGATCGCGGAGCAGGCTGCACAGGTCGGCGAAATGCAGCGGGATCAACCCTTTGAACGCCAGCAACCGCCACACGCCCCGTGCGCCTTCGAGCAAGAGCCGCGTCGTCGTCTTGAAGGTGTCCAACAAACTCATATTCTCATCAATGAGCTGGGTGATTTTCTCGCACGGCAGACAAATGACGCCGTCCGCCGCCGCCTGCAACTGCTCCAAGCCCGCGCGCGCCTGGCTTTGCCGGCGATTGCCTTCGCAGCCGAACGGCAGCGTGACAAACGCGAGCACCAGCGCGCCCGCTTCCTTCGCGGCGCGCGCCAGCACCGGCGCCATGCCCGTGCCCGCGCCGCCGCCCAGACCCGCGACGATGAAGACCGCATCCATTCCGACACACGCCGTCTTAAACTGCGCAATGTGGGCCTCAGCAAGTTCCCGCCCGCGCTCGGGATCGCCGCCCGTACCGAGGCCGCGCAGCATTTTGGTTTCGAGATGAATCTTTTCCAGCGCGGAGGATGCCGCGAGCGAGGCCGCGTCGGCGCTGACGGCCACAAAGCCCGCGCCGGCAAAATCTCCCTGGCTCATGGTTTCAAGCATGGCGACGCCCGCCTTGCCGACGCCAAAAACTTTCACGCGGACGGCATTGCCCGCCCCGGATTTGGTGAGTTCTGGGTTCATATCAGATTCGTTCGTTGGAGGATCCGGGTGAAGATTTGTTTCAGGCCGCGAACGGGCGAAGCTTTCACGTCCCGCCGGCGATGCTTGAAGGAACCGAACTTCACCAAGCCGATCGCGCTGGCAAATTCCGGCTGATCGAGGGCGGATTTCAGCCCGCTGATGGAATTGGTCTTGCCGACCGTGACCGGCAGTTCGAAAACGGATTCCGCCAATTGCGCGAAGTTCGGCACGCGGGCCACGCCCCCGCAGAGAAACACGCCGGCCCGCAAATAATCCAGCAACCCGGCCTTTTGCACGTCCTGCGCGACGAGTTCAAAAATCTCCTCGAGGCGCAGCGACATGATGCGCCGGAGATGTTCGAGATTCACTTCCTTGAACGGCAGGCCGACTTCGTTGGTGATGGGCAGGACGCGGCCCCTGACCGCGTCGTCCACGAACGTGCCGCCGTGTTCGATCTTCAATTGTTCCGCGCGGCTCAACGGCACCTTCAGGCCCACCGCCAAGTCGTGCGAGACGTGGTCGCCCCCCACCGCAATCACGCCGGTGTGCTTCACCACGCCATCCACATAGACGACGTAATCCGTGGTGCCGCCGCCGACATCAATGACGAGCGCCCCCATTTCCTTTTGTTCGTTGCTCAACAGCGCGAGCGACGAAGCCATGCCGTTGAACACCACATCGTCCACCTCCAGTTGCATGCCCTTGACGAGGCGAATGGCGTTTTGCAGACGGTTGAACTTTCCATGAACGACGTGCATGTCCACTTCGAGCCGCGAACCCAACATCCCGACGGGATCCGCGATGCCGTCCTGGCCGTCCACGAGGAAATGCTGCCGGATGGCGTGCAAGACGGTGTTGTCGTTCGGGACGTTGATCGCCTTGGCGTTCTTGATCACATCCTGCATGTCGTCCTGAGAAATTTCGCGATCGGCGGAGACAACCGGATGCACGCCGCGGTTGTTGAAGCCGCGAATGTGCGCGCCCGTGACGCCGAGATACACGCTGCGAATTTCCACGTTAGCCATTTTCTCGGCCTCGACGATCGCCGCCCGCACGTCGTCTTCCGCTTTCGGCACGTCCACGATCTCGCCCTTGCGCACCCCGCGCGAAGCCGCTTGCCCCAAGCCCACGATGTTCAGCGCGCCCTCGTCATTCACCTCGCCAACGACGGCGCAAACCTTCGAGGTGCCAATTTCCAGGCCAACGATGATGGAGGGGGAGTTAAACATTTTTCCTTTTCGTGCGGAGCGTTTTGGGTGCTTTGGGCGCGGTGACAGGGCCGGTGCTGACCTGCAACCAGCGGACCGGAATATTGTTCGACACGGCGAGATCCAGCGAGGCTAGGGCTTTGTTTTGCTGCTGAGCCTGATTGTGAATTTCCGCCCAACGGCGAAGCTGCCGGTCCAAGTCCTGCAAGCCAAAGGTCACTTCGCTCCCCTGCCCGGTCGTCACGACCAGCACCTCAGCCGTGCCGATGTCAATGCGTCTCAAATCCACCAAGCCCGCCATCGGAGAATGGGCGAACTCGGTGACGAGCCGCAACGCCGCCTGCACCTGCGGTAATTCGAGCCGGCGGCCGGGTTGTAATTCGTGCAGCCCCAGGCCCGCGAGCACGGGCAACGAATCGTCCGTTTGGTTGGCGGGCGTCGTGCGCTGACGCGCGTCCAGCGGCAGCATGACGAAGCCATCCGGGTCAACCTGAAATACCAAAACCTCGACGCTGCCGTGCGGGTTCGACCGCGGGACGTTCACCTGCACTGCCGCCTCCCGCTCGGTCACGCGAATCCGCAGGGTGCGCGGCAAAATACGCTCGACGGAAACAAAGCTCACCAGCGGCTGCATTTCGAGATCGCGCTTCACCCGCGCGAGATCGAGGGTGAAGAGGTTGTCGCCAAGTTTCACATTGGCCCAACGACGCAACTGATCCGGGGTAATTACGCCGTCGGTCTGCATGTCAATCTGCGCAATGGCAAAGGCCTGGTTCTCATAGACCAAACGGTTCAGCGCCCATTCGCCCGCGCGCCACAGCCCAAAAAATCCGAGCGCCGTGCCGGAAACCACGAGCAACGCCAGCCAGATCCACCCCAGACGCTGCGCCCGGACCTGGCCCGAGCGCAGTTTCACGTCGAGGACGTGACCGCGGCTGAAACGCCGGTTCTTTGGTTTTCGATTAAAAAGCCACATAGGGGAATGTAAAATGAAGAATGAAGGATGAAGAGTGAGGCGTGAACCCGGAACCCGCCTCACGATTTTGCCAGGTTTTCAATTCTTCATTCTTCATTTTCTCGCGAGCGCCATTTCCACCATCCGCTGGCACAACGCCTCGTAGCTGATGCCCGCCACTTTGGCCGCCTTGGGCAGCGAACTGGTTTCCGTCATCCCGGGCAGCGTGTTGACTTCGAGCACCACCGGCTCGCCGTTCGGACGCACGATCACGTCCACGCGCGCGTAGTCGCGGCCGCCGATGGCTTTGAACGCGCTGAACGCCGCGGCTTGCACGCGCTGCGTCGTCTCGGCCTCGAACGGCGCGGGACAAAAGTATTCCGCCGTGCGGGTGTGATACTTGGTGTTGTAATCGTAGATGCCTTTCGGCCGCACCTCGATGGCGGGCAAAATCTCGTCGCCGACAATTCCCACGGTACATTCGCGGCCGGAAATTTTTTCTTCCACCAACACCCGCGAATCGTGCCGCATCGCCTCGGTGAGCGCCGCGCTCCAATCCGCCACGCGCTCGACGAATTGCAACCCCACGCTCGATCCCTGGCAGACGGGCTTGAGCACGACCGGCGGATTCCAGCCCATCGGCCACGGCGCGCCGACCGCGTTCATGACCGTGAACCGCGCCGTCGCCACGCCCGCCGCCACGCACCGCTCCTTCGTCAGCACCTTGTCAAAACCGATGCGGCTGGCCGCGGCGTCACAGCCGGTGTAAAGCACGCCCAACTTGTCGAGTTCCGCCTGCACCGCGCCGTCCTCGCCGTAGGTGCCGTGGAGTGCAAGAAACACCAACTCCGTGCCCGCAGGCAATTGCCAGCCCGGCCCGAGCGGGTCTAATTCGCTCACCGCGTGGCCCAGCGAGCGCAGCGCTCGCGCCACGCCCGCGCCCGAACGCAAGGAAACTTCGCGTTCCGCGCTGGGGCCGCCGGCCATGACCGTGATACTTAATTTTCCCGCCATAGTTTCAATCCTCGCCGATGATTTCGATTTCCGGGTGCAACTCGATCCCGCGCTCGCTATGCACCCGCTGCTTCACCTGGGCGATCAACTCCAAAATGTTCCGCGCCGTCGCGCCGCCAGCGTTGACGATGTAATTACCGTGCTCCTCCGACACCACCGCGCCGCCCACGCGCAGACCTTTCAAGCCCAACTCATCCACGAGCCGGCCGGCCGCCAGCGGCTGCGGGTTCTTGAAAATGCAACCGGCGCTCGGCGCGGCGGGCTGCGAGGCCCAGCGCTTTTTGCTAAAAGCGTCCATGCGCTTTTCGATTTCTTCGCGCGACGCCCAGGCGCATCGGAACACCACGTCCAATGCGAGGTGATCCCTGAGCATCGGGCACGAACGATACTCAGTGGCGACTTCCCGCGCGGGTTTTTCGAAAATCTTCCCGTGGTAATCCATAAACCGCAGAGACTCGACGGCGTCAAACGTCGCCCCACCCATCGCGCCGGCGTTCATCCGCAAGGCGCCGCCGACGCTACCTGGAATTCCTTCCAGAAATTCCACCCCACTCAACCCGCTTTGCTTCGCTTCCACCGCAACGCGCTTGAGCTTCGCGCCGGCACCGCAGTGCAGCCGGTCGCCGCGAACTTCGATGCGACTGAAGTGCGCTTGCGCCAGGCAGATCACCACACCACGAAAGCCGCCATCCCGCACCAGTAAATTTGAACCGCGCCCGAGCACGAAAAAACTTTCGCCGGTCTCCGCGCAATAACTCAACACCGCCGCAAGGTCTTCGTCGGAAGCCGGCTCGACATAAACATCCGCCGGGCCACCAACGCGGAACGTCGTCCGCCGGGCTAGCGGTTCATCGGCGCGGACCAGCGTCTCGCTGCTCACCAACGCCCGCAAACCCGCCGCCAGCGCCTGGGGGCGAGTGGGAGTGGTTGTCGTGATGTCCGCGGTTTGCATCATGCCAGTGCGCTCAATTCGCCAACTGCCTGCCGATGGCTCTCCCTCTCCCCGCAACCGGGGAGCCGGGACTCGAATGTGGGGCGGACATTCTTGTCCGCCGGTTCGGGCGACTTTCCAGTCGCCAGTTCACAGTGCGGCCAGTTCGCGTTCGCAGCTTGGGACACGGGACTGGAAAGTCCCGTGAACCCGCGGACAGGAATGTCCGCGCGACGTCCGCCAATGGCTCGCAAAATAATTTCCGCAATCCGATCCGCCGAGTGCGGGGCGTGCCAAGTCGCCAGGGCCGCCTGCATTTTTTCCCGCGTGGCGGAGTTCTCGATGAGTTCCCCGATCAGTTGCACGACTCGCTCCGGCGTCGCGCCTTTTTGTTCCAGCAAAAATGCCGCGCCAGTATCCGCAAAGGCACGGGCGTTGTGGAGTTGATGATCGTCGGCCGCGTGCGGAAACGGCACCAGCACGGACGGCACGCGCAGCGCCGCAAACTCAGCGAGCGACGAAGCGCCGGAGCGATTCACCGCGACGGTCGCCGCTGCCAGGGCTTGCTCCATCTCGCGAAGGAACGGATGCACCATCGCAGTCAAACCCAATTTGGCGTAAGCGGCGCGCACTTTTTCACCATCGTGCGGCCCGGTAAGATGCAGCCATTGCCAGTGCAATCCGTGCGCGGCCAGTTGCGGTAGCGCGGACAAAATCAAATCATTGATTCCAGTAGCGCCCTGGCTGCCGCCCATCACCAACACCACGGGCCGGGCGGGATCCAACCCGAGCGCCGCCCGACATTCGCCGGCGTCACGCGGGCGAAAGTCCGTTCGCACGGGCGTGCCGGTGACAGTGGTTTCCTTCGCAGGCAAGCGGCGGCGAGCCTGGGGAAAACCGACGAAGGCCTGATCCACCAACCGCGCCAGCCAGCGATTCGCCCGGCCGGGGATGGTGTTGGATTCGTGGAGAAATGTTTTCGCGCTGACCGAGCGCGCTGCCAGCACCGGTGGAGCGCTGGTGAAACCACCCATCGCCAACACCGCTTGCGGCGGATGGGCGAGGAAGCTTTTCCGAGCCGCCCGCCAGGATTGAAAAAATCCACGCCCGAACGCCAGCCGACTGCCGCGTTGCAACGCGACTGCTGGCAAGGTGACAATTTCCATTCCGCGCGCGGACTGCACGGCGTGTTGATCCACTTCCTTGGGGGAAACCAAAAGCGTAACCGTGCAACCGCGCCGCTGGAGTTGCTCGGCCACGGCCAACCCGGGAAAGAGATGCCCGCCCGTTCCGCCACAAGCGATCGCGACGCAGCGCGAAGATTGGCGGAGATGCGTCATGCAGGCTGGGGAATTTCTCCAATTTCTCGGGAGTCCAGCAACTCCCTCCCCGGCTGCGGTTCGCGCCCCCGCCGGGCGATGCTGAAAAGCAAACCGACACAGGCAAGCATGGCGAGCAGGTTTGAACCGCCGTAGCTGATAAACGGCAGCGGCAGACCTTTGTTCGGCAACGCGCCGGTCACGACCCCGATATTGATAAACGCCTGCAAGCCAATCAAAAAACTCAGGCCGCACCCAAGCAGCAGCCCAAACGTATCCGGCGCCCGCAGCGAGATGTAAATTCCGCAAACGACGATCAACACGAATGCGGTCACGATCAGCATGGTGGCAACCAGACCCAATTCCTCCCCGATCACCGGTAAAATAAAATCCGTGTGATGTTCTGACACCCAGCCGAGTTTCTCCCGACCGTTGCCCAGCCCGAGGCCGGTCCAACCGCCCGAGCCGAGCGCCAGCAAAGACTGATAGACCTGGCGACCGATACCGAGTTTGGTTTCCTCCAAGTGCAGCCAGGAATAAATGCGGTCGGAGCGCATCGGATTCTGATAGATAAACGCGCTGACCGCAGCGGCGACCGCGAGGACCGGCGGGAGGAAATACCGGAGGCGAATGCCCGCAATCAAAAGCATTATTCCGCTGACGGTCGCAATGACCAACGCGTTGCCGACATCCGGTTCTTTGAAGATCAAGCCGCCAATCGCTCCGATCAACAAACCCGGGATGACGACTCCCATTTTCCAGGATGGCATCCGCCGTTGGAACCGTTCGCCGTACCAGGCCAGCACGAAAATCAGCGCGAGTTTGCCCAATTCAGACGGTTGCAGTCGCATGCCCGGAAGCACGAACCAGCGGTGCGCACCGTTGATTTTCCGGGTGAGGCCATGCGGCAGAGGCAAAAGCACCAGCACGAGCAAAATAATTGCGAGCCCGAACAGCGGCCAGACGATCTTCTTCAGCAGCCGATAGTCCAAGGCCGTCGCCACCACACACGCCACCAATCCCAGCCCACACCAGATCATTTGCAGGATGAGGTAGTTCGCCCCCACGCGAACTCCGTGCTGGGTCATGCTCGAACTCGCGCTGTAGAGCATCACCATCCCCAACGCCAGCAGGGCAGCGACGCAAAAAGCCAGCGTGGTGACGGCGGATTTCATTTCCGGTTCTACAAAAAATCGGGCGCCGGGCCGAGACAGCCCGGCGCCCGTGGCGAATTCTACCGCGGCGGAACAGTCGTAGCTGGCGGAGTTGAAGTCGGGACCGCCGCCGGGGCCGCCGCCGGCTCCGCTGGCGCGGCTGGCGCGGCTTTGGCTGTCACCTTCAACTTGCTCCCGACTTTGATCTTGTCGGTCTTGAGGCTGTTGCCCTTGCGCAAAGCCGCGGCGGTGGTGTGGAATTCCTTCGCGATCTTGGTCAACGTGTCGCCGGACTTGACGATGTATGTTTGGTGCCCCGCATCCGCCGTCGAAGCTGCCGCAGGCGTTGCGATCGCGCCGGAAGCGGCGCCCGGAGCGGTTGGCGTGGTCGGAGCGGGAATGGCAATCTTCTGGTTGATCTGAAGCTTGCTCGGATTCACGGTCGGGTTGGCGGCCTGGATTGCTTTGGTCGTCACATGAAAGCGCGGCGCAAGGGTGGCAAAGGTATCGCCCTTCTTGATGACGTATTCCTGCGCGCCAGTTGCAGGAGGCGCGGTCACCGGATCCGGCAGCAGCGTTTGCGGCGGCAAGGTCTGGGCCGGTGGGTTCGAGGCCACGACGGCTGCCTGGGGCGGCGGATTAGTGTCCAGCGGCGGCAGGTTGGCTTCGTTGTTGGTGGCCGGTGCTGGGACCGGTTCAATGGCTGGGGTTTGTTCCCGCTTGCAACCTTGGGCGAGCAAAGCGATGAGAATGGCGGCAACATGCACGCCAACGACGCAGAAAAATGCGACCTTTACTTTTGCGCGACTCTGGTTTTTTTGCTCCAGCAAGGAGCCTTGGGGTATCAACGGACTGGGATTATTCATGGGCTTGGCGCGATTCGCGTCCTTTCGATTTGAGGAGTGGGTTGGAGATTATTGCACCGGCGTTTTCCCTCAAAAAACGTCGGGGCAAATTTGTCTGTTGGTTGTCTGACTGCGTGACCATCGGGTCGTAAATTATCGGTGCGGTTGGGGTGACCACCGCCGGCACCCCAACCAATTGATTCCATTTCGGCAACAAAGCCTTCGCCGCGTCTCTAGCGGTGTCGAAAAACGGCGAAGCTTCAAAGAGCGAAGTTGCTTGGACCGGGTAAAAATCGGCTGTGCCATACGCCGCTCTCGCCGAAAGTTTTAGCAACGAACTGCCCGTGGTGCAAGGGATATTCCTGCACTCGGCATCGCCAGTGTTGATTCTATTATTCGACTCAGACATTTTTCAAAGAATCCTACCGCGCGCGGAGCGATACCTGATCCGTGAGAAAAGCAAATTCCCGGATTCCGCAAGCGCCGCCAAGCCTCATCGTATCTTCAACGTGCTCAAGGCAACCACCGCGAACATTACGCATAAAATGTAAAACCGCATCACCACCTGCGACTCGTGCCAGCCCTTCTTCTCGAAGTGGTGATGAATCGGGGCCATCAAAAAAATCCGCCGCCCCGTGCCGGTGCGCCGCCGCGTGTAACAAAACCAGCCGCGTTGGAGCATCACCGACACCGCTTCCGCCACGAACACGCCGCCCGCGATTACCAGCACAAACGGCTGATGAATCAGCACCGCGACGATGCCCAGCGCCCCGCCCAACGCCAGCGATCCGGTGTCGCCCATGAACACCTGCGCCGGGTGGCAGTTGAACCAGAGAAATCCCATGCTCGCGCCACAGAGCGCCGCACAGAACACCGTAAGTTCGCCCGCACCAACGACGTGCGGCACCTGGAGATACTTGGAAATTTCCGCGTGCCCGCAGACGTAGGTAAACACCACGAATACCACCGTAACTATCAGCGTGCAGCCAGTCGCCAAACCGTCGAGCCCATCGGTGAGGTTCACGGCGTTCGAGGAGCCGACGATCGTAAAAGCAACCAACAGCACCCCCAGCACGGCACCGATATGCACCGGATACTTGTACACCGGCAACATCAACACGCTGACCAGATTGCTCGTGATCGTGGAATGACTTTCCGGAATCCGCAGGTAACTTACCACCGGCAAGCGCCACAGATATACGCCGATGAAGATCGCCAGCGAAAACTGCACGACGAGCTTCACCGCCCCCGGGACCCCGGCGCTGTTCTGCTTGGTGATTTTCGCAAAGTCGTCGCAAAAACCGAGCGCCGTAAGCACCAGCACCGAGAGTGAAGTGAGCAGAATCAGCGTCGTCCATTGCGCCCACAACGCGGTGGTCAGATCCAAAACCAGCACGATGAGTAGTCCGCCCATGACCGGCGTGCCTTTTTTTTGGGCCGCGCGGGAGGTCAAATTGCCCTGCGTCTCCGCGGCGTCTTTGTACTCCTGATCGAACTTGAACCGTTTGAGCCAAGCGATGACATGCGGCCCGAGCCACCAACTCAACAATAGCGCCGTGACCGCCGCGCCCGCCGCCCGCAAGGTGATATAGCGGAAGAGCCGCAGGGCCGAGAGGCGATCCGCCCACTCGGTCCCTTCGGACCAGTTCAGCAACCACTGACTGAGGTAATAGAACATTCAAAATCTTTCCTACGGCTCCCGAAACTCCGCGCATCCGTTGCCCGCTAACCCAACCGTCCGACCGGTCCGACTGGTCCGACTGGTCCGCGCCCTCGCGCCGAGACCCCGTCAGGCATTCCACTCATCACTTACTCCGCAAGATCTCCGCGACCCGTTCCAGCCGCGTCGCGCGCGAAGCTTTCAACAACACCACATCCCCAGGCTTGAGAAACTTTTTCAACGCCGCGCACGCCACATCCACATCCGCCAGTTCGATGACCCGATTCAACCCCGCGTCCCGCGCTGCTTGGCCCATGACCGCCGCCATTTTGCCGACGGCGAACAACTGGCTCACGCCGGCTTCGGCCGCGCCCCGGCCGACCGCCGCGTGCTCCGTCTCACTGTGCGCGCCGAGTTCCGCCATGTCCCCGAGCACCGCGACGCGCCGGCCTTTGCAGGGCAAATCTTTGAGCACCTGCAACGCCGCGAGCATCGAGTCCGCGTTGGCGTTGTAAGTGTCGTCCAACACGCGCACGCCGTTGGCTTCCCAAAGTTGCAGGCGCATCTTGGCCGGCTGGCAGGCGGCCAGGCCGAGCTGAATCACCGCACGTTCCAACCCCAGTTCCTCACCCACCGCAATCGCAAAAAGTGCATTCACAACCTGATGACTCCCAAATAAATTGATTTGATACTCGCCGCAAAATTCCCGTCGGGGCGCGTCCACCTGGAACCCCATGCCCTTCGCGTCCATTCGCACCGCCTTCGCCCGCCAGACGTTGCCTTCATTCAAACCCACCCGCACGACCGCTGACCGCGCCCGCTGCGCCAGTCGCTCCGTCCATTCGTTGTCGCCATTGACGAACAACTTTCCGTCCGCCGGCAGCAACTCTGCCAGCCAGCCCTCCTCTTCCGCCACGCCTGCCAAATCTCCGAAAAATTCCAAATGCTCCCGCCCAATGCTCGTGATCACGCCATACCACGGCTGGATCAATTTCACCAACGGCGCGAGTTCCCCGGGGTGATTCGTTCCAACTTCCAGCAAGGCCGCCCGGTGCCATCTTTCCAGCCGCAACAACGTCGTCGGCACGCCGATGTCGTTGTTAAAACTCGCCTCGCTTGCGAGCGTCGAAAATTCCGCGCCCAGCACCGCAGCGATCAGTTCCTTCGTCGTCGTCTTGCCGTTCGACCCCGCCACCGCCACGATCGGCAAGTTGAAATCCCGGCGATACGCCGCCCCCAACAGCCCGAACGCCCGCCGCACTTCATCCACCAAAATGACCGCACATGCGGGCAACCGGGCAAGCTGCCGCGTGCGCTCAATGACCACCGCCACCGCGCCTTTGGCGGCGACCTCGTCGAGAAAGTCGTGACCGTCGAACCGTTCCCCCTTGATCGCAAAGAACAGGTCCCCGGCCTGAACCTGCCGCGAGTCAACGCAGACGTGACGGAACACCGTTTCAGGGGAACCGGCCACCAACTTTCCGGCACAGGCCGAAACAATAAATGTCAAATAGCGCGCTTCCACTTTTCAGTCCCAAGCTGGGCCAGATCGCCTATCGTCATCTCACGGCGGGCTGACCGGACGCGCCGCCACCGTTTTGCTCGCCCGAAGATCGGTCATCACCGCCACCGTATTTGTGCCCTCGGGTTCGCTGCCCTTGATGTCGGGACGAATGTTCAGATACGCCGCGGCCTTTTCGGCGACCTGCTTGAAAACCGGCGCTGCCGTCAAGCCGCCATAATAACCCTGCTTCGGCTCGTCCATGATGATCGAAATGCACAGCTCAGGCTCATCCGCCGGAAAAAATCCGATGAACGAGGAGATGTATTTTCCCGAAACATAAACGCCGTTCTCGACCTTTCTTGCGGTGCCCGTCTTGCCAGCCACAGTGTAATGTTCGAGCGCGGCTTTCGGAGCCGTGCCCACCGCTGAAACCACCGTCTTGAGCGCCTTGACCATCAGATCGGCCGAGGCTTCGGTGATGACCTGGCGCTCCCGTTGCGGCAAGTATTTCGCCGCGACCTGGCCCTCGCGATCTTCGAGCCGGTCCACGAGCATCGGGCGCATGAGCACGCCATGATTCGCAATCGCGCACATGGCCATCGTCATTTGCAACCGGGTCACGGCCACGCCATGCCCCATCGGAATCTGCGCAATCGAAACCTTCGACCATTCCTTGGTCGGATGGAGAATGCCCCGAACCTCGCCGGGCAGTGGCACGCCGGTGCGCTCCCCAAAACCGAAACCGCGGATGTAATCGTAGAGCCGCTTTTCGCCGAGCTTGATGCCAATCTTCGCCGCGCCAATGTTGGACGATTTAGTGATGATGCCCTCAACGGAGAGCACGTCGGACGCATGGTCGTCGTGCAACACGCGGCCCGCAAAACTGAAATGCCCGTGCTCGCAATCAAATTGATCGGTCAAACGCACCACCGAGTCGTTCAGCGCGCCCGACACCACCACGATCTTGAAAGTTGAACCTGGCTCGATGAGGTCCGTGATGACGCGGTTGCGGCGCGCTTCTTCCGGCACCGAATCGAGCCGGTTGGGATCGAAGGTCGGCAACGTCGCCAGGGCAAGAATTTCCCCGGTGCGCGGTCGCACGGCGACGCCCGAAATGCTGATGGGCGTGTGCTTCACCATCGCCTCGGCCATGGCGGTTTCGAGGATATGCTGGATCACGGAGTCAATCGTGAGCACGACGTTCAGGCCGTCCCGCGGTTCGACATCTTCACCGCGCAAGGTCACCAGTTCGCGTTGCCCGCTGTCCTTTTCGGTTTTGCGCCAACCGCGAACGCCCGCCAGTTTGGAATTGAAAGTGGCCTCGACGCCGTCCTTGCCGGTGGTTTCAAGAATGCGGGCGCCGTCCTGGTTACGCTCGGACATGCCCACGTAGCCGAGCACATGCGCGGCGAGGGTTTGACCTTGATAAACCCGCTGTTGATCGTTGAAAGCGTCGGCGAAAATCCCCCCGGTTTTTAGTTCACGGCAATACGTGGCAAAGGCTTTCGGCGGCAGCTTGATTTCGTTGGTGGTAAATTCAAGACAACTCATCGCCTGGCGGACTTTTTCCCACGTCTCAACCGACACCTTCCGCTGGAGGACCACGTAGCGGTTGGTGAGAGGTTGGCCGTTCGTATTGGTCAGGACCAAGCCCTGCGCGTTGACCCGGAGCCGGGGCAACAGCCGGTTGTAAAGCTCGCCTTCATTCAAATCGAGCAACGGGGCAATGGCCCGCGCAACTTTCGCCTGAAAATTCCCCAGCAACGCCGGGTTGGCGCAGACGGTTTTCACAAACACGCTCGTGGCCAGAAGATTGCCGCGCGCGTCCAGGATGTCGCCCCGCCGCGGCTCGCGCTGAATCACCTCCCGACCTTGCTGGGCGGCTTTCGCGCTCAGCGTCTCGTGCTGGAGAACCTGGAGGTCCACCAGCCGATAGCTCAGCCCGGCGAAGGCCGCGACCAGCAGCAACACCAGCGCCAGGAGACGGCGATTTTGCAGACGTTTGGCCATCAGATTAAAAATTACCAACCGCCCATGCCGATCGGTTCCTCTCCGACGGCGTCACGGGCGGCGGTAAAAAATATTTCGGTTTCATTCACGGCGAGTCCGGGCGGGTTCCTGCCAGGCTTCGCAAAGTCTTGCACGCCACCCGCGGCGATCGGTTCCTCTCCGACGGCGTCACGGGCGGCGGCAAAAAAGTCAAAGTTCCATCTCGGTCACGGCGTCAAGGCCGCGGGATTAGTTTGGGCAGCGTATAATCGCGCCCGCTCCGGGCTCTCGGCCCGGCTGACCAACGGCTCCGACAAGCGCCAGACCTGCATCGGCTGCGGCTGGCTCATACCCAGATTCAATTCCCGCACCCGTTGCTCCAGCTTCCCTGGCGAGCGTAACATCGCGAGTTGATCCCGTAGCTTCTTGTTGCCATCCCGCAATTCGGTCAGGTGCAGTTCCCGCTTCCGGATCTGCTGGCCCAGTTCGTAAATTTGGGCCTTTTGCCACACGAAACCGATTCCCGAACCGCCGATCAACAAGCACAACAATAGCGTCAGGAGTACCGAACCGAACCGGACTCCCGCCGACTGATGCTTTCTGTTCTTCGCCATTTCAAAGCTCCTGCTGCTGCTTCCCACCCGGGCCGAATTTCCGGCCTCTCATTAACACCCCGCTTCAGCGGCGTGACCCACGATCGAACCGCGCTGAAACCGTTTCAACAGTTTCACGCCCGACGGAAAACCGTTGCAACGGTGCTTCCGCACCCACCACCGCACCCCCGGCTGCAGCCAGCGGTTAATGAAAGTGGCCAGCCTGGCCGGCTAACACTTTTCCAATACTCGCAACTGCGCACTGCGACTCCGCGGGTTTTCCGCGACTTCCACCGCGCCGGGTTGGATCGCCTTGCGCGTCACAATTCTCACATGAGGGGTTCGCGGCACGCGCAACTCCGGAATGTCCTGCTCTCCCGGAAACGTGTAGTCCCGCGCCTGCGCCCGCCCGAATTCCTTCACCACCCGATCTTCGATGGAGTGAAAGGTGATCACGGCCAACCGCCCGCCGGGCCGGAGAATCTTCAGCGCCCCGGCCAACCCAACTTTCAAAGAACCCAACTCGTCATTCACCGCCAGGCGCAACGCCTGAAAAACTTTCGTCGCCGGATGCGTCTTGCTGCCGCGCCGCGGCGAAATCCGCGCGATCAACTCCGCCAGTTGCCGCGTCGTCCGGAACGGAGTCTGCACGCGGTCATGCACCATCGCCCGGGCAAACCGCCGCGAATCCCGTTCATCCGCCAGTTCCCAAAAAATCTTCGCAAGCTCATCCGCACTCGCGCCGTTCACCAAATCCGCCGCCGTAAGGCCCTGCCGGTCGTCCATTCTCATGTCCAACGGCCCGTCCTGCATGAAACTGAAACCCCGCCCGGCCTCATCCAGTTGCGGTGAACTCACCCCCAAATCCAACAACACCCCGTCACAACTGCCCGGCGGAAGCCACTCCGCCAGTTCCGCAAAATTCCCCCGCCGAATCTCAAACCGTCCGGCGAATTGCGCCAACCGCGCTTGCGCTGCGGTCACGGCCGCTCCATCGCGATCGCAGCCCGACACCCAGCCCGTCGGCGAACTCCCCGCCAAGATGGCCGCCGCATGTCCAGCCCCACCCAACGTCCCGTCCGCGTACCGCCCGCCCGGGCACGGCTGCAGCGCTTCGAGCACTTCCGCCAGCAACACCGGCTTGTGAAGGAAATCGGGCACTTTCCATCAGCTCTCAATGATGATCCGAACCGAAAAACTTGGTCGTGAGCCGCTGCCACGCTGCGCCCACCGGTTCGAGTTTTTCCGCCGTCAACACCATCACCGGCAAGACCAGCTTCCCACCAGTCGGCCGCCCGGCCGCAAAATCTCCATCGCTCAGGTCGTTGCGCACCACCCGCACCCCGTCCAACGACAACTCGCCCTGCTGCGCCGCGGGCTTGGTCGCAGCGAACGTCCGCGCCGCCCGGGGCAGCGGCTTCAGCTTCTGGCCCCACGCCCGCAGCCAACCCCCGGCGCGGGCGCTCTTCGGGGCCCGCAAAGTTTCTTGTCCCGCTCCACTCGCTTCGGTGCGAACCGCAACCGCCACCGGTTTCGGCGCGACTGGTTGTGCCGACCCCGGCGCGGGCCCCGGCGGCTTCGCGGGCGCTTCGCCAGTCGCAAACGGATTCTTCGGCGAAATAAACTTCGGCAGCCGCACCTTTTTGTTCGTGCGATACCGACTAGGGCCGCCGTGCAAGCCGACCAAACTTTTCCCCGCTGCGAGTAATCGTCCCAAGCTCATGTTCATTCCATCATTTTGAAAGCTTCCTGCGCCATCACGGCGTCGGCGGCTTTGACTCGCCCGTACCGCGCCGGCTCCCAAATCTCGAACCGGTCGAGCAAGCCGACCAACACCACTTCTTTCTCAATCTCGATCCCGACCGCCGTGGCCATCTCATCGGGCACGCAAATCCGGCCCGCTTTATCGAGAACCACCTGCGTGGACTCACTGCCGATGATGCGCTTCAAGATCGTCTTGTTGCGATCCCCGTTCGGCATCGCGTCCAACGCCGCCATCAGTTCCGCCATTTCCTTCGGCGGCAGCACGCGCAAGCACGGCCCCTCCTGCCGCTGCGGCCAAACGATCAAAGTGAACTGAAAGTCTTCCGCTACGGGCCGCCACATTGCCGGCACCTGGATACGCCGCTTCTTATCCGTCGAATGGCGGTATATCGAATTGTAAACCCGGTCAATGATTTGGCTGTCTGGCATAGTTGTTCACCGGGGCATACACACATCTCACAAACCCCACACAACACACCACTGTTAAACACTTTCCCACACCTTCTGTCAACCTCGTTTGAGAAGATTTGCTCAGAAGTTATTAACAATCCTCTCAGACCCTGTAAATTGGGGTTCAAACCAAGCCCACCACCACCCGTAGCGTGGCAAAAACCATGTTTCGTTGTCCCCTCACCGCTCCCCTGCTAAACTCCCGCCCGATGCGAACCGCCGATTTCGATTTTGTCCTGCCGCCAGAACTCATCGCGCAGCATCCTACAACCCAGCGCGACGCATCGCGACTGTTCATTTTGCATCGCCACTCGGGGCAAATTGAGCACCGACAGTTTCGCGATCTGCGGCATTTTCTCCGTGCCGGCGACGTGCTCGTCCTCAATAACTCCCGCGTCATTCCCGCACGCTTACGCGGCGTGAACGCGGCCACCGGCGGCGCGTTTGAAATGTTGTTGCTCGAAGAAAACTCCCCAAACGATTGGTGGGCGATGCTCAAGCCAGGCAAGCGCGCCCGCATTGGCACCAAAATTCAAATCCAAAATCCGGCGCGGCAACGTGACCAGCCACCTTCAGGAACAACATTTCACGCGACGGTGACCGCGATCAATGAAGAGGGGCACCGCCGTTTGCAATTCGCGGGCCCGAGCGACCTTCTCGCCGCGCTCGATGAGCTTGGAGAAGTCCCGCTGCCGCCGTATATCCGCCGGGAAACCGGAGCGCGGAACTCCCGTCCGGCGCGCACCGCTGAACCTTCGCAACCCGCCGAGCGGGAGTTCCGCGCTTCCGCCCCCAACGCCCCGCACTCACTCGACTGCGAACGTTACCAAACCGTCTTCGCACAATCCGCCGGCAGTGTTGCGGCCCCGACCGCGGGGTTGCACTTCACTGAAAAACTACTCGCCGAAATCCGGGCGCTGGGAGTGGATGTGCAATTCGTCACCCTGCACGTCGGGTTAGGCACCTTTGCGCCTGTCAAAGCCGACACGCTCGCGGCGCATGTCATGCACGAAGAACGCTATGAGCTAAGCGCAGCCACAGCCCAGGCTGTAAACCGCGCGAAGGCTGCCGGCCAACGCGTCATCGCCGTGGGCACGACCAGCGTGCGCGTGCTTGAAAGCTCATGCGGAGTCCCGCCTCTAGGTGGTTCGCGTGAAGCCTCCAGTGCGAATCAGATTGTCGCCGGCCGCGGCCGCACGAAAATCTTCCTCCACCCGCCGCACGATTTCAAAATCGTGGACGCCCTGCTCACGAACTTTCACCTTCCCTGCTCCACCCTTTTGATGCTAGTGAGCGCGTTTGCCGCGCCCGGTGAAACGCGCGGTCGCGAAATGGTTTTGGCCGCCTACTCCGAAGCGATTCGCGAACACTACCGCTTCTTCAGTTATGGCGATGCGATGCTTGTTTTATGAGTCTAAAGGCTAAAGGCTCTAGTCTAAAGTCATCCGCCTCCGCAGTGGGTAGGCGAACCAAAACGACTCCTATCTCTACTCGCCTAACTCCTACCGCTACTCGCCTAACTCCTACCGCTACTCGCCTAACTCCTACCGCTACTCGCCTAACTCCTACCGCTACTCGCCTAACTCCTACCGCTACTCGCCTGAGTTCACACTCCAGACTTTCAACCCGAGACTTGCCGTTTGTGCTGATCAACATGGCCATGACGGCGGATGGAAAAATCGCAACGGCCAACCGCGCCCTATCCTCCTTCGGCAGCCCGCGCGATCACGAACACCTCCTCACACTCCGCGCCACCGCCGACGCCGTTATGTCGGGGGCTCGCACGGTGAACCTAAACAAAATCAACCTGGGGCCTGGCCCGGAGAAGTTTCGTCGCGCCCGGCTGCGAAACGGACTGGCGGAATTTAATTTGCGCATCATTGTCAGCGGCCGGGGCGCGCTAAATCCCCACGCGGAAATCTTCCAGCATCGCTTTGAACCCTTGAAGCGTGGCCGCGGACGTGAGTCCGCGGCTCCAAGCTGCGGGGCGGATGACAGCCAGGTCGCCAATTCCCCCATCATCATTCTCACGACGCAGCGGGCCGCAACCGCGCAGTTGAAGAAACTCCGCGCGCTGGCCGACGAAGTAAAAGTCTGTGGCAAAACGGAGATCAATTTTCGGGCCGCGTTGCGCTGGCTGCGCGCGCACCGCGGCGTGAAGCGCTTGCTCTGCGAAGGCGGCGCCGAATTAAACGCTGCCCTGTTCCGCGCTGGCCTGGTGGATGAATTGCATCTCACCATCTGCCCGCATATTTTTGGCGGCCGCGCCGCCCCGACCATTGCCGAGGGCCGGGGCTTTGCCAAACTCGCCAATGCGGCCCGGCTGCAATTGAAATCCGCCCGCCGGGTTGGCGCGGAAATGTTTCTGGTTTTTGCCCGCGCTTGAGGCCCTCGGCCAACCCCTCAAGTCGCCCCCAACGGCCTGCGGCCCGCACGCACTCTGACCCGTTGCAGTGCGGAGTTCGTAAAGTCCCACCTCGGTCGTAGCCGCCGCAAGGAGGCTCAAAGCGCTTGATTCTTATGGGCCTGCCCGCTCAAAAGTCAGAGCCTCCTTACGGCGGCTCCTGGTCAAACCGGCGCTAAAAGCTCCGCGCGCAGCACCCCGCCCGGGACGGCTCGCAGAAGCCTTCCGAGCCGCCCCCGGCAGGAGCATTCTCGCCAAAAATACTGTTTCCATCTTTGGCCAACGCCCGCTACCTTCACACTATGAAAAGAATCGTGCCGCCTTCGGAGCCGTCAGAAAATCCTCCCGCCACCAGCAGTGCCGCGGACCCCAACCCGCCGCCCGCCGCGGCCAGTGCCGCGGATAGCGCGGCTGACTTCCACGCCTTTCCCATCGTCGGCATTGGCGCGTCCGCCGGCGGGTTGGCGGCGTTCGAGGCGTTCTTTGCCGGGATGCCCGCCGCCACGGATCCGGACATGGCCTTCGTGCTGGTGCAACACCTGGCCCCCGATCACAAGAGCATCCTCTCCGACCTCATCCGCCGCTATACCCGCATGTCGGTCTTCGAGGTCGAGGACGGCATGGTAGTACGCCCGAATTGCGCTTATATCATCCCCCCGGGCCGCGACATGGCGTTTCTGAACGGCACGTTGCAATTACTTGAACCCGCCGCCCCGCGCGGCCAACGCCTGCCAATTGATTTCTTCTTCCGCTCGCTCGCCCAGGACCAGCATGAGCGGGCCATTGGCATTGTCCTCTCGGGCACTGGCAGCGACGGCACCCAAGGCGTGCGCGCCATCAAGGCCGAGGGCGGCATGGTCATGGCCCAGAACCCCGGCTCGACGGAGTTTGACGGGATGCCGCGCAGCGCCCTGGGCACCGGGTTGGTGGATTACGAGTTGCCGCCGGCGGAGATGCCCACGCAGCTCATTGCCTACGCCGCGCGCGCGTTTGGCAAACTGCCCAAGCACACCCTCCCCCCGGTGCCCAAGGTCGAGAGCGCGATCAAGAAAATCTTCGTCCTGCTCCGCAGCCAGACCGGCCACGACTTTTCGCAATACAAACCCAGCACCATCTACCGCCGCATCGAGCGCCGCATGGCCGTGCATCAGCTCGAAGCGATTGACGGCTACGTCAAGTTTTTGCAGCAGACTCCGCTTGAGGTGGAGGCGCTGTTTCGCGACCTGTTGATCGGCGTCACCAATTTCTTCCGCGACCCGGAGGCCTTCCAATTGCTGGAGAATCAGATCATCCCCAAGCTCTTTGAAGGCAAAGCCCCGGGCGCGGTGATTCGGGTGTGGTCCACAGGCTGTTCCACCGGGGAAGAGGCCTACTCGCTGGCGATCCTGTTGGTGGAACGGATGGAGGCGCTCAAGCAGAATTACACCGTGCAGGTGTTCGCCACGGATATTGACAGCCGGGCCATTGCCGCGGCCCGGACCGGACTCTATCCGGCCAGTATCGCCGCCGACCTTTCGCCGGAGCGCCTGGCGCGCTTCTTTACCGCCGAGGCCGATGGCAGCACCTACCGCATCCACAAAGGCATCCGGGACTTGCTCGTGTTTTCCGAGCAGGACGTGATCCAGGACCCGCCTTTCTCCAAGCTCGATTTGATTAGTTGCCGCAACCTCTTGATCTATCTGGGGCCGGAGTTGCAGCGGAAACTGATCCCGCTCTTCCACTATGCCTTGAAACCGGAAGGCTGGCTGTTCCTCGGCACCTCCGAAGGGGTGAGCGAGTTTAACGAACTGTTCACCGTGGCGGATCGCAAAGCCAAGCTGTACCGCCGCAAGGAGGATCTGCAGGGCGTGCAACGCGCGGCGCTGGGCCGCTTCCTCCCGCTCATCTCGGCGACCGATGCCGCGCTCCCGAACGTCGGGGTCAAGGTACCCCCGGGACGCGCGGGACGCTCCCTGCGTGAGACCACCGAACAGGCCCTGTTGTCGCAGGTCATCGCGGCCGGCGCGCTGGTCAATGGCCAGGGCGACATCCTCTACTTGCACGGCCGCACCGGCATGTTCCTGGAGTTAGCGCCGGGCGACGCCGGCATCAACAACATCCTCAAGATGGCCCGCGAAGGCTTGCGCCGCGAGTTGACCGCAACCCTGCACAAAGCGGCGGCCACCAAGGATACCGTCATCTGCCCCGAGCTGCGCGTGAAAACCAACGGCCACTTCACCACGGTCCACCTCACCATCCGGCCGGTCACCACCGGCCCGGGCGCGACACCGGAAGCGCCGCTCTATCTGGTCATCCTCGAAGAAGCGCCGGCGAAACCAGCGCCGCCCGAGCTGGCGGTGGCGGCGGTCCCCTCGGGCGGCACCACGCCCGAGGCCGAACTCCGCATTGCCGCGCTCAAGGCGGAATTGCGCGCCAAGGAGGAATTCCTCCAGAGCACCACTGAAGAGTTGGAAAGCTCCACCGAAGAACTCAAGTCCTCGAACGAGGAAATGCAGTCCGTGAACGAAGAGTTACAATCCACCAACGAAGCGTTGGAGACTTCCAAGGAAGAGTTGCAATCGGTCAACGAGGAACTCTCCACCGTCAACACCGAGCTGCAAACCAAGGTGGCGGATCTTTCCCGGGCGAACAACGACATGAACAACCTGCTGGCCGGCACCGGCATCGGCACCGTGTTCGTGGATCATCAATTGCGCATTTTGCGCTTCACCCCCGCAGTCAGCACCATCATCAACCTGATCCCCTCCGACGTCGGCCGGCCCGTGGCGCATATCGTCGCCAACCTGGTCGGCTATACCGGACTGGTGGCGGACGTAAAGGAAGTGCTGGCCACGCTGATCCCCAAAG